>JBPPMU010000134.1:0-24234 GCA_051306215.1 Gemmatimonadaceae bacterium | reverse complement strand
AGCAGCGCGCCTTCCTGGAGACGGCGCCGGACGTCGATGTTGCCGGGGTCGAGCATCGCGTCATCGACGATTGTCAGGATCCGCGCGATTCCGGCAGTCGCGAAAGCTTCACTCACCGCGGTCGACCGCTTGTTCCAGATCGACTCCATGCAGTGCGACAGTGCATCGAGCGCCGTGAACAGAGTCAGGTGTGGCGGCACCGTCACAGTCAGCTCAGGCACGAGCACGGCGCGCTCGGCGTACAGCTTCGGGTGGGAGATCGAGTGTTTGGCTCCACTCTCCTCATCCCACACAGTGCCCCACATCGTGACTTCACTCCCGGTGCCGGCAGTCGTGGGGACCGCGATAATCGGCGGCGGAGTAAAGGAATCGGGAAATGGCGCGCCCTCCCTCAGGTGACTCGAGAACCAGTCGCCCGAGAATCCGCCTGATGCGATCGCCGCGATCCCCTTGGCGGTATCGAGGGCACTGCCGCCTCCAATTGCCACGAGGATGTCGATGTCACGCCTGGTGTCGAGCAGCGTCGCGGCGTTCTCCCGTATGGAGGCGATCGTCGGATTCGACTTGGCGCCGGTCACGACAGGCATGTCAGCCTGCCCGATGACCGACCTCACGACCTCAAGAACACCGCGCTCCTCCATCCCAGGCGTCGAGACGATCGCCGCACGCCTTCCGCCGAGCATCGGTGGAAGCCAGGCGAAGTCAGGCGTCCCCCACTCGACCTTTACGGGATTGCTGAAGATCACCGGCGCCCCCCGAACGTGTTCCGGGCAGCTTCAAGATCTTCAATCGTGTCGATCTCCTTCCACGCATCGCCGTTGGCGGGAATGCAGCGCACGACTTCCCCGGCCATTACGAGTGAACTGAATGCAGCTGTGTCGTAGTCGGTGAGCCCGACGTTCATCATGTGTCTCTCGATTTCATCGAATATCACTCGCGGCTTCTGAACCACAGCGATCCCCGTCCACTCGCCGGCTGCATCCTCGTGCGGAATCGCCTTGCTCGATTCGATGAGCGTGTTGTCACCTTTGACCCGGACTTTCATCGCCTCCTCATCAACATCGCCGAACGCGGTGAGAAGGTCGAGGCATGACGGCCCCGGATCGCGCGCGGCGTCGAGAAAGGCGTCCAATGTGCTCCCCGTATAGACGAGGTCCCCGTGGAGATATACGAAAGAGTCGTCTGCCGCAAAATCCCTGGCGAACAGAAGCGACCCCATGTTGTTGCAGTGCCGAAAGAACGGATTGGGTAGAATTGCAATGTCCGTATCGACGGCGTCCCGGATAGAAATTGCCTGGAAACCCACCACGACAGCGATCTCTGGTATGCCCGCGTTGCGTAAGAGCCTTATCGACCGCGACAACAGCGTCTCGTCACCGACCGGGAGCAGTGCCTTCGGCGTTTCTGAAGTCAACGGATAAAGCCGGCTCGAAAGGCCTGCCGCGACGATCACCGCCTTGCCCGGCATCACGCCCCGGGAGCTGATGCCGCGACGAACTTCATGAACCGCTCGCGAACTTCAGGCGGTCGAGTTTTCGGCCTTCCGAGATTGGCTTTCGACCCGGGAGCCGTCTTGAGGTACACGAATCCCAGCCGGCCCGACGCGAAACTTTTCGCGACGAGATCAACCAGCTCGCCAGTGTCGTGCGCGTGGAACGCGTTGCCGTAACCCACTGACGCCGCGAACGCGGTGAAATCGATCCTGTCAGACACCGTTCTCTGCCCACCGGTCGAGTCGTGAGCGTTGTTGTCGAGCAGCACGTGGACGAGGTTGGGCGGAGCGTACGCGGCAAGCACTGCCGCCGAGCCCATGCGCATGAGGAGCGCTCCGTCGCCATCAATTACGATGATCCGAACGTCGGGGCGCGCCATCGCCAGCCCCATCCCGACTGCTGCCGCGCACCCCATCGAGCCTACCATATAGAAGTTGTTAGGCTCGTCACCCGCCTCGTAAAGCTCCCTGCCGGTGAACCCGGTCGTAGCGATGAGAACGGTGTCCGGCCGAAGTAGCCCCTCGAGGGCCGTCAGCGCCTCGAAGCGCGCCTGCGGTGCGGTCTCGCGGAGTTTGGGAATAACGACAGGGTCGGTCCGGGGGGCGCCGAAGACACGGTCGCGGAGAACTTCCTTTGCAAACGTCCCGGTCCGGACGACAAAAAAGAACGGCTGGCCGTTTTCGATCACCCTGTTCGCTTCGTCGAGCTGCGCTTCCGCCTCCTCATCATCGGTGGCCAGGTAAGTCCACTGGATCCGCATCAGGTCGAGAAACCCTGTCGTGATCTGTCCCATGAGCTCGTGCTGCGGCTCGTCAGGCTTGCCTCCTGGCTCTCCGCGCAGGCTCACGAAGCCGAGCATCGGGATCCCGAACGTGTAGACCAGCGAAGTGAGCGGTGAGGTAGCGTTTGTGAGCCCGGAGTTCTGGCAGAGGAAAACCGACTTCCGCCCGCCCAGGTGCGCACCGGCGCAGACCGCGACCGCATCCCCCTCGTTCGCCGCCATCACGAGCTCGCACTCGTTGACAGCGTAATTGATCAGGTCGGTGAGGTATGAGCAGGGAACGCCGCTGAAAAAATTGAACCCGAGACCCTTCAGCTTGTCACCGAAGCGGCGCGTCTCGATCACGTCAGCTCGCTCGCCTGCATGAGATCAACGACGCTGTCGATGTCGATCCACGCGCCGCGCGTGTATACGACAGAAACCGTCGAGGTCGCGGAAAGCTCGTTGAAGAGATCCGCCATCCGGAGAGTCCTGAAGTCCTCGCGCGCCGAGAGCCGCTCGAGTGCCTGGTTGACCGCCGCCGCGCCCCTGGCATTCACCTTCCAGAGACCGATGAACTCACCCTGCGCGTCATCGTGCGGGAGCAGCGCTGACATCTCCTTCAGGGTCACGACAGGATTCAGCGCCGACCGCGACCACGGCCTGTCAGTACGCACAAAATCCGTGTAGCCATTACGACTCGACGTATCTGCATCGACTACGATAGAGATATCCGTCTCGGTGTTGATGAGCTCGTGAAGAACATGATCCTTGAAGACGATGTCGCCGTACGAGATCACGGTGTTGCCCTTGATCGCGGCGCGTGCGGCATGAAGCGAGAAAAGCTCCTTCGTCGCGGCGTGATCGTCGTTGTCGACGGTCCTGATGCCCGGGAAGGCGATTGTCTCCTTCCTGAATCCGCGCACGACTGTGATGTCGGTGATGCCCATCCGGTTGAACGCCTCGAGCTGCGTCGAGAGAATCGGCGTTCCATTCACGCGAAGCAGCGCCTTCGGGACATCCTTCACAAGGTCGCCGAACTTCTCACCCTGGGACGCGGCAAGCACTATCGCATTGAATTTCCTGCCCGACGTCGGCAGGTACTTCGACTCCGCCTGCTCCAGCTCGTCCGCGCCCTGGAGATGAAAGATCTCCGACACCGTCGCGATCGTTCCCTCGACGTTGGCGAGACTCTGGTCGGCGAAGATCCGCGCGCTCGTGCTCCTCATCGCGGTGATCGCGGAGCGAACGTTGTGATTGGCCCAGATCGCGAGACTTACGCCTAGCTCGCGGAAGTGATCGGTGGGAGTCGAGTAATATTTCGTCGGGACGATCACCACCGGCAGCCGGTCGCCCCATTCGGCCATGAATGCGTCGATGTCGGAGGGGTTCGACTTCTTGCTGTGAACGAGCACAGCGTCCGCCCCCGCGGCATGGTACGCCTCGGCACGCTCGAGGACGTCCTTCAGGCCCCACCCGGCGATGAACCCCTCGAGCCGGGCGACAACCACGAAGTCCTCATCGCGATGGGTGTCCTTTGCCGCCTTTATCTTGCCGCAGAACTCATCAATGTCGGCAAGCGGCTGCGCATCACCAAGGAACGAGTTCGTCTTGGGGAAGAGCTTGTCCTCGATGCAGACACCGGCGACGCCGCGCTGCTCGAGCTTGGTGACGAGCCGGCGCATGTTGTTGAAGTTGCCGTAGCCGGTGTCGCCATCGAGAAGGATCGGTATGGAGGTCACGTCGCTCATGAACTCCATGACGTCGAGGACCTGGGTCCAGGAAGCCTCGTTGTTGTCCCTCACGCCAAGGGCGGCCGAGATGCTGAGCCCGCTGCCCCAGATCCCCTTGAAGCCGGCTTCCTCGACGATGCGCGCGGAGAGCCCGTTATGGGCCTCCATTATGAACTCCAGCTCCGGCGAGGTGATCATCCGCCGCAGTTGCGTTGTCTTCTTCATGAGATGAAAAGTATCACCGAATCCCGTAGATTTGCTTGCTGCCCGCAAATCGCAAGTAAAGACGAGGAAACGAATGCCGATCGGCTATGATGAGATAGAAAGCTTCCTGCGAGACGAAGTCTCGAGCCTTACCGGACTGCCTGCCGAGACTGTCACGGCAGAGACGGTTCTCGTGGGCAACGGACGGGTAGTCGACTCAGCGGACCTCGTGATGCTCCTCCTGGCCGCCGAGGACTTCAGCCGGGACCAGCTTGGCGCGTATTTCGACTGGTCGAGTGACAGCGCGATGTCAGAGGCGCGCAGTGTCCTCAGGAGCGTTAGAAGCCTTGCCACGCACCTTTCACAGCTGGCGCCAACGTCCTGATGGCCACCCGTAAGCCGCTGCCCCCGCGGGACAAGTCAGCGCCTGACGTCGTAGTCGTGACGGGGGCCTCACGGGGCCTTGGCAGGTTCTGCGCGGAAAAGCTCAATGAGGCGGGATATCGGGTAGTCGGACTGGGCCGCACAGTGATAAAGGACGCGCCGTTCGAGATGCGGGAGGCAGACGTTTCAGACCCCGAGTCGATTGCCGCCGCCGTGAAGGATTTGCGGCGAGACCCGAACGTTTATGCCCTGATCAACGCCGCAGGGATAGCCTCGATGAATCTCGTCGTCACGACTCCATCGGAGACAGTCCGGCGGATCATCGAGACAAACCTCCTCGGCACGATCTTCTGCTGCCAGCAGCTCGCACCGGCGCTCATCAAGCGGGGTTCCGGGCGGATAATCAACTTCTCCACCCTTGGAGTGCCGCTCGCGATAAAGGGCGAGGCGATCTACATCGCATCGAAGGCGGGGGTTGAAGGATTCACGCGGGTGTTCGCGCGCGAGCTTGCTCCGCACGGGATCACCGTCAATGCGGTCGCTCCGGGGCCGATCGACACGGCGCTCATCGCCAAGGTGCCGAAGGACCGGGTTGACGCCGTGGTGAAGCAGCAGATCATCCAGCGTCAGGGGACGCCTCAGGACGTGTGGAACATCGTGTCGATGCTCCTTTCCCCCGAGAGCGCGATGGTGAGCGGGCAGACGTTGCACGTAGGCGGTATATGACAAAAGCGAGGCGCAGAGCTCAGAAGAGCCGCAGAGGGAAAGGCCAGGCAGCCGGGTGAGTCTGCTCCAGCAGCTGCGTGCCCGGAACGAGGGGAACAGCGAGCCGTTTCTTTTCGGGCCGGGTGGGTCACTCTCTTTCGCCGACGTCGAGAAGGCAGTGGGCCGATCGGCGGAAATCGGCGAAATCCCGAAGGGCGCGGTCGTCGCGCTCGTCGGAGATTTTGATGGGCCGACAATCGCGACGATGCTCGAGCTGCTCGACCTCGGGATTATCCTCATGCCTCTCGCGGCCGGAACCGTTGCCGACCACGAGTACTTCTTCGAGGCAGGGATGGCCGAGTGGGTGATAAGGGACGGTCAGGTCGAGCGGCGCGAGGAGACGAGGGCTGCCACGCACCCCCTGATCGCCGAGGTGCGAGACCGGAATCACCCCGGTATCATCTTTTTTTCCTCAGGCACGACCGGCCGGCCGAAGGCGATCCTTCACGACTTCAACAACTTCCTCGAGCGGTACTCGGTCCCCCGGCCTCCGCTGAGGGCGCTCAACTTCCTGCTCTTCGATCATGCCGGGGGCATCAACACGATGCTCCACACGCTGTTCAACCGCGGCGTCGTGATCGTACCGTCCGAGCGGACCCCGGAAACGCTCGCAACGGAGATGATCGCACACCGGGTCGAGCTCCTGCCGACGACGCCGACATTCCTCCGGATGATGTTGCTGGCCGGGATATTCGACACGATGGAGTTTCCGCACCTGCGTGTCGTGACATACGGGACTGAGCGAATGGACCAGGGGACTCTCGACCGGTTATGCGCGAAGCTCCCGGACGTCGACTTCAGGCAGACTTATGGTCTCTCCGAGCTCGGGGTCTTCCAGATCAAGTCGCGGGCGCGCGACAGCCTGTGGATGCAGATCGGCGGAAAGGGAATCGAGACGCGTATCGTAGATGGCGTGCTTCACATACGGTCGGGAAACCGGATGCTCGGGTATCTCAACGCGCCGTCGCCTTTCTCCGACGGTTGGTATGACACAGGGGACATCGTCGAGACCGACGACGGCTGGATAAAAGTCGTCGGGCGCGCGAAAGACGTGCTGAATGTCGGCGGGCTCAAGATTCTTCCCGGCGAGGTCGAGCGCGTGGCACTCTTGTACCCGGCCGTGTTGCGCGCAAAGGTTGTGGGGGTGGAGAATCCCATCACGGGGCAGCACATCGAGGTCACTGTCGAGCCGCAGGAAGGGGCGACTATCGACCGGCGGGCGATTATGGCCCACTTCCGCGCGCACCTTCAGAAGCAGCTGTCGCCGCATCGCGTGATCGTCGGCAAGGTTCCGGTGAGCCACAGGTTCAAGCAGAAGTGAAAGACCGCATCGCCGGGCTTCTCTCCGAAATGGGAAGTGGTCCGGTGTTCGTTCACGCCGACGCATTTCGCGCAGCGCGCCTCGTCCCACCCGTCCGCGACCGCTCAGCGTATCTCGACTCGCACAACGCGCTGCTCCGCGAATCGGCAGGGAACCGGCCGCTGTGGTGCCCGACTTTCAACTATGAATTCGGCAAGTCGCGCGTATACGACGTTGCGAACAGCGAGTCCCAGCTCGGTCCTATAACCGAGCGGTTCAGGACGGGAGCCGCGGAATGGAGAACGCCTGTCCCGATTTTTCCGGTTTCGGGTATCGGACTGCGGCCGGAGCAATATTGGGGTCCCGACACCGACCCTTTCGGTCCCGATTCGATGTTCGCCGAGCTTATCGAGATGGATGGCGTTGTGCTGTATTACGGCGACACCTTTCATTACAACACGCTGGTCCACCAGTCGGAGCGGTCGAGCGGCGGTCCGGTCTATCGCTACGACAAGATATTCCCGGGCGACGTTGTGATGACCGATGGCGCTATTGTCCCGGGGACGCTCGTTTATCATGTAAGGCCGCTGGGCACGGGGCTCGACTACGACTGGGCAAGGCTCCTCGGTGAGGCTCTGGAAGCCGGCGTTTGCAGGAGGCTCGAGGGAGGCAACGAGGTGCTTGCGGCCTCAGCGAAAGGATTGCACGATCTATGGGTTCGCGACCTGAGGGATGATCCACTGGCTCTTCTCGATGCAAAGTCGCGGAATTGGGTCGAGCCGGCGATCGAGGAGCTTGGAAGGCGGTTCGTCATAACGGACTTCGAGGGACCACTTGACTGAAAAGATCGGCCTCGAGATGCATCGCTGGGCGGCAGACCTCTTCCCGATCTGCCGCTCGCTCACCGGCAACGGAGTGCGAGAGACGCTCGCTTACATCGGGCGCATCGTCCCCGGGCTCACTGTCCACGAGGTTCCGTCCGGAACGCCTGCGTTCGACTGGACTGTGCCTGACGAGTGGAACATCCGTCGAGCGTACATCGAGGACGAGTCGGGCAACCGGATAGTCGATTTCGCGGACAGCAACCTCCACGTTCTCGGGTATTCGACGCCGGTTGATGAGTGGATGACCCTTGCCGAGCTTCAGCCGCATCTTCATTCGCTCCCCGAGTTGCCCGATGCGATTCCCTACGTAACGTCGTATTACGCGAGGCGGTGGGGATTCTGTCTTGCGCACTCGGTTCGCGAGAAGCTCCGCGACGGCAGATATCACGTGCTCATTGACAGCACGCTCGAGCCTGGCTTCCTCACTTATGGAGAGGTCCTGCTTCCGGGCACCGAAGAGCGGGAGATTCTCCTCTCCACTTACATATGTCATCCCTCACTCGCCAACAACGAGCTGTCGGGGCCGGTCGTGACGACGGCGCTCGCGCGCTGGATCGCAGAACTTCCGAAGAGGCGCTACAGCTACCGCATCGTGTTCATCCCCGAGACGATCGGCTCGATCGTCTATATCAGCAGGCACCTGGAGGACTTGAAGCGGAAGACTGACGCAGGGTACGTGATAACGTGCATAGGCGACGACCGCGCGTATTCGCTCCTGCGATCCCGGCACGGCAACACGCTGGCGGATCGTGCAGCGAAGCTCGTGATGCGCCGGCACGCGCCGGATCACGTCGAGTACTCGTACCTCGACAGGGGAAGTGACGAGCGGCAGTACTGCAGTCCCGGAGTCGACCTTCCTGTTGCGTCGATAATGAGAACGAAGTACCAGAGTTATCCCGAGTACCACACCTCGCTCGACGATCTTTCGCTTGTGACTCCATCGGGACTCGCCGGGGGGTTCAGCGTAGTCCAGCAGGTTCTCGAGCTGCTCGAGGGGAACGGTGTCTACCGCGCAGTACATCCGTGCGAGCCGCAACTCGGAAAACGCGGGCTCTATCCCACGCTCAGCACCCGCGGGGCGGGGAACACCGTTCGCTCGATGACGAACCTGCTTGCCTATGCCGATGGGACGAGGGACCTCGTCGAAATCGCCGAGTTGGTGGGGCTTGGCGCGGACGAGGCGCTGGAGACGGCTTCGAAGCTGCTGAAAGCCGGGCTGATATTAGATTTGCCGCATGACCGAGCCAACCGGACGGACACTGCCAGCTGACGGGTCAACGCAGGTCTCCCTCGTTGTGCCGGTCTACAACGAGGAAGAGGTAATAGAGGCACTTCACTCCCGCCTCATCCAGGTCCTCGGTCCCGCGATAGAGCAGTTCGAGGTGATCTTCGTCAACGACGGCAGCAAGGACAGGTCGCCTGAGATGCTTGACGCCATCTGCAACGCCGACAAGCGGTTCAAGGCGCTGCACTTCTCCCGCAACTTCGGGCACCAGGCCGCGGTCACCGCGGGGCTTCATGCTGCCAGGGGTGCTGTCGTCGTCGTCATCGATGCCGATCTCCAGGATCCGCCGGAGCTTGTGATCAGGATGCTCGACGCGTGGGCCGAAGGATCCGACGTCGTGTATGCGCAGAAAAAGCGCAGAATGGGTGTCGGGCCGTTCAAGCGGATGGCGTACTACGTTTACTATCGGCTCCTCAACAGCTTGACGGAGATCGAGGTTCCGCCCGACACCGGTGACTTCTGCCTGATGGACCGGCAGATAGTCGACCTTCTCAACTCGATGCCGGAGCGTAACAGGTATGTTCGCGGCCTTCGCGCGTGGCTAGGCTTCAGGCAGACTGCGATAATGTTCGAGCGCCCGGGCCGTCACGCGGGCGTGACAAAGTATCCGTTCCGCAGGATGATGGCGCTGGCGATCGACGGCATACTGTCCCTCTCGAAGGCGCCGCTCAAGATCGCGATGTATTTCGGGTTCTTCGTTTCGGCGGTGAGTTTCCTGCTCGGGGTCGTTTTCGCGATCGAGCGCCTGACCGGCGACGGCAATCTGGCACGGGGATGGGCATCGACGATCGTCGTCGTTCTTTTCCTCGGGGGCGTTCAGCTCATCTGCCTCGGTGTAATTGGTGAGTTCATCGGGCGGATCTACGACGAAGTGAAGCAGAGGCCACTGTACGTGATAGGCCGCTCGACCGGCCTGTAATGGCGGCTTACGACGACCGTTCGTTCGGAACGGTCGCAGCCGCTGCATCTTCTCTCGCCGTCGGTCTGGCGGCGATATACTGGACGTCCCGTGCCGGGCTCGCGAATCCCCTGAGACCGGTCATCGAGGTTACCGCGCTCTCGCTGTTTATGATCAACGCTCCATATGTGGCGCGGATGATCTCGCGAAGAAGTGGCGTCGTGACTTCCTGGGCGACCGCATACTCGACGTACTGGCTTACGGTGGTGCTGCTTACGCTTCTCGCCGGCAGGTTCATCGGGTCGCCGGCGCTGGTCGTGTTCGTGGGTGCGGGAATCCTCGCCTTTGCGATATCGATGGGCGACTGGCTCCGCTCGGGATCCCTGTGGCGGTCGGCAACTGTGGTGGCCGGCAGCCTCGCTTTCTCCACCTTTGCCGGCGGTGTGGTCTGGGGGCGGATCTACAAGAGCCCGCTGTACTTCGAGATGCTCGCTGTAGACGGCATCGTTCACCACGATCCGATCGGGCTCGCGGGCCTCGCGAACATGCTCATCACTTACGGCGTGCCGACGCCGGGGCTCGACGGAATCCCGCACATGGCCTACCACTGGGGCACGCCATGGATGTTCGCGCAGCTTTCGCAGCTCCTCGGCACAAGCACCCTGGGGTTCTACAACTTCGGCTACGTAGTGACGATTCTCCCGTTTTTCTTCGGCGGAATGGTGTGCTTCGCCACAGAGCTGCGCGGCGCAATCAATCGCGGCACGGGGAGCGACCTTCGCGACAACCTCGCGCTCCTGGCGATCCTCCTCGTAGCGATCATCGGCGTGTTTCCCATCACCGGCATGGACGCGATGGGCGTCTGGACGTCGAACCTGATGATCTCGGAGTCGTATGCAGCGGGACTTCCAGTCGCGCTGATGCTTTTCGCGATCACTGTCCTGTGGTGGATGGGCGGTGCGCGGGGCTGGATCTTCCCGGCGCTCGTGCTTCCGATGGGGATCCTTCTGCTCGGATACCTCAAGATCTCATTGATGATTCTCGGGTTCCTTGCGGTCATGTACGCGGGAGCGAGGAAGCGGCTTTACCGGCAGCCTGGCTTCATCGTCATCGGGGTCGCGCTGACGGCGGCATTTCTTTTCACGTGGACCAACGTCTCGCTGCCGGAGCATCGTGAGGGAATCGTTCCGCTCGACTTCCTCAAGGGATTCGTGCCGCCGGCGTGGTGGCCGTTCTTTTTCCTCGTGCACCTGTTCTGGTCGCTGCTCTATGTAACGCTCCGGCTTCGCGCTGAATCAGTTCGAACATTCGGCAACCTTCGCGACGTTTTCAGAGGCGGCAAGATTCTCGACGTCGAGGTCGTAACCCTCATCGCTCTCGCCGGAATTGGCCCCGGGCTCGTCACGCACATCGATGGCGGGTCAGGATTCTACTTCTCGGATATCCAGCGCTGGCTTTCCGTGGGGCTGCTGATCGCCGGGGCCGGGACGTTGCTGCAGCTTCCATCGTTACGGCCACAGGGTGACCGGACCGGCTTGTTCGCGGTCGGGAAGATCAGGATGAGCACTGTGCTGGTTGCGCTTGTTGCTGCACCGCTCGCGGTCTCGATGGCATCGAACTTCGTCCACTGGACGAAGCGCATGCTCGCCGCGAACGCTGCGACGAAAGAAGCGGTGGCTGCTGCGGGGGGCATCGAGGCGACACGGAATCACCTCATTCTCACCGAGCTTCAGCGGCTTGCGGAGCTTCCACGGATCGACCGCAGGAGAACCGCATTGTTCATCCCGCAGACCGAGACCCGCTACTGGACCCTTCTCGCACGGGATGGCGCATGCAGCTTTTCCGGTCACGTTGCGCCGACGCTTACGGGGATTGCCATGATTGATGGAATGCCGCCGCATGGGTGCATTCTCAGCCGTTATTACGGACTCGGGCTGTTCGAGCCGCGGGCACGTCAGCAGATGCCCGCTGACACGCTCCCTGCGGCGTTATGCGAGCGCGCGATGAGACATGGACTATCCCGCGTCATGACTGCGCACTTCGACTCAACGGGACGCGCAACGTCGCGCGTTGATGAATGTCACACCGCGCAATAGAGATCGACGACAGGGAGACGATCGTCGTAGGCGGGACGATCTCGGCGGTCGTCCTGGCGATCGTCTACTGTTTCGCGCGAATCGGTCTGGAGTCGCACGTGACAGACGTGCTTCGGGCACTCGGCCTGTCCCTGTTTCTGCTCGCGATTCCGTACTGGTTGTGGCGCGCATTCAGGCGGCGCAACTCCGATTTCATCTGGACCCGCTCGCAGCCGTTCCTCACGCTGGCGACGATCGGTTTCACGGCGATAGTTGCGTTCGCATTTGGTCCACTTGCCAGCGGCATCGGCTTCGCCGGCTCAGTCATTGGTGCGATTGCCGCTGCGATCGTGCTATTCAGCTGGCTCCGCAACGGCGCGTTCAGGTCACGAATTCTCTTCACGCTCGGCACGGTTGTCGTGTCGAAGTGGGCGGCGGGAATCGTCTGGACCTCCAGATACAAGATGCCGCAGTACTGGGAAGTCCTCTCGAGCAGCGCAAACGTGCATCACGACCCGCTTTACTACGTTGCGATGGGGAACATGCTCCGGGTTTACGGAGTGCCGAGCACGGGGCTGGATGGGATTCCTTACGCGTTCTACCACTACGGCACGGCCTGGCTTTTCCACCGCTGGTCAGATCTCGCGGGGACAGATCTCCTGAGCTTCTACAGTCTCGGGTATGCTCTCATCCTCATCCCGCTGTTTTTCGCGTCAATCGCGATGCTCGCAGTCGAAGCGAGGAAGGCATCCCTGCTTTCCCGGCCGCAAGGCTGGCTGAGGACCAACTGGTGGGGGTGGCTCGCGCTCGCGATCGGAACGATCGGCATCATTCCCGATTCGGCGCTTTATGCGATGGCGGTGTGGAACGCCCACGTCCTGATCTCGGAATCATATCTTGGCGGTCTTCCGGTGTTCCTGATGGCGACAGCCACAGCGGTGATTGCGTGGCGTGCCGAGAAGCGCAGCGTGGTGTTTGTGTTCGTGTTCCTTCCGGTGATTCTGGTTGTGCTCGCGTTCCTCAAGGTGTCGTTGATGATCCTGCTGCTCGCCATGGTCATCTACGTTCTGTTCCGGACACGTTTGCTGTTCACAGCCCACGGCGCCGCGTCGGCAGTTGTAATGTTCGTCGCGGGATATCTGGCGTACAGGGCAGTCTCGCTTCCCGCGCACAACGCGGGTTTTTATCCGCTCCATTTCATGCGCTACTCGACTGCACCGGGGTGGCATCAGTTTTTTCCGCTCGTTCACTTCGCCTGGACGTGGATTTACGCTGCCGGTCGCATATACGAGGAGCGGATAGGCGATCTCGCGGGGCTTCGAGAGGCAGTCAAGGCGAGGAGCATCATCGACGTCGAGCTCCTTCTCGGCGTTTCGTTCCTGGCGTTCCTGCCGGGCGAGCTGATCAGCATTCACGGCGGCTCCGCGATTTATTTCTCCGACGTGCCGCGCTGGCTTGCGCTGGCGCTCGTGATGGCGAGAGCGGGCCACTGGGTGGGGCTGTGGAGAGAGAGTCACAGCGCGACCGAGCTCGGTTCGCGCTCGCTTCGTCCCGCACACCTGCTTCTGCTTTTCGTCGCGGCTCCCTTCGCTTTCACCATGTTCGTCAACACGATCAAGCCGCCGCTGCGAATGCTCAGGCAGAATCTTCTCCTCCGCAGCGAACTCGTTTCCAGGGCGGGCCACGAATCGCGGCTCGCAGCCGGGGAAAGGACGCTCCTGTTCGACGCCGATGCGCTGAGCAGCGGTGTCGAAGCCGGGAAGTATTACGCCCTTGTCGGGAGCCTCCGGGAGATCGGGCGCATTCCGGCCGAGGAAAAGGCAGACATGCTGCTGTTCATTCCGCAGTCATACGAGCTCTACTGGAGCATGTTCGACGCAGATGACAGGTGCACCTACGTCGGCTTCATTGCGCCGGCGATTTCCGGGATGGCGCTTCTCGACGGAATGCCTCCCTTCGGCTGCGAGGTCACAGATCAGTATAACATGCACTCGTACGCCCCGCGGGAGCGCGAGCAGACCGCCGCGGACCTCACAGTCGCCGCGCTCTGCTCCCGCGCGGCGAGCAAGGGCTTTCGCAGGGTGATGGTCTTCGCTCCCGACAGCCAGGGAATGCCAAGCCGCCGCGTGGCGGAATGTGTAACTTGACCCCATGATCGAGACAATCAGGGCGGGGGACCAGATTCTTGCCGTCATAATATCCCGTGACTTTCACGAGCCGGGAATCCACTTCTTCACGCCGAATGACCTGTCGCAGCAGCTTGCGTTCATGCGACACCCAGCCGGCAAGGTGATCGACCCGCACGTCCACAACCCCGTAAGCCGAAACGTCCACTATACGCAGGAGGTCCTCCTGCTGAAGAGGGGAAAGCTTCGCGTCGATTTCTACGACGATTCGCAGGCCTACCTCGAGAGCCGTGTTCTTCACGGCGGCGACGTCATCCTCCTCGCCACCGGCGGCCACGGGTTCGAGGTGCTCGAGGAGATCGAGATGATCGAGGTGAAGCAGGGCCCCTACGCCGGCGATCAGGACAAGACCCGTTTCATCGGCGTGACGGCCGACCGCCTCGTTGTGAAGGAGTAGGGCGGGGACGTGATCAACGGCAAGCGGGTGATTGTCGTGCTGCCCGCCTACAACGCCGGCCGCACGCTCGAGCGGACTATCGCCGAGATTCCGCCGGGTATCGTTGACGACCTGCTTCTCGTTGACGACGCCTCAGGCGACGATACTGTCGAAGTGGCGAAGCGGCTCGGCATTCCCTTCGTGGTGCATCCGGAGAACCGCGGATACGGCGGAAACCAGAAGACCTGCTACACCGAGGCGCTCAAGCGTGGCGCCGACATAGTGATAATGCTTCATCCTGATTATCAGTATTCGCCGAAGCTCATCGGTGCGATGGCGTGGCTCGCCGGGTCAGACGAGTTCGATGTCGTCCTTGGCTCGCGTATTCTCGGTGACGGAGCGCGAAAAGGCGGAATGCCCCTCTACAAATACATCGCCAACCGCGCCCTCACCGCGTTCGAGAATGTCTTTCTCGGCATGAAGCTCTCGGAGTTCCATACAGGCTACCGGACCTTCACTCGTGAAGTCCTCGAGAAGCTGCCACTGCTGGAATGCTCCGACGACTTCGTGTTCGACAACCAGATGCTCGCGCAGGCGGCGATGTTCGGGTTCCGCATCGGCGAGATCTCTTGCCCCACGCGTTATTTCGCCGAGGCCTCATCGATAAACTTCAGCCGTTCGGTTGTGTACGGGCTTGGTGTCATCGCGACGTCGCTGAAGTTCAGGCTTCATCGCGCTGGTTTGAGGAGGGATCGCCTGTTCGATCCATTGGGTCGGAAGCTTTCCTGAGGTGGAAGTCCACGCGAGTCGCGAGTCTCCAGTTTCTCAGCTTTCAGTTCTAACCAACTTGGAACTGAAAACCCGGAACTGGATACTCGCTACGCTCCTTGCTTTTGCGCTGCTTCTGCTCCTCCTCGCCCTGACTCACGATGTATGGCGCGACGAGGTGCGCGCGTTTTCAGTGGCAACGCGGCCTGACTCCTGGCGCGCGATGTTCAGCGCGCTTGGGGAAGAAGGTCATCCTGTGGTGTGGTATGCCCTCCTCCGCGCAGGATATGCCGTGACCGGCTCACTGATGGTGTTGCCGGTTCTCGCGGCGCTGATCGGCCTTGCCGCGGGGTGGTTAATCCTCCGCTGGTCACCGTTTCCGCCGGCTCTCCGGTTCCTTGCGTTGTTCGGGGTGTTCCTTGGCTACGAGCTGAGCATCGTAGCGAGGAATTACGGGATCGGCGTGCTGCTGATGTTGATTGTCTGTGCCCTCTGGGGGCGGCGGGCGGATCGCCCATGGCGGCTGGCAATCGTGCTGGCGGTGCTCGCCAACACAAGCGTTCACGGGGCGGTAGCCGCGGCCCTTTTTTCGGCACTGTGGCTGGCCGACATGGTTCGGCGCGATATGAAGACGCGCCCCCCTGCGTTTGCCGGCGCGATTGCGCTCGTGGTGGCGGGGATAGCTCTGGCGATCCATACGGCATCCTCTCCGCCCGAGATGGCATATGCTTTCTCGTGGTCGAGCCTCACTCCCGCATCTGTTTTTGGCGCGCTGCTCGTTGACCCCGGTCTCGGGTTGAAGGGGACTGACGGCGCGAACCTCGTCGCTTCTGGCGAGATACCGTGGGGGCGAATTGGCCTCGATTCCGGCATTGCGTCGCGGATTCTGGTTAACATCGCAGTCGTTGCAGCTGCGTGGGGACTGAGGCGAAATCGCATCCATCTGCTCGCGCTGATCCTGGCGGTGCTCCTGTTCGAGCTCGTGTTCACGCTCGTGTATCCTGGCGCGCTTCGCCATCATGGCTTTCTGGCTTTCCTCATTCTGACCATCTGCTGGATCGCGGTAGTTACAACCAGGCCCGATGATCGCGCAGCCGCAGCAAGGCGGATTACCCTCGGGCTGATCCCGTTGTTTGCGATCCAGACAGCGGCCCTCCCGTTCACGATGTACCGGCACATCGTTCACCCGGAATCGATGGGATTGGCCCTCGCGCGAGAGATACGATCGAATTCCGCCTATGCCGGCGCCGTGCTGATGTCGGAACCCGATCCCCTTATTGAGACATTGCCGTTTTACGTCCGGAACCCCACCTATTTCCCGCGCCAGCGCGAGTACGATTACCGGGCTTACTTCGACAGGGGCGACAAGAGGCAACTGGATCTCGGGCTGGGCCAGCTGATGGCGATTGCCAACAGCGTCGCCTGCAACACCCGCCAGCCGGTGCTCCTCTCGATCGGCCACCGGCGCTTCCACTTCGACGAATCAGGCACAGCATCCGGGCCATACGGAGCAATCTTTACCTGGACCCCGGATGAGAAACAACGATTCGCCGAGCGTTCGAGGCCGTTGCGGTGGTTTCCAGGATCTACCGGCGACGAGAATTACAGGACATACGAAATCGCCTGTATGATGCAAGGAGAGGACTCCGAACGGAGGACTGTCCGGCCTCAGGACCAACGGCCGTTGCAGAGTCGCGACTGAGTGAGGATTGACGACAGGTAAAGCCATCACCCGCCGCTCCCGGTAGCACCTGTCCCCCGGAGTGGTTGATCCGCCAAATCCGTTCAAGCCGCCCAATCCGTTCCCTCTGGGTTTAGCTGTCCTCAATCCTCACTCAGTCGCGACTCTGCGATGGCTCTTCGTCCTGAGGCCGCAAAGTCCTCGATCCGCAATCATCAATCTGCCATTCGTGCCAGCGCGGGCCTATCTTTAAAGGCTATATGGCAGAGTTTATCCCGGTCAACGAGCCGGTCCTCGACGGGAACGAAAAGAAATATCTGGCCCAGTGCATAGACACCGGCTGGATCTCGTCTGAAGGGCCGTTCATCCGGGAATTCGAGGAGCGCTTCGCGAAGCGCGTAGGGCGCGCTCACGGCATTGCGGTCTGCAACGGATCCGCCGCCCTCGATGCCGCCGCGGCAGCGCTCGACCTCGGCGCCGGCGACGAAGTCATAATGCCGACGTTCACGATCATCTCCTGCGCTTCGGCAGTCTCGCGACTCGGCGCCGTCCCCGTCCTCGTCGACTGCGACCCCGCGACCTGGAACATTGATGTCTCAAGCATCGAGCGGCGCATAACCGGGCGGACCCGGGCAATCATGGCCGTGCACATCTACGGCCTGCCGGTTGACATGGATCCGCTCCTCGAGATCGCCGCGAAACACGGGCTCGACGTTATAGAGGACGCTGCCGAGATGATCGGCCAGGATTACAGGGGCAAACCGTGCGGCTCGTTCGGCAGGGTCTCGACGTTCAGCTTCTACCCGAACAAACATGTGACGACTGGCGAGGGCGGGATGATCGTCACTGACGACGATGCGCTTGCCGAGCGTTGCCGGGGACTTCGCAACCTCGCCATGAAGGCTCCCCGCCGCTTCGTTCACGAGGAGCTCGGCTGGAACTTCCGGATGACGAACATGCAGGCGGCACTGGGGCTCGCTCAGCTCGAGCGGCTCGACGAGTTCGTCCCCCGCAAGCGGCGGATATTCGAGCGGTATACCGAGCTGCTGGCGTCTGTACCGGCGCTCCAGCTCCCGGTGGCGCAGACAGACTACGCGACGAACATCAACTGGGTATTCGGCGTTGTCATTCGCGATGATGTCGAGATCGATGCAGATGAAGCGATTCGCAGGCTGGCTGACAGAAAGATCGGGACGAGGCCGTTTTTCTGGCCGATGCATGAGCAGCCGGTCTATCTGAAGATGGGAATGTTCGGCGGCGAATCCCACCCGAACGCCGAGCGAATCGCCCGCCGCGGCTTCTATCTGCCGAGCGGCCTCGCGCTCACCGACGACCAGATAGACCGCGTTGCTCAAGCCGTGAGGGAAGTGTTCGCGTGAGCGTCTTCGCCGGATACTCCCGTTACTACGATCTTCTCTACCGCGACAAGGACTACGACGGCGAGACCCTGTGGGTCGCCGACCTTCTCCGTAAGCACGCCCCATCCGCGAAGTCGATCCTGGAGATCGGAAGCGGGACAGGCCTTCATGCCGCAAAACTCGCGAGCCTTGGCTACAGCGTGACGGGCGTCGACATGAGCGAGGGGATGCTCGAAGCGGCGGAAGCGCGCCGAGAGGGACTCGATCCTGCGATCGCCGAACGGCTCACATTTGAAAAGGGCGACGCCCGCTCGTTCCGGCTCGAAACGAAGTTCGACGCGGTTATCTCGCTCTTTCATGTGATGAGCTACCAGACGACGAATGCAGACCTCGCGGCCGCGTTCGCCACGGCGAGAGCGCACCTCGTCCCGGGCGGTATTTTCATCTTCGACTGCTGGTATGGCCCCGCCGTGATAAGGCAGTGGCCGGCGGTGACCAGGAAGGAATTGTCAGACGATGCGACGCACGTCAGGCGGATCGCCGAGCCGGTGATCCATGCGGGCAGGAACGTCGTCGACGTGAACTACACTGTCACAGTGACCGACAGGCTCACCGGCGCCAGCGAAGTTCTGAGGGAGACGCACAACATGCGCTACCTCTTCACTCCGGAGATCGAGCTTGCACTTGGTGCCGCCGGGATGAAGCTCATCGAGTCGCGCGGCTGGCTCACCGCTGGGGAGCCCGATTTCAACACCTGGGGCGCCTGCTTCATAGGGCTGGGATGAAGCGACTCGGCGTACTCCTCTCGGCTGGCCCGGGAGGGGGTGTTCTCCAGTATACGCAGGCAATTCTCGATGCCGCGATGTCGCTGCCTGCGGACTTCGAGCTCGTCGCGGCGTTCTCCGACCAGAAATGGCGCTCCCATCTCACCGACCGGGTGAAGGTCGTGGAGCTCGGCGACTCGATTTTTAATCGCGCGCTCAACCGGCTCTGGCACGAGAGTGGTCTCCCGATGTCGCTCTGGCGGAAGAGCGCCGCAAGAATCGACTCGAACGTACGCGCGCTCGTCGGCGCGAAGTGCGACCTCTGGGTATGCCCGAATCACGAGCGGTACGTGTTTCGGGCGCCGATACCAGCTCTCGGAACCGTGCACGACCTCATGCACAGGTATGAGCGCCGGTTCCCAGAGGTCTCAGCGGATGGGGAATACGAGGCGCGCGAGTTTCATTTTCGCGAGACAGTGAGGTGGGCGAAAGGAATCCTCGTCGATTCAGAGCTGGGGAAACGCCAGCTGATCGAGTCATATGGCATCGAGCCCTCGAGAGTCTTCGTCCTTCCATACATTGCTCCGCCGTGGATATACGACCACGATGGCCGCGAAGATGCGGCCATCGCGGCGAAGTATTCGTTACCGGAGAAGTATTTCTTCTATCCGGCGCAGTTCTACCGACATAAGAATCACTCGAATCTCATCGGCGCCCTCGCGCGGCTGCGGGCTTCCCACCCAGATGTGCGTCTTGTGCTCGTCGGCGCAAAGGATAGAAACGCGTACGACGAAGTGCGCAGGCAGGTGGATGAGCTCGGACTTGCCGAAATCGTGCTGTTTCCCGGTTATGTTGAAGACAGGGAGATGGCGGCGTTCTACAGCCGGGCGCGCGCACTCGTAATGCCGACGTATTTCGGTCCGACCAACATCCCGCAGCTCGAGGCCTTCGCGCTCGGCTGCCCGGTTGCGACGTCGCGCATCTATGGAATCCCCGACCAGGTCGGCGATGCGGCCATCCTGTTCGACCCCGGCTCGGTCGACGAGATCTACACCTGCATGACACGGCTCTGGACCAACGACTCGCTCTGCGCGGATCTTGCCGCGAGAGGGCGCGAACACGCTGCGCGATGGGGACCACCGCAGTTCCAGGAGCGTTTCCGCGAGATCGTCGGGGCACTCACATGACCGGTGAAAGACCGTTCGTCTCTGTGATAATCCCGACTTACAACCGATCGTCGCTGCTGCGGCAGACCGTTGAGACGTTTGTCGCGCAGACGTATCCCGCCGACAGTTGGGAGTTGATACTTGTCGACAACAACTCCACGGACAACACGTGGAGCGTGATCCAGGCGATGGCGGTGGGTGAGGGCCGGATCCGACCTTTAAGAGAGCTCAGGAAAGGAGCGCACTACGCGCGGAACAGCGGCGCAATGGTGGCCCGCGGGTCGATACTCTATTTCACGGACGACGACATGCTGGCCGACCCGGAGCTTCTCGAGAACATCACGGGAGTGTTCGATGCAGATGATCGCATCGCATCCGTCACCGGCAAAGTCCTGCCACGGTGGGATACCGAGCCGCCCGCCTGGGTCCTGAAGCATCTTCGCAACGCGCTGCTCAGCCTCAACGACCTCGGCGAGGCGACGATGATATCCGATGACGACCCTGGCGTGTTCAGCTGCCACCAGGCAGTGCGGCGTGACGCGTTCATAGAGGCGGGCGGGTTCAACCCCGACACCAACGCCGGACTGTTCACGGGTGACAATGAGACGGGACTGAACATCAAGCTGCGGAAGCGTGGCTACCGGTTCGCGTACGTCGGGACGGCGGTGACGCGCCACATGATTCCCGAGTCGAGGATGACCCAGCGGTACCTCAACCGCAGGATGGCAGACCAGGGCTTCTGCGACAGCTATACTGACTACAGGTCGATCCGTCCGGGAAAGGGAAGGCTCGCGAGGCGGATCGTCGCGCATTCCACCCTGATCGCCGTCTCCGCGTTGAAGGCGGGAGCACGGCGAGCTGTCGGCGACACACGCTGGCGGCTCGATCTCGCTCGCATCTGGTACCACCGCAACCGCGCGGTCTACGACGCGAGGCTGTTTTCCGACGAGCACTGGCGGAAGTTCGCGCTACGCGACAACTGGCTTACTGATGCGGCCGAGGTGAAGCAGTGAGCACGCGCCGCGAGGGTGGTCGTCGTATTTCCGGGCACGTACCCGAGCCGTCGGGTTTCAATCCGCTCGTCTCGATAGTTACTGCCGTCTACAACGGCGCGAAGCACATCGAGGAGACGATCCTCGCGATCGCCGGGCAGACATATTTGCCGATCGAGCACATCGTCGTCGACGGTGGGTCAACCGACGGGACTGTCGAGATCCTCGAGAAGTACAGCGGAACTCTCGCGTACTGGGTGAGCGAGCCGGATAACGGGATCTACGACGCGATGAACAGGGGAATCGATCTCGTCACCGATGCCGAGTCGTACGTCCTGTTCGCAAATGCCGACGACCACCTCTACTCGCCCGAGGCGGTCGAGCGCGTGATCGCCGCGAGCTCTGGTGAAGACCTCGTCTATGGCAGGATGGTTCTCACCGATGGCGACATATCGGGGATAGCGGGCCGCAAGGTCGACCTCGACGATCTCGCGCAGGAGACTCTCTGCCATCCCGCGACTTTCGTCAGGCGCAAGATCTTCGACAGGGTTGGGAAGTTCGACACGACATACCTGATCGCCGCCGACTACGATCACATCGTGCGCTGCTTCGCCGCCCCGGTGTGCACGCGCTTCGTCGATGTGATAGTCTCGACGATGCGGATGGGCGGGCTCAGCGAAGACAGGTTCCTTCTCTCCTGCCGCGAGCGCAAGGCAGTCATAAGGAACCGTTTCCCCCTCGTGCCTCGTTTGAAGGGGGTCGCCCAGGTAAATTTGTACGATATTCCCCGCAACATGGTACGTCGCTGGATCGACCGCGCCGGTCTTCTCGGCCACTGGCGAGCGCTCAAGGGCTCATAGCCACCCAATGCAACCCGATCTATCCGTAATAGTTGCCTCGTACAAGCGTTGCGAGCCGCTCGAGCTTTGTCTCGAGGATCTCGCCGCGCAGGAGACATCACGGCCGTTCGAGGTGGTTCTCGTTCTTCAGGCACACCCTGACGGCGAAGGTGCGAGAATACGCGAACGGTTCGCGGGCCGCCTCGAGCTTCAGATCGCCGAGTATCCGGAGGGGCTTGGTACTTCGCGGGCGCGTAATGCCGGGCTCGGGATGGCGCGAGGGGAGATCGTCGCGTTTCTCGACGACGACGTAAGGCTTCCGCCAACGTGGGTTGGCGCGATGCTTGGCTTCTACGACGATCCGGAGATCGGTGCAGTCGGCGGTTTCGTCGATCATCCCGGTCACTACAATCCGCTTCGCAACGCGGCCTACCGGATGCTCGGGCTCACATCGAACAGGTACAGGATCGACTGGGGCGGATTCAACGTCGGCCCCGCGAGTCATCCCGATGAAGACCAGCCCGCAGCCTGGCTGAGCGGCGGCAACATGTCGTTCCGCCGGAAGGCGATCGAGGCTGTAGGCGGGTTCGACGAAGCGCTTGGCAGCTTCTGGCACGAGGACGTAGATCTCGCTCACCGTGTCGCGAAGTCCGGCTGGAAGATGATATCGTCTGCACGTGTCGCGATCGAACATTACCCGAGCCTGATCAACCGGCCCCCGCTTCACTCGCAGATGCGCGAGCGAGAGCGGTCACGCGTGCTGTTCGTATGGAAGGCAATCGGCGACGAGCCTTTCTGGCGCGCAAGATATGCAACCCG
This sequence comes from Gemmatimonadaceae bacterium, assembly GCA_051306215.1. Classification (GTDB taxonomy): domain Bacteria; phylum Gemmatimonadota; class Gemmatimonadetes; order Gemmatimonadales; family Gemmatimonadaceae; genus UBA4720. The sequence continues at coordinate 1,504 of JBPPMU010000134.1, read as the reverse complement.
TCTCATGCTTCACGCCGCGGCGATGGCGGTGGTTGGTCTGGCCAAGCTCGACCCCCGCATCCCGTTGAATGTCGTGCGAGGCGGCATCGAGGGATACCGAGGTCTCGACGCGGCAAAAGCCGCAAGCGCCCGGCGCATGGATGGGGCGGCATGAGCGCGTCGATAACTATCATCATACCGACGTTCAACAGGATTCGCGCCCTGCAGGCGGTGTGGAGGTCGTACCTCACGCATGCCGACGTGACGAGGATAATCGTTGTCGACGACGGATCGACGGACGGAACGGCTGACAGGATCAGGGAGCTCGCAGCGAGCTCGCCGGTTCTCGTCGACGTGATCCGCCATGACCGCCAGCGGGGCCAGCCGGCGTCGCGAAAGGCGGGCATTGCCGCTGCCGACACCGACTGGGTGCTCTTTGGCGAAGACGACGTCTGGCTCTCAGCGGACTACTGTGCCACCCTCCTCCATGAGGCGCGCGAGCTCGGCGCCGACATAATCGCCGGCCGTATCGTCACCGCGCTGATTCCAGGCTCGTTCGACGAGAGTTATCTCGCCGATCCGCCATCACCGGTGCGTTCAGCCGAGGAGGTCTTCGACCTCGAGTCGATGGACGCGCGCTTCGCTGAGCGACTCGATCACCCGGTGCAGGCACCCTACGTTCACTCGATCGCGCTGATCAGGCGGAGCTTGTTCGAGAAAGTGAACTTCGACGCGTGGTACGCCGGCAACTCGTGGCGGGAGGAGACTGACTTCTACCTGGCGGCGGGTGCCGCAGGCGCGAAGATATTCTTTACGCCGAATGTTGTCTGCTATCACCTGCGGGGACCGATCAGCGCGGTCGGCGGCCAAAGGGTGAACAGGTTGTGGTTCGAGTATCTCGCGTGGCGGAACACCCGCTATCTGGTCAACAAACACTGGCCGTGGCTGACTGAGAAACACGGCCTCACTGGCAGCTCGACTGCCTGGATGATCAGGTATTATGCGCGCCGGCAGGCGATGCAGCTCAAGCGGATAGCGACGAGCGGCTTCAGGTCGACATATCGTGGATAACACCGCAGATATCGAGTGGCGGCGGTTTCCCACCGCGGTGGGCATCCTGCTCGGTATCGCGCTCTGCTTCCACCTCGGGGCGCTTGTCGAGATCGTGTTCGGGACATTTTTCGCGGCCGCCACATGGTTTCTGTGCGGACAGTTCGCCATTTCCATCGGCCTTCTCCGGCTTTACGACGGGAAATGGATGTTCCAGGACATCCGGCTCTTCCTGGTGATTTTCCTTTTCCTCTACGGCGCGACGCTGCCCCTCGTTGTCGCGTCAGGGCTCGGCGGGATCCAGGCGGGCCTGACCGGCGCGACGTTCATGTATGGGACGGCATTCCTCGGATTCAATCTCGTGCAATGGTGGTACAAGCAGCCGTTCCACGACATCCCGAAGGAAGTGTGGTGGCGCATCAAACCAACGATCTGGAATGCCATCTTCCTCATCGGGATGTTCGCCTTCATCCTC
>JBPPMU010000133.1:0-3714 GCA_051306215.1 Gemmatimonadaceae bacterium | reverse complement strand
TCCATGCGGCCGGGGAGAACAGCGCTACACATCCCGCCGCCATGAAACAGAGGCCCATCACCGGCACGATCTTCACCGAAAAGGCTCCGCCCGCGACGACGGCAGTGCCGTAGAGAAGCAGCCACACGCCCGGGATCGCCACGGCGAATCCTGCGCGATAGAGAACGAGCGTGAGGACAGCGCCGACGAACATCGGCGGCGAGAAACTGAGCACGAACTTCCGGCCCGGTCCCGAAAGCAGGGGCATTTTCGCGGCCCGGGCTTTCCGCACCATCGCCCAGATCATCACGAGCGGGGAGAGGATTGCGGCGGCAAGCCAGAGGTTGAGGGCAGCTGCCTCCGACGGCACCTGCGACGCTATTACCGCGACGATGACCGCGAGAATTCCGATTGCGACCATTCCCCAGCCTGACACCGCGGTGAACGAGCCCGCGGCTTCCATCGTGTTTCTTATGAACGCGAGGTTGTCCATCGCCCGCCCGTGAAGGGACGAGAGGTCCTTGGGCGGAGGCGGACGAAGGGGGCGAACTGATGTCATTACTGTATCATACCGAAAGGCGGCTAGGACTGTCAAGTACTTTGCGCAGCAAAGTACGCCTCTGCCGGACCGTTACCGTGACTCGATTTATGCCTACCGGGGCGCCACCGGCCCGGGGAGCGGATCGCTCGCCGGGAAGCTCTGCTCGACCATCTTGTCGAGGCGCCTCTCGTCGATCGCGCTCGAGAGCATCGTGACGAGATTGCTGCAGAACGCCGGGAGGTCCTCCTGGCGCCGGCTCGTCAGCAGCTTCTGGTCTACCGAGGCCTGCTTGTCCACCCACGCACCGCCGGCGTCCCTCACGTCATCCGCGATCTCGGGGTGTGACGTCAGCGTCCGGCCCTCGACGGCGTTCGCCTCGACAAGGAGTCGGGGCGCATGGCAGATGGCGGCAACGGGCTTGTCGGCCTCCATGAACGCGCGCACCAGCTGGACCGACGCCGGATTCGCCCGGAGGGCTTCGGTATTCCTGACTCCGCCGGGAAGAACCAGAGCATCGAAATCGTGAACCGATGCCGCATCGACGGTCAGGTCGGTCTTGAACGTGTCGGCCTTTTCACCATTGATAACGCCCTGAATTGACCCCGGTTTGAGCGACACGAGCCGCACCTCCGCCCGGGCTTCCTTCAATACCTGCCATGGCGCCGTGAGCTCCACCTGCTCGACGCCGTCAGTTGCCAGAAAAGCGACCTTCCTTCCCGTCAGATGCCCCGCCATTACTCCCCCTGCTCCAGTGAGCCAGCGATCCCCGAATCGTCAGGAAACGTGCCATACGGGCACCCTTCACTTTATCCGATTGGGGGGCCGTAATCCAGTAACCCCCTGCTGTGAGTCCGGAGTCCGCAGTAGTCCGCGGTCAGTGTCCGCAGTACGTCCGCAGTCCGCAGTGGTCTGTTGCATATTGAGGAATGATCGTCGATCTCTACGGCCACGCCGATCTCAAGACCCGGCTGTCGAAGACTGTCGCGAAAGGGGCGCTCCCGGCCAGCCTCCTGTTCCACGGCCCGCGCGGTGTGGGCAAGCAGCGCCTCGCCCTGTGGCTCGGCCAGCTACTGCTTTGCGAGAGCGAGTCCCCGCCCTGCGGGAAATGCAGAAGCTGCGGCTACGCGAGGGACCTCACCCATCCCGACCTTCACTGGTATTTCCCGCGTCCGCGACTGAAGGATGCAGACCCCGATCTGGAGGACGTCCGCGATGACTACCGGGAGGTGATCAAGGCCCGCGCCGAGAATCACGGCTTGTATGCGGCGACGCCGGGCAACGAGGGAATTTTCGTCGCGACAGTTCATGCCATCGTGCGGGAAGCGTCGATGACACCGGCAATTGGAAAACGGAAGGTCTTTGTGATCGGCGACGCCGAGCGAATGGGGCTTCAGGATGGCGCGGAGTTCGCGGCAAATGCGTTCCTGAAGTTGCTCGAGGAGCCGTCCCCCAACACCACCATAATCATCACGTCGAGCGAGCCGGGCGCCCTGCTTCCGACGATCCGCTCTCGGACGGTTGCGGTCCGCGTCGGACAACTTCAGGAAGCGTCAGTCCGTGAATTTCTCGCCGACCCGGTTGTAGAGGAGTCGCTCGGTATCTCGGGCGCAAAGGCCGTCACGGAAAAGGTCCAGCTCGCAGCAGGAGCCCCGGGCATGTTATTCGGCGACGAGGCGCGGGCAAAGGCGATGGCCGCGGCAAGAAAACTTCTCGATGCTGCTGCATCGAAAAGGCCATCCGACAGGCATGCCGCCGCAATGAGTGTCGGAGCAGCGGGAGCGCGAGGCGGCTTTACGGAGATACTCGATGCGCTCGTCATCATCCTGGCAGAACGGATGCGCGCCGCGCTCCACGAGGGGAATACCCAGCGCGCGCTCGCTGTGAGTCGCGCCGCAGATCTCGTTGGAACCGCCCGGCTCCGGGCGAGCGGAAACGTCAATCCTCAGCTCATAGTATCGGGCCTGCTGCGCGAACTCTCCGGTGCGATGCGGTGAGCGACGAGCGGCTCAGTCACACTGACGGCTCCGGGCGCGCCCGGATGGTTGACGTCAGCGGCAAGGACGAATCGGAGCGATACGCGCTCGCCTCAGGCGCGATAAGAATGTCCGCGACCACCCTCGACGCAATACGCGCGAACGCCCTGACAAAGGGGGACGTCCTCGCAGTCGCGCGCATCGCGGCGATAATGGCGGCGAAACGCACGTGGGAGCTGATCCCGCTCTGTCACCCGGTGGCGCTCACAGATGTCGGTGTCGAGTTCACGCTCGACGAATCGCTGCCCGGAATCAGGGTTCGTTCGCACGCGCGCACACTCGACCGGACGGGCGTTGAGATGGAGGCGCTCACCGCTGCCACCGCTGCGCTTCTCACCATCTACGACATGGCGAAGGCGCTTGACCGCGGGATGGCCATAATCGACGTCATGCTGCTCGAGAAAACCGGCGGCTCCTCCGGCGACTGGAGGCGCGAGGAGCGGGACGGCTAGCCGGCTGAACCGATGCTTCGTGGCTGCTCGAGCATCGCCGTCGCTTCACCAATGTGCGCGATGTAAGCGGAGAGCGACTCGTCGTCGCGACGCTTCGGCAATACGAAAGCCGGATCCTGCGGATCCCTCGAGTCCGGCATGTTCACCATCGGGTCTCCACCGCGGTTTATCACGGCGTTCTCGAACCGCTCTACCGCGCTCAGCAGGTCTGCGAGCAGCGCTGAATCTTCGCTGGCGCTGACGTCGATCCCTTTCTGGAGAAGGCGACCGGCGATCTCTGTCGCGGCGGCCTCGCGCTCCTCGCGGCGGTGAGGATCCAGCATTTCGTTGAACAGCTCCGAGCTTTCACGTTCCTGCATGTTCTCTCCCCTGGATTCCTCCGGGACAGGGATGCAAATCCCGTCCCGTGCTACCTGACCACCCTGTCGAACCGTACGGGATTCTGCACCGCGTAGCTGAAATGCCACCACTCCTTGTCGTAATTGACGAAGCCCTGGCGCTCCATTGTCGTCTTCAGAAGCTGCCTGTTGCGGGCGATCTGGGCCCGGGCGTTCCTCGTGTGCGCCTCGCGCGAGAAGTGATCGTAGGGGGTTCCCATGTTCACTTCGGACCCGTTGGACATCACGACGAGGGTGAGGTCGACCGCGGTGCCGACGTTGTGGAAGCTTCTCGCCGCTATGTAGCCGTCACGCAGGAGATCGTTCCGGCC
>JBPPMU010000132.1:0-3236 GCA_051306215.1 Gemmatimonadaceae bacterium | reverse complement strand
TGCTTTCGGATTGGCCGAGTGACGGGCGGATGTACGCGGCGGAGGCTCAGGGCAACTATACGGTGGAGCCGCTGCTGAACACTTCGTTCGTGTTCGGAGCGCAGTATCGGCTCGACCAGGTGAGCAGCGACAGGCAGTGGCTCACCGACCGCATCACCGGTGAAGACATCAAGAATGACCAGAAGGGCATCTATGCGCAGTCGACGACTCCTGTAAATCAGTATCTGGACGTAGTGCTCGCAGGACGGCTCGACTACCCGGAGAGCTACGATCGCCAGTTCAGCCCGAAGGCAGGCGTCATCTTCAAGCCGATGGTGGACCAGGCGCTGCGCGTCACGTTCAATCGGGCGTACAAGTCACCGACGATTCTCCAGACGAATTTCTTCATCCCGGACTGGACGTCGATCATCGCGATTTTCGGCAACACGACCGGATTCGCAATGACGAATGCCGCAGGCGCAACGGTTGCAACGTTCGCGGCGATGGAGCCGGAAACTAACAAGACGTGGGAGCTCGGCTACAAGGGCGTGCTTGCCAACCGGCTCTACGTTGACGGAACGTATTTCCGTTCCGACTACAAGAACTTCATGAGCCCGCTGACGATCATCGGGAATCCGTTCGCAGGAGCGGCCGCGACGTTTGCGAAGCCGCTGGTCAACCCTGGGAATACCATACCAGTCAACGCGAGCGGCCAGATCGTGAACCAGGCGCCCGTTCCACTGACCCCGATCGTTCTCACGTACTACAACCTCGGCGACGCCAAGGTCTCGGGAGTTGATCTCGGACTCAGCGCGATCGTCACAGACAGGATCGAGCTGCGGGCAACCACGTCCACGGTGAAGATCAACGAAGTGACGGTGCCAGCGGGCGGAAGCCTGGAGGCAGTGTCGCTCAACTCGCCCACGACGAAGTGGACTGTTGGAACGACAGCGCGTGACTTCGGTCCGGTGAGCGGCGGCCTGACCTGGCGCAACGTGAACGGATACTACTTCCGCTCCGGAACGAACACGGGAGTGATTCCGACGTTCGGAACGCTCGACGCTAACGTGTCAGTGAAGATTCCGACGATGCAGAACGCCCTCGTCAACCTGTCGGTGGGCAACCTCTACACCTGCAGCGCGCGAAACGTCACCTATGAGCCCGTGTCGGCGGAATTCCCACAGCCGAACCAGCGTATCGCGAGTGAAGAGAGAAAGTGCGGTCTCGATCGCAAGCACAAGGAGATGATCAACATGCCGGAAATCGGGATGATGGCCTTCCTCGGCGTGCGCTTCAACGTCAACCCGACGCTGCGTTGATGTTTCAGCTGATCCTTGTCGGGCTCATCATGAGTCATATGGGTCCGGCGGGGAGCGCTGAGAGTTTCACCTGGGGTGGATACGACGGCCCTGAAGGAAGTCGCAGGTACAAGCTCTACGTGCCTGCCGCTTCCTCCGGGGAGCGTCGACTCCTCGTGATGCTGCATGGATGCACACAGGACCCGGACGATCTCGCCCGGGGAACGCGCATGAACGAAGTCGCCGGCGCGCAGGGATTCGTGGTTTTGTATCCCGAACAGCCGGTGACAGCCAATCCTCTCAAGTGCTGGAACTGGTTTGCCGCGGCCAATCAGAAGAGAGGGGAGGGTGAGCCGGCGATACTGGCGGCAATGATCAGAAAGGTCGCGAGTGACCAGAAGATCGATCCGTCGAAGGTCTACATCGCAGGGATCTCAGCGGGGGGCGCTATGACGGCGATCATGGGCGCAACTTATCCGGAGATGTTCGCCGCGCTGGGGATTCACTCCGGGATTGCGTACGGCCTCGTTACGCAGATGAGTGACGCGATTATTGCGATGCGAAGGCCAAGGGCGGATACAGTCGCGCTCGGCGAGCTGGTCGTGACTGCCATGGCTGAGCGGCGTAAGCCGATGCCCGTTCAGATATTCCAGGGACGGCTCGATCAGTCAGTAAACGTAGAGAACGCCAACCTGCTTGCCGGACAATGGAAACATTCAAACGGCGGACGGCACGTACACGTAAAGATCGTTGACGAGCTTGCGCACGCATGGTCAGGGGGATCGGCGGCAGGTACATATACCGACGAAAAAGGTCCCGACGCGAGCAAGGCGTTCGTCGATTTCTTCCTCCATGTCGAGAAGGAGCACGGACACCATTGACCCCGGGGTATGGAGATCCAATTCGGTGGTGGAGCCGGTTTTCTCCCGGCCGGATAGCCATTATCGACAGAAAGTCGGGGGAGCGGCTCAGCTATCTTGATCTGGATCACCTCGGGGATCGCTGGGTGTCAGTGCTGGGGGAGCAGCTAGGTGTTGTTGCCGGGGACCGGGTGGCGGTTCTCATGTCGAATCGCGTTGAGAGTGTTGCTGTTTTTCTCGCATGCCTCCGGTTGAAGGTCTTGTTCGTGCCGCTCAACTGGAGGCTATCGGGCGCAGAGCTTCAGGGCATCATCGCTGATGCTGCACCGAGCGTCATTATAGGGGAAGGTCAGTACATCCTTACCGCGAAGGACGCGGAGGGCGCGGAGCAATATCGTTGGATTGACGTTGACGATGAAGCACCGGTGTTGGTTGCGGGGGCGTCGGAAGGTCGATCGTCAGAGTTACTCGTCGACGGTGAAGATGCAGCGATGGTCATTTACACGTCGGGGAGTACAGGGAAGCCGAAGGGCGCGGTGGTTTCGCATCGGCAGCTGCTGTTCAATGCGATTGCGACGACCACCGCCTGGGAGCTTGGAGCTGATGACATCGCCCCGATAACGACTCCCTTTTTTCATGTCGGCGGATGGAACGTGTTTGCGACTCCATTGTGGCTGCGCGGTGGAAGTGTCGTGCTCGTCGATCAGTACGATGCGGCGACGTTTCTCGGGACGCTTGCGGAAGAGCGGTGCACCGTTGCCCTTTGCGTCCCGACGCAGTTGATGATGCTCGCGGAGTCGCCGCAGTTCGGCATGGAGATCCCGTCGCTCAGGTGGCTCATTTCCGGCGGGGCACCATGCCCGTTGCCGCTTGCAGGCCGGATCAGGAGCGGAGGCTACGCGCTTCGTCTTGGTTATGGACTTACCGAGTGTGGCCCTAACTGCTTCGCGATGACGACTGAAGATTCTGTTGCGAAGCCCGGAAGTGTCGGGAGACCGATACCGTTTCTCGAGATGCGCCTGGTCGATGAATTGCTTGCCGATGTGGCCGAGGACGAGACGGGTGAGCTATTGCTGAGGGGGCCGCAGGTTTTCAGCGG
>JBPPMU010000131.1:0-2345 GCA_051306215.1 Gemmatimonadaceae bacterium | reverse complement strand
ATGGGCGCGCCTCGTGTTTGCCATCCAGCTCGTCCTCATCGTCTTCAGATGCAACTCGTTTGAGCGCAAGATAATTTTCAAATATTTGCATTTCATTTTCGGAAAGGGGTGCGTTTTGTGACTCCGACCCTTCATCGTCATTGTAAAGCCGGCAAAGCTCTAGACCCGCATTCCCCAGATGAAGCGCAAATTCGTAGGGTAATGAGCGCGATTCAATTATTGTAATCAGGGCGTTGTTCTAACATTGAGGGACCGATCATGGCACACCCAGCGGGTGAAGCGGATTGCGGTGTTTTGAGGCTCGATTTCGACCGTCGTTTGAAGCTGGAGTTCCATGGTTCGCAGATCACGTCGGACGCGGGTCTGCTGGCTTTTCGGGAACTCGACGACGCGCTTGGATTATCGCAGATGGCTGGAGAAGTTTTTGCTGACACGCGAACTGGCAGGAACAGTCGTCACGGGGTGGTCGCGCAATTTCGTCAATCGGTATTTGGGCGCTTGGCCGGATACGAAGACGTAAACGATGCCGACAGGCTCGGATGCGATCCGGCGATGCGTTTCATTGTCGGTGGACACGCAGTGATGGCGCAGGCGGCTTCGACCAGTCAGATGGGGCGCTTCGAGACCGAAGTGATGACGCAGCCGGACAATCTCGGGGTACTGGTCTCGCTGTCAGGCATGTGGATCGACCGCATTGCCGAGCGCCGTCCGATGAAGGCCGTCATGCTGGACATGGACTCCAGCGTCAGCCCGACTTTCGGCGATCAGGAAGGCACTGCTTATAACGGGCACTTCGGCTGCACATGTTATCACCCGCTGTTCGTGTTCAATCAGTTCGGTGATCTGGAACGGTGCGCCCTTCGATCCGGCAACGTCCATTCAGCCGATGGCTGGCATGAGGTTCTGGAACCCGTAGTTGCACGTTATCGGAACCGTAAGGTGCGCCGCTTCTTTCGCGCCGATGCCGCCTTCGCGAACCCTGAGGTCTACGAGTTCCTGGAGGGCGAAGGATTCAAATATGCGATCCGGCTCCCCGCCAATCAGGTTCTTCAGGAACGCATCGTTCACCTGCTCAAGCGCCCAGTTGGCCGCCCTCCCATCGAAGTCCGGCGCTACTACGCCAACTTCAGCTATCGGGCACAAAGCTGGAAGACGCCACGCCGCGTGGTGGCGAAAGTCGAATGGCATCCGGGTGAACTCTATCCGCGCGTTGGATTCATCGTCACCAACATGGCGAGACCGTCGGAGCGCATCGTCGCCTTCTACAACGGGCGCGGCACCGCCGAGCAATGGATCAAGGAAGGCAAGCACGCGGCGAAGTGGACACGGCTGTCTTGCTGCTCGTTCGCCGCCAATGCCGTACGGCTGCAACTCCACGCTCTCGCGTACAATCTTGCAAACTTCCTGCGGACGCTGGCGCTACCGGACGACATCGAGAAATGGTCGCTGACCAGCCTGCGGGAGAAGCTCGTGAAGATCGGCGCGAAGCTTGTCGCACACGGGCGCTACATGACCTTCCAGATGGCGGAGGTCGGTGTGCCGCGCGATCTGTTTCGTCGCATTCTGCAAATGATCGACAGGCTTCGACCAGGGCAGATGGCGCGATGTTGAGCCACTCTGCGCTGTTGTACGTGCCGACCAACGGGAGAACTGCGTCCGGTGACCGGCTGAACGAGCCAAGATACCAGCTTCCAACGGCGCAATCGTGGATTGGGCGTAGGCTAAAGTGGGCTGGGGACGAGATGCGACGCTTTGCGCTTCCTGGTTGCCTCTGGCGGCGCTATCCTTCTGCCACGGTGGCCGGATCGGCCGGCCATCTGGGGAATGTCGGTTTAGATGAGTTGCAGACCTTGGCGACTCAGATTCTCGCCAAAATTGCCCGAATCCGGGCTGACGAAGACGGGCCGGAAGCGGCGCGGGAGGCGGATCCTATGGTGCCGACCTTCGTTATCGCGAAGCGTTACTGCGTTTCCGACAACACGGTCAGAAAATCATGGGAGAGGCATCCCGAAATCGGCGAAAAGCGGCGCGGCAAAATTTTTATTGACCCGGACGCCTATGCGAGACTTCCAAAAAGGAGTCGTTGATGGCGTCTGCCCTTAGTCGCGTTTTTCGCGTCCGCATGTCGCGTCTGCCCCTTCAGCAGATTGCCGCTCAAGCTATATTGCTCCCGATGATTTGAAGGATATGACATGACCGTATCAATCGTTAACCGCGCCGGCGACGTAGCGCTTGCGGCAAAATTTCTTTTGCAAACCCAAGGGAAAAAGAACGCCGCGGCAGCCCTGGCTGAATCGCACGCCATGCCCCGAGTCGCGCGAATTTTACGAAGCGTTGGGGCCGCC
>JBPPMU010000130.1:0-3603 GCA_051306215.1 Gemmatimonadaceae bacterium | reverse complement strand
GACAGCTTCAGCCTCAAGCGATTCCCAATGAACGAACCGTTGTCCAGAGGCAACTGCGGGCGCGATCGAGACACAGGGCCCTGGGGCAAGAGTTCGCCTGACGAAGTCAGGCAGGGCGTTTTGTGATGTCTCCGGAATCCCCGCGTCTCGAAGCAGACAAGGGTCGAATTGAGTGCTATCGCCGGCCCAGTGAACGCGATGAGTTACGACAGCGGTCGCGATTGCAATCCGGTCGCCCACAGATAGTTCAGCTTGTTGCGCATTCGCGATCAACGCGAAGCAGGGGGTCGAGGCGATCGCTGCCAATATGGTAAATCGAATCATGAGGATAAACTCTGGTAGGGTGGCGGTGGGTCCGGAGGTAGGATGCTCCGACGCTCAACCCTTGCCGACACGGGCACCGTTCTCCGAGTCGAAGAAGTGAGCCTTTGCCAGGTCGAAAGCCAGAGTCACGGGCTCACCGGGCTTGGGGAGCGGTTGCGGGCTCACCCGGGCCGTCAGCGAAAAAGTCCCGACTGTCGCGTAGACAAAGATTTCGTTGCCGAGCGCCTCCACGATATCCAGGCGCGCCGGTGCAAGGACCGGCGGATCGACAATCGTCGACTCACCGGCGAAGAGCGCAGGCCCAGCCGCCGGAGCGACGGACACATCCTCGGGCCGGATTCCCATCGTCACGGCCTTCCCGCGCAGCTCTACCACGCGCTCGGCGAGACTCGGAGGGATTTTGAGCGTGAACGCGTTCGCATCAGCGATGAACTCGAGCGGATCCGAAGTGCCTATGGTTCCCTGAACGAAATTCATGGCGGGACTCCCGATGAAACCGGCGACGAACCTGTTAGCAGGGTGATCGTAGAGCTGCATCGGAGTGTCGATCTGCTGTACATGTCCCTGGTTCATCACGACGATCCTGTCGCCCAAGGTCATCGCCTCGACCTGGTCGTGCGTCACGTAGATCATCGTTGCGCCAAGATCCTGGTGAAGGCGCGCGATCTCGCGGCGCATCTGCACACGAAGCTGAGCATCGAGATTCGACAGAGGTTCATCGAACAGGAATACCTTTGGCTCCCTTACTATCGCGCGGCCGAGAGCCACCCGCTGGCGCTGGCCTCCCGACAGCTGGCGCGGCGTACGGTCGAGGAAGCTCTCAATCCCCAGCGTCGTGGCGGCGAGGTTGACCCTGCGCGCGATTTCATCCTTGCTCGTGCCGCGGAGCTTCAAGGCGAACGCGAGGTTCTCGCGGACCGTCATGTGCGGATAGAGCGCATAACTCTGGAAGACCATCGCGATATCGCGGTCCTTAGGCGGAACGTCGTTTACGAGCCGGTCGTCGATGAAAAGGCTCCCAGCTGTTATCGATTCGAGGCCGGCGACCATCCGCAGCGTCGTGCTCTTTCCGCACCCTGAAGGACCGACGAGGACGACGAGCTCGCCATCGCCAACGTCGAGATCGACTCCGTGAACCGCGACATGCGCGGTCTGGCCGGGATAGATTTTACGAATGCCTTCGAGCCTTACGCGCGCCATTTTTCCTCGGCAACGAAATGAGTGATTCGGTGAGTTTTCCCGACGGATTTCTTTGGGGCGCGGCGACGTCCGCCTATCAGATCGAGGGGTCGCCGCTGGCGGACGGAGCGGGACCGAGCAACTGGCACCGCTTTGCGCACACGCCGGGCATGACGAGGAACGATGACACAGGTGATGTTGCCTGCGATCACTATCGCCGGTACCGCTCCGACGTCGACCTCATGGCCGAGCTTGGGCTCAATGCCTACAGGTTCAGCATTTCCTGGAGCCGGGTTCTTCCCGAAGGCACGGGCCGCGTCAACGAAAAAGGGCTCGACTTCTACTCCCGGCTCGTTGACAGTCTTCTCGAGAAGGGAATAACTCCCAACGCGACGCTCTATCACTGGGACCTTCCCGCCGCGTTCGACGATAAAGGCGGGTGGCTCAACCGTGACATCGCGAACTGGTTCGCCGACTACTCCACTGTGATGTTCGAGAAACTTGGCGACCGCGTCCACATGTGGGCGACTATCAACGAGCCGTGGGTCATCATGGACGGCGGATATCTCTTCGGAAAACTCGCCCCCGGTCATCGCAACATCTACGAAGCCCCCATTGTTTCCCACAACGTTCTTCGCGCCCACGGAATGGGAGTGCAGGCGTTTCGCGCGAGCACCGCTGCGCGCGATGGGCAAGTCGGGCTCGTCGTGAACCTCGAGCCCAAGTACGCGGCATCCGACTCCATCGAGGACATCGCGGCGACAAAGCGGGCCGATGCCTACATGAACCGGCAGTACATCGAGCCGGTGATTCTCGGAAAGTATCCGGTCGAAATGGCGGAGATATGGGGTGACGCGTGGCAGGAGTGGTCCGACGACGACATGAGCCTGATCAGTGAGAAGATCGACTTTGTGGGCGTCAACTATTACACGCGAAGCGTCAGCCAGAACGACGATGAATGGCTTCCCGTGCGCGCCCGCGGCGTCGCACAGCTTCAGAGCATCCACACCGAAACCGGATGGGAGGTGTACCCCGACGCGCTCACCCGCATCCTCGTGTGGACGCAGGAGCTTTGCGGCGGACTGCCTCTCTACATCACCGAAAACGGAGCCGCCTTCTACGATCCTCCGTCCCCGATCGACGGGGCGGTCGAGGACCCGCTTCGCGTCGCGTACCTGCGCAGTCATATCGCCGCGGCGCGCGAGGCAATGCGCCAGGGTGTGCCGCTCAAGGGGTATTTCGCGTGGTCGCTCCTCGACAACTTCGAGTGGAGCCAGGGTTACTCGATGCGGTTCGGAATCATCCATGTCGATTATTCGACTCAGGAGCGTACCGTGAAGTCGAGTGGTGCCTTCTACTCGAGGGTTGCCCGCTCCAACGGAGCTTCGCTGGACGACTGAGTGAGATGTCCCGCGCATGGTCAGTAGCTGAACCTTACGATCGCCGGCAGCGACCTGACGATTACCCCGCCGGTGCCTGGGGCTTTCGAACCATTCACCTCAATACTCGCGGGCTCTCTTTCGACCGCTGAGCGGACTACGATTCCGCCTGGCGGAATCCGCACACCTTCATCGATCCTCACTTCGATGGCGTCCCCTGCGGAACGCATCGAGTAGCTCAGCCGCCCGTAGTGTGTCGAGAGTCCGCGAATGGCGACGCCGTCACCCTCGCGCGCCCACTTCTCCGGAATTCCTGCACCGATCACGAGCGACGAATCAGATTCGCGCTCGAAAGCGAACATGTCGAGCGTCGACCGTATGAAGTCGGATCCGACCCACGTATGAGGCATGTCGCCGATGAACTTCGGCGTCAACGGATCGCGCCATACAACCTCCGCCCAGTGGTGCCATGCCTTGGGCCTCTGATGCTCGAAGAAGAAGTCTGCCACCTCGTGGGCATCAGCCTTCTGTCCCATCTGCACGAGGGTGCCGACAACTCTCCATTCGTACGGCGTGTAGATCTCCCACGGTGCACTGTCCCGCCTGCTGCGGAAGTTCTCAAGGTATTTCTCGAACGTGCGAGCCAGCGCAGGTTGCGGCAGCCGCGCGAGCTCACCCGCTGGATTGACCCCGACAGTCGTTGAAGTCGCGTCAAAATCTC
>JBPPMU010000129.1:0-2587 GCA_051306215.1 Gemmatimonadaceae bacterium | reverse complement strand
CCGTATTCGCTGGCTCCCATCCACCGCGCGAGTGCAAGAATCGACAGGTATGCGATCGCGGTGCCGACGACCCGGATCGACAGCGTCGCCCCGGCGCCGCGGAGGATGCTGCTGAGGTCCGTATTGCCGGTAAGGCGGACCAGAAGATCCTGAAGACGGTTCAGACTTCGACGGGTGGAGGGAGCCGGCTGATTCCGGGAGACTGAAATCTGCCTCCGACGCCCTCCCGCGGTCAGCTACATCGTCACGCGAAGCGGGCGCAGCAACTCGGCGGTGATGCTGCCGCCAGCCGGAATACAGCGGTACGCGCCCGGTTTCCGGTCGAGTTCGAAGTCGGTCACCTGCGTTGAAAGCTGATACGTCCTGCCTCCGACGGTCGCGGACTTGAGCCCTATCATGAGTCGCTCCTCGCCCATCGATCCGGTGAGCGCCGTGACTTCAGCGGTTACGCGCGCTCCCTGCGGAATGACTGTTCCGAGTGGTCCCGGGATACTTCGAGCCACGCGCGCGTTGAACGTGTCGCCGACCCGGCTCGTGTTGACGCATATCCGGCGGCCCGCCGCGAGCACGAGCGGCGTTCCAGCCGGGACTGTCGCGATTCTCGAAACGCGCGCGTTCGCAGTGCGCTCAACATTCCGCGCGGGAGCCGGCTGAGGAAGGACTGAGCGCGGGCGTGATTCACTGAGAGAAGATCCGGGTGTCACCGGCGGAACTGAAATTCTCTGCGGAGGGCCGGCCGTTCGCGGCGATTGAGCGGGCTGCGTGCGGGCAGCTGGTGCCGGAACAGTCGCCAGCCCGAGGGCGGCAGAATCTATGACCGGCGGCAGATACTCCGGCTCGGCGATCTCGAGATCTGCTTCCTGATTCGCGATCTCGACCTGGCGCGTCAGCATGCTGTCTATCGCGAGGGCATCTGAGGCGTCGGCCGCGGTAGTTTCGCCCGTGCAGCCCGCAGAGAAGGCCATGATGATGATGACACTCAGGGCTAATCCGTGTGGTGTCCTGCTCATGCCGGATGATACCTGCATATCCGGGACCGGCGGGATTGGCTCCCGGATAGCAGAAGACCGGAGGGTTTCTCCGGTCTTCTGAAAGCCACTCAGGCAGTGATCAGCGTTTGCCGGTGAGGTTGTCCCACGCGTCGCGCACCGAATCCTTCACACTGTCCCATGTCGACTGGCCGCGTCCCTCGTATTTGTCCCAGTCCGTGCGGAGGTTGGGCTCGACATCGTCGAATCTCTTGCCGGGATAACGATTTGCCGACTCGTAACCGAAGCGATATCCGGGCTCGTAATCCTCGAAGCGCCGGTCTGCGCTCGCGTACGGTTTCGTGCCATAACTCTCACGCCACCAGTCGCGATCGCGATTCCAGTCACCTGTGAGCTGCCGGCCCGTGTTCCCGCCCATTTCGCTGGTTGAGTCACTTTCGATGCCGGTGTTCCTGTTGATTTCGTTTGTCATTATTCCTCCGTGATGAATGCGGAAACAAACGTGCACGGAGCGTGCCTTTAGAGCGTTTTTAATGCGAGGAGTCGTCCGGGAATTCTGAGATGTTCCTTCGCGTGGCAATGGGTTTAGTCTTTAGCGACTCGACAGCAAAACTCTCAACGGCTTAGTAAGCTCGGCTGTGATCCTGCCGCCGCGAGGAATACAGCTCGCACGGCTGCCATCGCTCGACCTCTCGCGTGCTCTCCTTGTATCGACATCTGTGACGCGAGTCTTCACCGCGTGGGCCCTGCCGTCGAACGTGAGCCACTGAACCCGCATAGCGACGCCGGAGTCGGATTCATCATTTGCCACGATCTCACCGCGTGCAGTTGATCCGGCGGGCACAATCGTTCCACCACCGCGAATAACCGGCTCTGCGAGCGTCGCAACGAAGCTGTCACCATCGTTCGTGCAGATCTGCCTTTCAGACTCGAGCTCGAGCCGAGTCCCCGCAGGAAGCACGAGCCACGCCCGGCTCGGCACAATCTCGGCTGGCGCAACTGTTCTCGTACGCCTTGTTGTTGTGACAGGGCGGGTCTTCGTGTTCGACGCCGTAGTCGCAATAGGGCGGGGCTGGCTCTTCCGCGAAGTTGAAGCGACGCGCCGAGCGGATGTGGCGCGAGCAGGCGAGGGGGTGGCCTCGACAGTTGGCGACGCTCTCGCGGGTGCGGTTTCCTCCGGAGATACGCTGGTCGCGACAACCGCTGTATCGAAAAGAGGGACGTCAGCCTCTACGATATCGACCGAATCCGGTCTCGCCCCATAAACTTCGAGTGCAAGAGTGCTGTCGTGAGCGAGGATATCGCCGACAGGCTTCACGTCGCTCTGGCAAGCCATCGACGCGAGGGCCATAATGGCGACAGGGACAACGGTTCTACGGATCTCTGGTCTCATCGGTGACTGCCTGTTGGGGGACGGGGATTACCTTATCAGGTGTAGTACTCAAATGTTTTCTACACTCTTGTCAGGGGTCAGGTGCCCTCCGAGCACTACATTAGCAGCCTACCAGCACCGGGCTTACTGATTGGCTGAGCTGCGAGATCAACTTCAGGCAACCCTCGGCGACAACTACGTTCTCGAGCAGGAGCTCGGAGGCGGA
>JBPPMU010000128.1:0-5813 GCA_051306215.1 Gemmatimonadaceae bacterium | reverse complement strand
AGGGCGAGCTCGTCGCGCTCGATCTCCGGCATGAGCGCTATCTCGTCCCGCTCCATCGCTATCTCGTATTCGTAGACCTCCTGCTCGCTTTTCGCGGCGAGATACCCGCTTGCCCCCATCGACAGCGCGTCCGCGATGAGGCCCGCTACGCCGGCAACGATGATTATCTGGTGACTCTCCGCTGCCGCAGCGCCAATCACTCCTGCAACGAGACCGAAGTTCGCGGTCAGGCCGTCGTTGAAGCCGTAGATGACGTTGCGGAGGAAGCCGCCGGATTCAATCCGATGCCACGGCTCGCTGCTGCGCCCGGCAATGCCGGCAAGCGTCGTAGCGTGCTCGGCTGACTCCTTCGCCAGCGTGAGCGCCTCGCCTCCACCCGGTGCTCCCTTCGGGGTGGAGCGGTGCATGTCGAGGTATGCCTTTACCTCGCGTCCCTCTTCACGCAGGAGCATCGGAAGAAGAAATCCGGGCCCGAAGATCTTTCCCAGTCGGGCAAGCATCCTCGCCCGCGCGCTCGGCTTGAACGGCTTCGGAGGATGACCGTGCTTCGACATGAGGTCACCCCATACGACGACGTGCCTGTCCTCGACATCGGCGAGGCGCGCATAAATGTCCTTCTTGTGCGCGTCGGGCTCGGCTTCCGAGAGGATGCGGTAGAGGTACGCGGCGTCCGCCTCGTCCTGCCAGTGGTGCTCGAACGTGTGGACGTCGGGCTCGGGGTGTCTGGCGCCGGGTGGTCCGGCCGTCGTTGCCATGGGTCAAATATGCCGGAGCCCGTGAACTTTCGGCACCGGCAACCCTTCGTGGCTGGAGTCTGTCTCAAGCACAGGACCTGTCATCAGGGAGAGAAAATGAGTGCAAGGTTTACACTGCTCGCTTCAGCCGCGCTGCTCGCGGTCGTGCCGGCAGCGGGGGCGCAGGAAAAGAAGACCGAGTCGCGGGGCCAGCCGGGGCTGCGCGTATATTCGGAGAGAGATTGCAAGGCTGCCGGCGACGGAACTACAACGTGCACTTTCGGGCCCCGTATCGATTCGGTGCTGGCAAAGCGGGCGGCGCTCGGAATACAGCTGAGCTCGACAGGCAGCCTTCGGGACACGCTTGGCGTTTTCGTTTCGCGAGTCACGCCGAAAGGTCCTGCTGAAAACGCCGGCGTTGTTGAAGGTGATCGCATCGTTTCGATAAACGGTGTCGATCTGCGCCTCAACGCGGCGGACGCGGGCGACAGCTACGCAAGCGGCCTGGCGTCGCGCCGTCTCACGCGGGAGCTGCGGAAAGCATCGCCCGGTGCCAGGGTAAATCTCCGGGTGTGGTCAGGCGGGAGGGTGAGGGATGTCCAGGTGACAGCAGGCAGCGCTGCAGACCTCCGGGAGCGCGGATCGCTCGGCCTGATCTTCGACGGGATGGGCGACGCCATGACGATGATCGGTAGAATGCCCCACTTGAGGATCGAGTCATTCCCCCGGATCAAAATGCAGAGTTTCGATCGGACGAGATTGAATGATTTCCCATTGCTCAGGAGGGAGCATTTCCCGCATATGGACCTGGAAGACCTGCCGAAGATCGAGCTCGAGAAGAAGCTGCGGGAAACTCCGAAGGAGAAACGAGGTTAATCGAGCTTCAGGGAATTTTCAGCCGACCCTTGCAGAAAAAGTTAGTATATCCTAAATTTGGAGTGTTGCTGCACTAATACCTCCACGCGAAGGCATACACGATGCGCCCGGCCCGGATTCCTCGATTGCTCGCCTTTACCCTGCTGTCAATGCTGGGCTGCGGCGATCCGCTTCTACCTGGGCCACGCGATGAATCGTTGACCCTCGAGGGGCCAATCGCGGGACTCGATGGATCCCAGGAAGCTGCCCACGCAAGAGGTGACGCCGAGTTTGCCAGGTCGTTCACGCCCGCGACCGGGCTCGGCCCGCTTTTTGTCGCGACATCCTGCGCTTCGTGTCACGTCGGCGACGGGCGGGGCCATCCGCTCTTCACAATAACGCGCTTCGGTCGCAGTACTGCGACTGGGTTCGACGCCATGGAGCCCCACGGCGGTCCGCAGCTCCAGAACCGTGCGATACCTGGATATTCCGCGGAGATCCTGCCGCCTGGTGCGTCGGCAATTGCGGGATTCATGGCGCCAGGTGTCACCGGGCTCGGCTTTCTGGAAGCCGTCGAAGACGCCACGATTCTCGCGCTGGCCGATCCCGATGACAGCAACAGCGACGGAATTTCGGGGCGTCCTGCACTGGTGGACTCGAGTGATTTCATCGCCGAGATCATCTCGCTTTCAAGCTTGTTCCAGCGAGGCGAACAGACGCGGCACGTACCGGTAAACGGCAAGTTCGTTGGACGATTCGGAAAAAAGGCGCGCACGATCAACCTTCTTCACCAGACGGTCTTCGCGTACTCGCAGGACATGGGGATCACGACCGATCTGGTGCCGCGGGAGCTGCTCAATGTGCAGACGGGTGCGCAGGCCACCGACCTCGCTCCCGATCCTGAAGCAGGGTCGGGGATCGTCGATGCGGTCGTATTCTACCTCCGCACCCTTCGGCCTCCGCCGCGGCGCAACGTTGCGGACCCCGATGTAATTGCCGGAGAGAAGCTCTTTGTCGGCGCTGGGTGCGCCAGTTGTCATGTTTCAACACTGCGCACTGGCGCATCGGACCTCAAGCCGCTCGATCGCGTGGAGTTTCACCCGTTCACGGATCTCCTGCTTCACGACATGGGACCCGAGCTCGATGACGGCTATACGGAAGGTGATGCGCTTCCCTCGGAGTGGCGCACGGCACCACTCTGGGGACTGGGCCTCGCCGAGAAGGCGCAGGGGGGCACGGCGTTCTACCTTCACGATGGCAGAGCGCGGACGCTGCGTGACGCGATCAAGGCTCACGGAGGCGAAGCAGCCCGGAGCCGCGGGTTTTTCGATGAGCTTTCAACCGACCAGCAGGAACGGCTGCTCGCATACCTGAGGTCTCTATGAGCCGGGCTGGTGAGGTCGACTCGAGCCACTCGATGGATCGGCGACAATTCCTGCGTCGCTTCGAGCACGCCGCGGTCGCAACGATGTGCTCGCGAGGCTCGCTGCCGCTGATTCTTGCAGCATGCGGTGGCGCCCGATATGTCACTGCATCGCGTATTGGAGGGCAACTGGTCCTTCCGCTCGAGGAACTCGAGCCGGGAGGCAACGCACTGATCGAGCCGCCTGATGGCGACTTGCCGATCTATATTCGCCGACTCGGCGACGGAAAGTACAGCGCTGTTCTGACGCGCTGCATGCACAAGGGATGTCAGGTCGAGCCGGCGTCAGACAGGTTCGTCTGCCCATGTCACGGCAGCGAGTACTCGTTCGAGGGCGCCGTGCTCAAGGGGCCGACCGAGCTTCCACTTGTCAGATATCGCGTTACGTCCGACCAGTCGCGGATCTACATCCATCTCGAGCCGCCGCTGACGGGGGCCAGCGCGTGATTCTCTCATCAGCGTTCAGGACAGCAACCTTCATCTCGGCATTGGTGGCGCTCGGCGGCGCCGGGCCTCTCGCGGCGCAAGCCGACTCGATCAGGACTGCGGCGCAACCTGACACGACTTCAGTGCAGGGAAGTGTTTACAGCAGACCTTTCATCACCTCTGCCGGACAGATCTCAATCGGCGGATACGTCGAGGGAAACACTAACTACTTCAGGGAGGACGGCGTCTCGGAAGGGTTCTCGATGGAGCTCAGGCGGTTCAACATCTTCCTTTTCTCACCGGTCGCGGCGCGCCTCCGCTTCTTCGCCGAGCTCGAGTTCGAACATGGCACTGAGGAAATCGCGCTCGAGACCGCGCAGCTGGATTTCCAGATTGCACCCGGTCTAGGCCTCCGTGCCGGAATCATTCTTCCACCAATAGGCGGATTCAACCAGAACCACGATTCACCCCGCTGGGAATTCGTGGACAGGCCGCTGGTCTCGACACAGATCATCCCCTCAACGCTTTCAGAAGTTGGATTCGGTGCGTTCGGCCGCCTGTCTCCGGCGCGCGGGGTGGGATTCACATATGATGCCTATCTCACCAATGGACTCGGCGAAGGGATTCTTCTCAACGAAGACGGTCGCACATCGTTGCCCGCCGGAAAGAGTGCGGACCAGTTCGCCGAAGACAACAACGGATCGCCGGCATTCTCGGCGCGAGGTGCTGTTCAGCACAGCCGCATCGGCGAGCTTGGCGTATCGTACTACGGGGGAGCGTACAACCGATTTCGCGAAGAGGGCGTCGAGGTGGACGAGCGCCGCGATGTAACGATCGGCGCGATCGATTTCTCCACCGGGTTAGGACGCCTTGCAATTCGGGGAGAAATGGCGCAGGCATGGATAGATGTGCCGCCCAGCCTTACCGAACTCATGGGAGGCCGTCAGCGTGGAGGCCACCTCGATCTGGTATTCGAGGTGTTGAGACGACGCCTGCTCGGCTTGCAGCGAGCGACGCTCAACGCTGCCCTGAGGCTCGAGTACGTCGACTTCAACGTCGGAAAGTTCACTTCCACGGGCCGAACGATTCGCGATGACGTGACTGCAATCGTGCCGGGAGTGAGCTTCCGGCCCGCCGCGAATACCGTCTTCAAGGCCAACTATCGATGGCAGCGAAGTCACGACGTTCTCGGAAATCCTCCCTCCCGCCTTGGCGGCTACCAGGTGGGATTCACAACTTACTTCTAGTGGACAAGGTCAGAATCGACAAGTGGCTCTGGGTAGCCCGCTTCTACAAGACCCGTGGACTGTCGGCCGAGGCAATCGACTCAGGAAAGGTCGAGGTGAACGGCGAGCGGGCAAAGCGATCAAGGCTTGTCCAGCCCGGCGACCGGGTCAGGATCCGGACAGGGCCCTACGAGCATTTGATCACGGTCCGCGGCCTCTCCGAGCGTCGAGGCTCGGCGCCTGTCGCGGCGATGCTCTACGAGGAGGACGCGGACAGCAAAAAAGCCCGGGAGGCAACGGCGGCCCATGTGCGTGCAATGAACGCGAACACCGGATACGACACCGGCCGCCCCACGAAGAAAGACCGCCGTGACCTCGGCCGCCTGCGCGGACGCGATTAGCCGGCTAGAACTGCAGCTGTGCCCCGAGCTCGACCACACGGTTCGGCGGAATCTGGAAAAACTCTGTCGCCGTCCGCGAATTCGCCGACATGAAGATGAACAGTGACTTTCTCCAGCGCGCCAGCCGGGCCTTCGTGTCATCGTTTGGAATCAGGCGCTCGCGACCCAGGTAATAGGTCGTTTCGAGCGGCTTCGCCACGATCCCCGATTCTTCGCAGCGGGCAAGAATCTCTGGAACGTTCGCCGTTTCCATGAATCCGTATCGCGCCTTTACCCGCCAGAATCCTTCCCGCATCTCCGTGACCTGGATGCGCTCGGATTCGGGGATCTCGGGCACCGTTGTCGGTAACACTGACAACAGCACAACCTGTTCGTGCAGGACCTTGTTGTGTTTGACGTGGTGAAGCAGGACGAGCGGCGCGCCCTCGGAATCCGAAGTCATGAACACAGCGGTACCCGGGACGCGGACCGGCTTGTTCTCCGCCACCGAGTTGAGGAAGAGATCGATCGGGAACGAAGCCTTTTTGAGGAGCTTCTGCACGATCCTGCGGCCGCTGTACCACGTTGTCATCAGGGTAAAGATCGATAGCGCGATGGCGATCGGCGCCCATCCGCCCGCGAACAGCTTGAGGAGGTTTGCGCCAAGGAACCCGAAGTCGATGATCAGGAAAAAAAGCGCGATCGAGCCGGCTTTCCTGAAGCTCCAGTTCCACTGGGAGCGGGCAAGCTCGTAGAACAAGATGGTCGT
>JBPPMU010000127.1:0-2710 GCA_051306215.1 Gemmatimonadaceae bacterium | reverse complement strand
CCCGCACACAACGCGGTCGAGATCTGACACAGAGACTCCTGCGTCCTCGAGCGTTGCGGCAACCATCGGAAGAAAATTCTCCTCCCTGCCCGCTCTCCCCGGCTTGATCGAATCAGGAAGCTGCCGCTCTGCAAGCAACGTGGTGCCACTCAGGATTGCGGCGCTGCCGGCATAGGTAGAGCCGTCGAGAGCGAGAGTCAGTCCGGGAGTCATCCGGCCAGCAGCACGCGTCGCGACGGATCGTCGGCCAGATACTCGAGGTCTATGTGAAGGTGATCGTCAGGCATCAGATTCCCTGCCCGCTCCGGCCATTCGACTATCACGAGGGCGCGCTCGACGAGAATGTCGTTCCACCCGATGTTCTCTAGCTGCGCTTCGCTATCGAGCCGATAGAGGTCGATGTGATAGACCGGTGACTTCTCCGCGTCGTACCTGTGAACCAGGGCGTACGTCGGGCTTGTGACTGGTTCGCTCACTCCGAATCCCTCGCATATCGACTGGGCGAGAGTCGTCTTGCCCGCCCCGAGCTCGCCTGTGAGCGAGACGACGAGAGGCGGCGTGATCGCCGCCCCCAGCTCGCGTCCCCAGTGCCTCAGCTCGCTTTCATCAAGCGTGATGCGTCCCTTGCCTGCGAGGGGCGGAACGAGATGCCGGTGCGTAAACATCAGCGCTCCACTCTTATTGCCGCCAGCGAGCTGCGAGGTCGCGACCTCGACCCATCCGCCTTCGCGCGAATCTCGAACAGCTGGTCGCGCAGCCGCGCCGCAGTCTCGAAGTCGAGATTTGCCGCCGCCTCCTTCATCTCCTTCTCGAGCTCCGCGATGAGCTTCGGCAGATCCTTGCCATACCCTGGCGAAGATTCGGCGACACGGCGGGCCTGTTCCTCATGCCTCGCCTCGCTTCCCTCGCGCGCATCTGCAACGCGGGTGATGAAGCGCACCTGGTCCGTGCTCTTGATTACAGACGTCGGAGTGATGCCGTGAGCGGCGTTCCACTCGCGCTGCGTCTCGCGCCGACGCTTCGTCTCCTCCATCGCGCGCTCCATCGACCCCGTGATCCTGTCGGCATAGAATATCGCGCGCCCGTTCACGTGCCTCGCTGCGCGCCCGACGGTCTGGATAAGCGACCTGTCGCTGCGCAGGAATCCTTCCTGGTCGGCGTCGAGAATCGCGACGAGCGACACCTCCGGGAGGTCGAGCCCCTCGCGAAGAAGATTGATCCCGATAAGCACGTCGAATTCGCCGAGTCGCAGGCCGCGTACTATCTCCATACGCTCGATCGCGTCGATGTCAGAATGCATGTAGCGAACGCGCACGCTCATCTGCTGGAGGTAATCGGTGAGATCCTCCGCCATCCGCTTGGTAAGCGTCGTGACGAGAACTCTCTCTCCCTTCCGCTCGCGGATCCTTATCTCGTTGAGGAGATCGTCGACCTGGCCGCGCACGGGACGGATGTCGATCTCAGGATCAACGAGGCCAGTGGGCCGGATTATCTGCTCGACCACGACTCCTTCGGACAGACGCAGCTCTATCTCTCCCGGTGTCGCCGATACGTTTATCGCCCGCGGTGTCAGCGACAGAAACTCGTCGAACATCAGCGGCCGGTTGTCGAGCGCGCTCGGAAGCCTGAAACCGTAGTCGACGAGCGTGAGTTTGCGCGCGCGGTCGCCGTTGAACATTCCGCCGATCTGCGGGAGCGTCACGTGCGATTCGTCGACGACGAGGAGAAAGTCCTCGGGGAAATAATCGAAGAGGCAGGCAGGTCGCTCACCGGGTGCGCGGCCGGCCAGATGCCGCGAGTAGTTCTCGATTCCGGCGCAGGTGCCGATCTCGAGCATCATCTCGATGTCGAAGTTCGTGCGCGACTCGAGCCGCTGCGCCTCCAGCAGCTTCCCCGCCGGCTTCAACTCGGCGAGTCTCTCCGCGAGCTCGACACGGATCAGCTCGACTGCGCGCTGGATCGTCGGCCGCGATGTGACGAAATGTTTCGCCGGATATATCGCCGCCTTCTGGAGGTCGGCGATGACCTCCCCGGTGAGCGGATTTATCTTCGAGATCTTCTCGATCTCGTCGCCCCACATCTCGACCCGCACGCCCTGCTCTTCGTATGCGGGTAGAATCTCGACTGTGTCGCCGCGGACGCGGAACGTCGCGCGGTCGAACATCACGTCGTTCCGCGAGTACTGGATCTTCACAAGCGAGCGGAGAATCTCGTCGCGCGGAATGCGCTGCCCTCGCGTAAGCGTCACCATCTGGTCGCGGTAGCTCTTCGGGTCGCCGAGTCCGTAGATCGCCGAGACGGTGGCAACGATTATCACGTCCTCGCGCTCCATGAGGCTCGATGTCGCGCGCAGTCTCAGCCGATCGATGTCCTCGTTTATCGAGGCATCTTTTTCGATGTACGTGTCAGTGGTCGGGACGTATGCTTCTGGCTGGTAGTAGTCGTAGTACGAGATGAAATACTCGACCGCATTGTTCGGGAAGAAGCTCTTTATTTCGCCATAGAGCTGCGCGGCGAGGGTCTTGTTGTGGGAAAGGACGAGGGTCGGACGGCCAAAATTCCTGATGACGTTGGCGATCGTCATCGTTTTTCCGGAACCCGTGACTCCGAGAAGCGTCTGGAACCTGTCCCCCCGCTCGAGGCCCTGGGTCAGCTCGGCGATGGCCTTGGGCTGGTCACCGGCGGGCTGAAACGGGGCCTGGAGGTTGAA
>JBPPMU010000126.1:0-2184 GCA_051306215.1 Gemmatimonadaceae bacterium | reverse complement strand
CATGAAATTGCAGGCCGACGGATTTCGGATTGAAATCCATGAAGGCGGTCTCTCACCCAGTGAGTACCTTGCCCGCTGCGCACGGGCTTGGCTCGTATGGGCGCCAGAAGGCTACGGCTGGGACTGTTTTCGCTCCTACGAAGCGGCGTTCGCGGGATCTGTTCCACTGATCAGCCGGCAGACGATCGAACGGCACGAGCCGCTCATGGATATCGATCACGCCCTGTATTACGACAATGAACCTGGTCAGCTCACGAAGACCATCCAGCGCGCATTGAACAATCGAGACCAGCTTTTGTTGACGGCGCAAGCAGCGCGCGCCCAGGTCTTGCGCCACCATACGCCGCAAGCGCTGGCTCGCCATGTTGTCGAGTCCACCCTCGCCGCAGCCCGCCAGCCCGTGCCTTCGACGTGATCGAGCGACGCAACTGGCACCTAGCCCATCTTATTCCGCCGGCGACGAAATTTGAGCGTTCGGTATGGCGCAAGGCATTGAGCTTGCATAGGGAACGGGTGGCGAGAGCATCGTGATTGCGTGGCTCGCCGAGGTATCCCGCGATGAACGACGATCCTCCGATCACCTTTACGTTGCCATCGGTTAGCGCCAAGAAAGTCACAGCGGCATTCGACGGCGGGCGTCTGTCCTCCGACAGTGGCGTCATGCTGCTGGCGCTGGCCGAGCGCCATCGCGGTCTGGCGGATACTCTGGCCGGCCTCATCGCCGATCCGCGCGATCGCGCTCACATCACACACACGGTTGCGGATTTGCTCAGAGCCCGGATGCTCGCCATCGGTTGCGGCTATCCTGACGGCAACGACCTCAATTGGCTTCGCAACGATCCCGCCTTCAAGTTGGCCTGCGGCCGTCTGCCCGACACCGGCAAGGACCTGTGCTCGCAGCCGATGGTGTCGCGCTTGGAGAACGCGCCGACGCTGAAGGAGATCATCCGCCTCAGCTACGCGCTCGTCGATATCTGGCTGAAGAGCTACAAGAAACCGCCCAGGGCCGTGATCCTCGATATCGATGATACGGTCGATGTGGTGCACGGCCATCAGAAGCTTGCGGTCTGGAACGCACACTACAACGAGCGTTGCTTCCTTCCGATCCACGTCTACGATGCCGCGACGGGTCGACCGGTTGTCGCGATCCTGCGCCCTGGCAAGACCCCGTCGGGCAGAGAGGTTCGCAACCTGCTGCGTCGGTTGATCGGATACATCCGCAAGCGCTGGCCCGACACCCGCATCACCATCCGCGGCGACGGTCATTACGGTCGACCCGAGGCGATGGAATGGTGCGATGTGAATGGCACCGACTACATCTTCGGGCTGCCCGGCAATGCCGTGCTGGACCGCCTGGTCGAGCCTGCCGCCGATGATGTCCGGGTCCGCCGGGCCGAGGGTCAGCTCGCCACTCTGCGTGGCTTTGCCGAAACGCGCTACGCGGCCAAATCCTGGGACAAGCAGCGCCGTGTCGTGGCGCGGATCGAAGCGAGCGCAAGCCACGAGGGCGACATGCTCCGCAAAGGTCTCGACATCCGCTACGTCGTCACGTCGCTCCAAGAAGGCGATGCCGAGCACATCTATGAAACAGTTTATTGCGCGCGTGGACAGGCCGAGAACTTGATCAAGCAGCACAAGGCCCAACTCACTTCCGATCGCACCAGTTGCCGTGCGCCGCTCGCCAATCAAATGCGGTTGATCCTACATACCGCCGCCTACTGGCTGCTGCTTGACATCCGCGATGCCATCCCGAGCTGGAATCCGCTGCGGCACACCGAGTTCGCAACCATCCGCTTGCGCCTCCTGAAGATCGCTGGCCGCATCACCGAAATGGTCAGCCGCATTCGCGTGGCGCTGGCCTCTTGCTGCCCTGAAGCAGAATTGTTCAGCCTGCTTGCGCTCGGGCTGCAACGATCGGGACCATGAAGCACGGGGCACGCGCCCCTCCGACACCCGCATCATCAACCCCGAACGCGTCGACAGCGTCTATGATCTGATCAATCCCAGCGGGTGCGCTCGTCGGGGCGGGACACCTGCGAGCTACCAACAAACGTCGAAATTCGCGATGCCGGCCGAATAAGATGGGCTAACGAGTAAATGCGCGGACCAATTGAAGCTGCTGGCAAGCCAAGTTGCCGAGCGCCAGCGTGCCGAGGCCGAAGCCCGCAGCATCGTTGACGCGTG
>JBPPMU010000125.1:0-8327 GCA_051306215.1 Gemmatimonadaceae bacterium | reverse complement strand
TTCTCCAGACCCTTACGGAGACCCTGGAGGGCCCCGGCCGTACCTCTAACGAATCTCATGAAAACTGCGCTCATAACGGGCGTCACCGGCCAGGACGGCGCATACCTCGCGCGACTCCTTCTCGCGAAGGGTTACATGGTCCATGGCATCAAGCGGCGGGCGTCGCTGTTCAACACTCAGCGGGTCGATCACATATACGCCGAGCCGCAGGACGTTCATTCGCGCTTCGTGCTGCATTACGGCGACCTTACCGACTCCACAAGCCTCATCAGGATCATCCAGGAGTCGCAGCCTGACGAGATATACAACCTCGCCGCGCAGAGCCACGTCGCGGTGTCGTTCGAGACCCCGGAGTACACTGGCAACTCTGACGCCCTGGGGACTCTCCGCCTCCTCGAGGCGCTGAGAATACTCGGCATGATGGACCGGGTGAAATTCTACCAGGCATCCACGTCGGAGATGTACGGGAAGGTCCAGGCCATTCCGCAGTCCGAGACTACGCCGTTCTACCCGCGGTCGCCGTACGCGGTCGCGAAGCTTTACGCTCACTGGATAACAGTCAACTACCGCGAGGCGTACGGCGTTCACGCGTCATCGGGGATTCTCTTCAATCACGAGTCACCGATTCGCGGGGAGACGTTCGTAACCCGAAAGATCACGATGGCAGTCGCCCGCATCCGCGAGGGACGCCAGGACAAGGTCTTCCTCGGCAACCTCGACGCCGAGCGTGACTGGGGTTTCGCGGGTGATTACGTCGAGGGGATGTGGAAGATGCTACAGCATCCAACCGCCGACGACTACGTGCTTGCAACGGGTGAGAAGCACACCGTACGCGAGTTCTGCCAGCTCGCGTTCGCCCGGGTCGGAATCGAGCTCGAGTTCCGCGGCAGCGGTGTCGATGAGGTCGGTGTAGACGCGGCGACGGGCAAGGAAGTCATCGCGATCGATCCACGCTATTTCCGTCCTACCGAGGTCGACCTTCTCCTTGGCGACGCGAGCAAGGCGAAGCGCGTGCTCGGATGGACTCCGCGGGTGACGTTCAGCGAGCTGGCGGAGATGATGGTCGATGCAGACCTCGCTTCGGTTCAATCGGGGATCCCGTTCACTATCGAATCCTCGTACGCGGCGCTTCACGCGCTGATCAAGTGACACCATCTTCGCCCCGCCGGGCGTTCGTTGCGGGTCATCGGGGTCTCGTAGGTTCAGCCATAGTGCGCGCGCTGGCGGCGGCCGGATATCCGGAGCCGCTCGGGCGGACGCGCTCAGAGCTCGACCTGATGGACCAGGCGGCCGTTGCCAGATTTTTCAGGGAGGAGAAGCCCGAGGTCGTGTTCTTCGCCGCGGCGAAAGTCGGCGGGATCACCGCGAACAACATGTGGCGATGGGATTTTCTCTATGAGAACCTCGTCATCCAGTCGAACGTGCTCGGCGCCGCACTCGATGCTGGAACCGACCGCGTTGTGTTCCTCGGCAGCTCGTGCATATATCCGCGCTTGTCGCCGCAGCCGATAAAGGAAGAGTACCTGCTGACGAGCGAGCTCGAGCCGACAAATGAGCCTTACGCGATAGCGAAGATCGCCGGTGTAAAACTCGTCGAGGCGGCAAACAGGCAGTACGGGAAGAAGTGGGTCTCGCTCATGCCGACGAATCTCTACGGGCCCAACGACAACTTCGACCTTACGTCGTCACACGTTCTTCCTGCGCTGATCAGGAAGTTCCACGAGGCGAAGGAGGAGCGCGCGGCGGGAAGGGACGCGGTCGTCACGCTGTGGGGACATGGAACCGCGAGGCGCGAGTTCCTTCATGTCGACGATGCGGCAAACGCCTGCCTCGTCATGATGGAATCAGGCGCCACCGGCCTCTTCAACGTCGGCTACGGATCCGACGTGACGATAAAGGAGCTCGCCGGCATTGTCGCGAGCGTGGTCGGCTATGACGGCCCCGTTGAATGGGACACGTCAAAGCCCGACGGAACTCCGCGGAAGCTGATGGACTCGTCGCTGATTCGCCGCACAGGGTGGGAGCCGCGGATCGCGCTGGAAGATGGAATCGCCTCGACCTACAAGTGGTATCTGGCCGAGACGTTCGCTCAATCCGGCTCGTCGAACTCATGACTTCGTCGCCTACACCGCTTCGTCCCTCAAATGACCGGGAAATCGTGATTCCGGGCGAGCAGCCGGCCGGGGAGGTCTCGGCGGTGAGCTTCGTGAACGTGCTGCTGCGGCACCGCACGATGATCGTCGTCATGACCCTCGCGTTCGGCTTCTGGGCGGGGTACCAGAGCATCACGTCGGCGAAGGGCTACACGACATACGCTTCGTTCATGCCCAAGGGCGCGCGTGGCGGAGGACAGCTCGGCGGGCTGGCGGCGCAGTTTGGAATCAACCTTTCCGGCGGGGACGCGATGAACTCGCCGCAGCTCTATACCGATCTTCTCAAGACGAGGACGGTTCTGCTGCCTGTCGCCCAGAAGACATATCGCATCACGTCGCCAGACAGCGGCATGATCGAGGGCGACCTGATCAGGATATACAACGTCAAAGGCCGGCCGAATGTTCGCGACGAACGCGTTGTGGCGCGGTTGCGCGGAGCAATCAAGTCAACGGTGACGGCAAAGACCGGCGTGATAGAGATGCACGTGAGCTCCGGCTCGCCTGAGCTCTCCTACCAGATCGCCACGAACGTTCTCTCGCAACTCAACGAATACAACCTGTCGAACCGCCAGGCGACAGCTGCCGCCGAGCGTGAGTTCGTGGAGACGCAGGTGCTCGAGAAGCGCGCCGAGCTGCGGCAGGCCGAGTCCGATCTCGAGAGGTTTCTCGAGGGGAACCGCCAGTATCGCGCATCCCCTCAGCTCACCCTGGAGTATGGGCGGCTTCAGCGCATCGTGGACATGCGCAACACGCTCTACACCCGGATGCTCGAGGCTTACGAGAATGCGCGCATCGAGGAAGTCAAGAACCTTCCAGTGATCAGCGTGATCGAGGCGCCCCAGCTTCCCACGGGCCCGAACCCGAGAGGCGGAGTGCGTAGAACCGGCATCGGGCTTCTGACCGGATTCGTGCTCGCCTGCCTGCTTGCGTTCGCGCGGGACAGGTTCGCCAAATCGCGCGAATCGGGTTCTGACGAGGTGCTCGAGTTCGCGGCCCTGAGGCGCGAGGCGATAGGCGACCTCACGCATCCGTGGCGACCGATCACGCGGGCGATCGGCTCGCGCAAACGGGCGTGACGGCCTCAGCCACGGTACCCGGCAAACTTCAGCCCGAAGCTGCACGCCGCCCGACCGTAACGATCGAACCGACGAGCGGGTGGTCGGCCCTCAACCTGCGCGAGCTGTGGACTTACCGCGATCTCCTGATGATCCTGGCAGGCCGCGACGTGAAGCTCCGCTACAAGCAGACGGGACTCGGCGTCACGTGGGTGATTCTCCAGCCGCTGATCGCCGCCGCGATCTTCACGATAATGTTCGGCCGGTTCGCGAAGCTTCCAAGCGACGGCCATCCGTACATCGTGTTCGTGTTCAGCGGCGTGCTGATATGGAACTACTTCGCACAGGTGCTTCAGCGCGCCGGCAACAGCCTCATCACCGATGCGCGCCTCATCACCAAGGTCTACTTCCCGCGCCTGGCGATTCCCCTCGCGAGCACATTCTCCGCGCTGATCGACCTGATGGTCGCTCTCGGAGTGCTTGCCGTGATAATGGCGATCTACGGCATAATGCCGACGTGGCGCATCGCCGCCCTGCCGCTCTTCGTGCTGCTTGCGGCCGTGACTGCAACCGGGGTAAGCCTCTGGCTTTCCGCGCTGAACGTGAAGTACCGCGATTTCGTGCATGCAATGCCTTTTATGCTTCAGGTCTGGATGTTCGCCAGCCCTGTCGCTTATGCGACGACGATCGTACCCGAGAAATGGCGGCTGCTCTACAGCCTCAATCCCGCGGTGGCATTCATTGAAGGGGTACGGTGGTCAGTGCTCGGCACGAGCTCGATCAGGCCCGAGATGGTTGCCCTCACTGCTGTCGTGTCGCTTTCGGTCTTCGTGATGGGCGCTTTCTTCTTCCGCAGGGTCGAGCGCGGGTTCGCGGACACCGTATGAGCCAGACAGCGATCCGCGTCGAAGGTATCTCCAAGTCATATCGCATCGCGAAGGCGCTGATCAGGCAGCCGTACAGGACTCTCCAGGAAGAGGTTGTCGGGCTGCCGAGGAAGATCTGGGAGCGCGCCCGCGGGACAGTCGAGCCGATGGAGACGTTCTGGGCGCTCGATGACGTGTCGTTCGAGGTAAATGAAGGTGAGGTCGTGGGAATCATCGGCCGTAACGGGGCCGGCAAGAGCACGCTTCTCAAGATTCTGTCGAGAATCACCGAGCCAACTCGCGGACGCGCAGAGATCTACGGACGCGTCGGAGCGCTGCTCGAGGTAGGAACCGGCTTCCATGCCGAGCTGACGGGGAGGGAGAACATTTTTCTCTCCGGCGCGATTCTCGGAATGCGAAAGACAGAGATCGCCAGGCAGTTCGATGCGATAGTCGACTTCGCCGAGGTCGAGCAGTTCATCGACACGCCGATCAAGCGGTACTCGAGTGGCATGTACATGCGGCTCGCTTTTGCGGTGTCGGCGCATCTCGAGCCGGAGATTCTTCTCGTCGACGAAGTCCTTGCAGTTGGCGATGCGGCGTTCCAGAAGAAGTGTCTGGGCAAGATGGAGGACGTTGCCGAGCAGGGCCGGACCGTGTTCTTCGTGTCTCACAACACCCAGGCGGTGCGACAGCTCTGCACGCGGGGAATCCTTCTCGAGCGCGGGCGAGTCATCGCCGACGGGCCGACTGATTCAGTGCTCAGCACCTACAACCAGCGCGTGAGGGAGATGCGGATCGACGCCGACACAGGCGTCAACAATCCGCAGAATCGGCGGGGTTCGGGTGCGGTGAGGTTTACGTCGGTCCAGGTCGAGGAGACGGGGGGGGAGGAGCGGTACACCTTCGCGATGGGCGACACCGTGCGTTTCAGGCTCTCGTTCGTGGCTCACCGCGACCTGCGCGGGCTGGCGGTGTTCGTCGGCATAAGGTCGGGGATCTCGCGTGAGCTTCTCACAAGCGCGAGGCACGTCATAACGGAGGCGGGCGTTGCTGCCGGCACGGTTGGGACAGTTCTCGTCGACCTCCCTTCGCTCAACCTGCGCCCCGGCGAGTACCCGCTTTACCTGCACGTCAGCGAGTCGATCGAGTCGCCGACGAACTATGACGTGCTCGACGACCTCACACCGCCGCTGGTGATGACCGCCGGCAACAAGAGACTTTCAGACAACTTCGATCCATCACGCGCGATGGGCGCATATTCGATCCCGTCGCAGCTCGTCGTGGAGGTCCTCGAGGCCCCCGGAGCCACGCGGGAAAGCAATCCGCTCGAACTAACGAACCGATAACATGACACACCTCCCGACCGTCTCTCTCGTAGTGGCGGTGAGAAACCAGGAGCGGTACATAGGCCGCTGCATCAGGTCGATCCTCAACCAGACATACCCGAGGGCCGACTACGAGGTGATCGTCGTCAACGACGCGAGCACCGACCAGACGCGTTTTGCTCTCGAGCTGTTCGAGAACGAGATACGCCTGATCAACAATCCGGAGCGGAAAGGCCTTCCCGGCTCTCTGAATATCGGTATCAGGTCGGCGCGCGGGCGATTCGTTGTCAGGATCGACGGCGACGACTACGTGCACCACGAATACCTCAACGTTCTCTCGCTTCACCTGTCGCTCAATCCCGCGATCGATGCAGTCGCGTGCGACTACAACCTCGTCTCCAACAACGACGAGGTGATAGAGCGCATGAACTGTGAGATGAATCCGATCGGCTGCGGAATCATGTTCAGGATCGACCAGCTGGTCGAGCTCGGGTTATATGATGAGGAGTTCCTGCTTCACGAAGACAGGGACCTGAGGATACGGTTCCTCGAGAAACACAACATTCACCGCGTCGCACTGCCTCTCTATCGCTACCGCCGCCACGACGAGAACATGACGAACGACCACGGGGCGATGAACGGCTACCTCAACCAACTCGAGGCGAAACACGGGCAGGAGAAGGTGAACGGAAATGCCTGAGGCGCGCGCGCTCCGGCTCGGCAGCCGGGTCGTGACGGAGAAGACGGCCCCGTACGTGATCGCGGAGATCGGAGTTAATCATGGCGGGTCGCTGGAGCTGGCGAAGCAGCTCATCGATCTGGCGAAGCAGGGCGGGGCGGACGCCGCGAAGTTCCAGACTTACAAGGCGGAAACACTTGCATCGAAGCACAGCCCGGCGTACTGGGATCTCTCGAAGGAGCCGACGACTTCGCAGTTCAAGCTGTTCCAGAAGTACGATTCGTTCGGACCCGACGACTACCGCGAGCTCGCGAGGTACTGCGCGGAGGTCGGGATCGATTTCGTGTCGACGCCGTTCGACCGCGATGCCGTAGAGCTGCTCGAGCCGATGATGCCTTTTTTCAAGATCGCGTCGGCCGACCTTACAAACACTCCTCTTCTCCGTCAGGTCGCGGGAACCGGAAAACCTGTCGTTCTCTCGACCGGCGCGTCGACATCAGCGGAGGTATCCGTCGCCGTGAAAACTCTGAGGGATGCGGGGTGTGACGAGCTTTCGCTCCTGCACTGCGTGCTCAACTATCCGACGGCTGATGAAAATGCGAACCTCGGCATGATAACGGCGCTTCGTGACGAATATCCGGATGTTCTCGTCGGTTACTCCGATCACACGGTACCCGACGAGGGAATGACGACCCTCACGACCGCCTGGCTCCTCGGGGCACGCGTGATCGAGAAACATTTCACGCACGACAAGACGCTGCCCGGCAACGACCACTATCACGCGATGGACGTCGACGACCTTCGGCGGTTCGTCGCTGCGATCGGCCGGATCGGCTCGATGATCGGCTCGACTTCAGCTGTCACTTCGATCGAGACAGAGGAGATATCCCGGATGAATGCACGGCGGAGCATCGTGCTCGATTCTGACGTCGCTGCCGGAACGGCTTTGACCGAGGCGATGCTCACCTACAAGCGCCCTGGGACTGGCGTGAGCCCGGTGCACTGGGACGAGGTGATAGGCAGGCGCGTTGCGCGTGACCTGGAGCGTGACCACGTGCTCCAGTGGGAAGACCTCTCCCCGGCCTGATGCGCGTCGCCGCGATAATCCAGGCTCGCATTGGGTCGGAGCGGCTGCCCGGGAAGGTCCTGCTCGATATCGCAGGCGAAACGATGCTTTCGCGGGTTGTCCGGCGTATGGCGCGGTCCGAGCTGATAGATGAGATAGTCATCGCGACATCGACAAACCCTGCTGACGACGCGGTAGTCTCGGCCGGAAGCGCCCTGGGGATCACTGTGACCCGCGGAAGCGAGAATGATGTCCTCGGGAGATACGGCGACGCAGCTTCGGTCGTCGGAGCCGACGTGATCGTGAGGGCGTCGGCTGATTCGCCGTTCGTGGACCCTGAGGTGTGTGACCTCGTGGTATCGAGCTTCATGTCTGCCGACCCGCCGGTTGACTACGCGAGCAACAAGCTCGAGCCGTCGTTTCCGCTCGGGCTCGATGTCGAGGCGTTCTCGCGCGCAGCGCTCGAGCGTGCCGCGACTGAAGCGACGGAGCCGTTCGAGCGCGCGCACGTGACGGTTTACATCTATTCCAATCCCGGGAGGTTCATGTTGCTGCCAATTGTCGCCGCGAGGAACCTTCATTCCTGGCGATGGACTGTGGATACCCCCGAGGATCTCGAGTTCGCGCGGGAGGTGTTCGGGCGGCTCGGGGGTCGGAATGATTTTTCGTGGCGCGACGTGGTGGCGCTCATTGAGGCCGAGCCGGCCCTGGCGGAGATCAATTCAATGGTGAAGCCGAGGGCTATCACCGAGGGCTAGGTTCTAGCTATTCGCTGTTCGCTGTTCGCCCTTAACCAAATGCGAACAGCAAATAGCGAACAGCAAGTAGCTACCAGCAAGTAGCTACCAGCAAGTAGCTAAAAGCGATCAACCCTCCTCGGTGCCGTTATATTCCCTCCGCGCCATTCTAGACTCCTCACCCGCTCAAATGGATTCTCCCCTCAACAAACTCGACCGCCTGGCCCGGACGGCAGCTCACATAGCAATACAAAAATCCCCTGCCCCGCTTCAGGCGCTCTTCAAGCACACCGACGAGCACCGCACGCGGAGGATGGCGCAGCTATATGAAAAGGGCAGGGAGATCGACCAATCGAAGGGAACTCTGCTTTTCTGGGTACCCGGGGGAATGCCGCTCCTGCTCCATGTCGAGATGGCTATCGCTGCAGCAATGCGGCTCCGCG
>JBPPMU010000124.1:0-2205 GCA_051306215.1 Gemmatimonadaceae bacterium | reverse complement strand
AAGGAATGGGGAGCAAACGCGATCTTTACCGTTCGCGACCGGCAGATGGAATTTCAGGGCTACTACAAGCTCCCGGCCGCGCAGACCCCACAGGAGAACTGCGTAGCCCACAACGGATCACTCATTCCCATTCCCGGCCGGGACGTGATGGTGCAGGCGTGGTACCAGGGCGGCATAACTGTCTTCGACTGGACTGATGCTGCGCGGCCAGTTGAAATCGCCTACTTCGATCGCGGGCCGGTTGACACTACAAGATTGGCGAGCGGCGGGTCATGGTCGGCGTACTGGTACAACGGCGTCATCGTCAGCTCGGAGATCGCGCGCGGACTCGACATCTTCGAGCTGACTCCGAGCGCTCACATATCGCAGAATGAGATTGACGCGGCAAAATCGGTTCGCTTCGAGTACTTCAACCCGCAGGAGCAGCCGAAGATCACGTGGCCGCCGACATTTGCCCTCGCACGCGCGTACGTCGACCAGCTCGAGCGGTCGAATGGACTCAGCCGCGACAGGATTTCCGCTGTTCGCAATGCACTCGTGCGGGCTGAAGGATTGTCGGGGACGCAGCGCAACGCAGCACTGTCGCAGCTAGCTACCGAGCTCGACGGTGAAGCTGTATCGTCGACTGATGAAGCCAAGGTGAGATTGCTGGTGGGAGCGCTGAGAAGTCTGACGTCCGAGTGAATGGCAGGATGACAGGCGTCAGGCCTTAAACGAAAGAAAGCATAGGGGACAGACGTCAGTCTGAGTAGGCATCAGGCGACAGGCCCCGCGGTCAGCTGAAACGGAACGGGGGGATCCAAAAGGATTCGATGGCTGACGGCAGCTCATCGAAGTAAGGGAAATGCTGTTCGGCCTCCCTGTCCCCTGGACCCGCGCCTGATGCCTGCGGAGCCTGACGTCTGTCACCTATGCTTTCTTTCGTTTTGATCCTGCGATCAAGATGCGAGTTTCCCTAGTCCGCGGTGCCTCAGCGGCGGTACACGTCTCGCCGGTTTCCAATCCTTACCACCGTGACAATCAGCTCACGGTCCTGAATCTCGTAGAGAATCCGGAAGTCTCCCTGTCGCAAACGGTACTTATCCTCTCCGCTCAGTTTTTCTGCCCTTGGCGGACGCGGATCGTCCTCGAGTCGGCGAATTCTCGCGATGATGCGGCTGCGGTCCTTGACTGGAACGGACTCGAGCTCCTTCGCTGCACTTCGCGTAATAAGGAGCTTATAACTCGCCACGAACCTTCAAATCTTTTACCACGTCCTCGAACGAAAGGCGCGGCTCCTTCGCCCGTTCACGAAATGAAGCGAGATCATCCGCATCCTCGGACAACGACCGACGGACCGCCGAATTCACAAGGTCCGAGATGCTCGCATCAGTCTCGGCCGCCTTGAGCCTTAAGGCCTTGTGCAGGACTTCCTCGAAATAGACGGTTGAACGCTTGGTATTTGACATATCTCAAAACTGACGTTTTAACGTCGTGACGTCAAGGTGCCTTGCGTCTCCGTTACAGCCTCGGAGGCTCTGGCGCACGGAAATTCACGTCCAGTATGCCGAGCCGCCTGAGGTGCGTAGCCAATCGGGCCGAGAAGTCTTCGCGATCGCGACGATCCTTCGGCGTCCATACCACCTCCGCCAGAGCCGTTGCACGCGGGAACGCCATGTATTCGACCTGCTTCGGCTCCTTCATGTACTCAGTCCAGAGCTGTCCCTGGGCGCCAAGCACGTGCTTCACGAACTGCGGCTCGAGCTGAGGAGGAATCGGATCCCACGCATAGACGCTGTCGAGCGGAAGGAACGCGGCGGCCGCGAGAGGCTCGGTTTCCCTGTCGAGTGACTGGTAATAATCGAAGTAGGTATTACTGGTGGGAGCCATTACGACGTCATGTCCATGGCGCGCTGCCGTGAGCCCGCCTTCGATCCCCCGCCATGACATCACCGTCGCGTTCGGGGCGAGGCCGCCCTCGAGGATCTC
This sequence comes from Gemmatimonadaceae bacterium, assembly GCA_051306215.1. GTDB lineage: Bacteria > Gemmatimonadota > Gemmatimonadetes > Gemmatimonadales > Gemmatimonadaceae > UBA4720. Next base: position 237 of record JBPPMU010000124.1, on the reverse strand, counting down.
GTCCCAGCCGATGAGCCGCCTGCCGCGCTGAGTGAGCCAGGTATCCATCTGCCGGATGAACCAGCTCTGCAATTCGTGCTCATCCTTTAGGCCGAGCTCGCGAATTCGCTCCTGAGCGCGCGGACTCGCCTTCCATTCGTTCTTGACAGCCTCATCGCCACCGATGTGAATGAACTTCCCCGGAAACAACTCGAGAACCTCGGCAAGCACGTCCTGCATGAACGCGACTGTCCTGTC
>JBPPMU010000123.1:0-4866 GCA_051306215.1 Gemmatimonadaceae bacterium | reverse complement strand
GGGGTCTCGGGCGTGATGTCGTAGGCCTTGGGCGATGTTCTCGATCCCGGTCAGTCGGAGCAGGCTGATGGCGGTGCTGCGCAGGGTCGCCATGATCTGTGGGCTGTTGCCGGTGCGGACTTGGGAGCGGTCTTCGTCGTTATCGCGAATTCGCGATAACGACGATTATGCCGCGTTCGGGATTATGCCGACTGGTCGCCGGGATCATCTGGCGTGCCTGGTGGGGCGCTCGCGCTGGTCGGCATAATCGCGGGCCGCTACTGGGGTCGACTCTGTTCTGGTGGATCACCGGATCCAGCAGAAGGAGATGATGGAGATGGATCAGTGTCGTGCACAGCGTGGTGTGCTGGAGGAGTTCACGGAGGGCTACCGGGCCTTCCTGGAGGCATTGGGGTTCGCGTCGGTGTCGATCCGGCATCGGATGTCGCAGTGGGGTGTGCTTGGGAGTTGGCTTGCGGCTGAGGGTCTTGGTCCGTGGGAGCTGACTGATGCCGTCGCCGAGCGACACTTGGTCGCCCGGCGGTCCGCGGGCCGTGTGGCTTGGGTATCGGGGCGATCTTTGACGCTGCCGCTGACCTACTTGCGTAGCATCGGGGCCGCGCCGCGGGGAACCCGCTCGCAGGAGAACGCCAGGACCGATGGCGTGTTGGAGGCATATCGCCGGTACCTGTGCGAAGAGCGTGGCCTGTCAGCCGAGACGCAGAAGGCGTATCTGCGGGTCGCTGGTGGGTTCTGTGGGTCGGTGCCGGCAGGCGGGGGCGGCCTCGATGAGCTGAGCGCGCAGGACGTCTCGGCGTTCGTAGTCGCAGCCTGTCGTGCGGGCAGCGTGGCATCGTCGAAGAAGACGGTCACCGCGTTGGCATCGCTGCTGGGGTACTTGTTTGTCGCTGGTGTGAGCGCCGAGCCGCTGTGCGTGGTGCTGCCCAGGGTCGCCGGAGGGACGGCAAGTTCGCGCGGAGTGGATCTGGATGCCGACGCGGTGGCCCGGTTGTTGGCCGGGTGCGACCCGCGCCGGCAGAGCGGCGCTCGGGATCGCGCGGTGATCACTGTGCTCGCGCGCCTGGGGTTACGTGCCGGAGAAGTCGCCGCGCTCGGTCTAGACGATGTGGACTGGCATCGCGGCGAAGTGGTGATTCACGGGAAGGGCGCACGCCTCGAATCTGTCCCACTGCCTCCAGATGTTGGCCAGGTCGTGGCGGCGTATCTGCGTGGCCGACCACCGGCGCCGCCCGGATGCCGGTCGGTGTTCCTTCGCCTTACCCCTCCGGTCGGCCCGCTCACTCCTGGCGCTGTCTCCCTTGTGGTGCGTCGCGCCGCCCGGCGAGCAGGCTTGCCGGCAGTTGGGTCGCATCGGCTGCGCCACTTCGCTGCGAGGGCCACACTGCGCGGCGGGGCGCCGCTGCCAGAAGTTGCCGAACTGCTACGCCAGCGCGACCTGGAAGTGACGGCCCGGTACGCGATCGTCGATCCACCTGCGCTGCGCGAGCTTGCCCGGCCATGGCCCGGAGGCCTCCGATGAGCCGGCTGCACGCCGCGGTCGAGGACTACCTCACGCTGCGCCGCGGCTTGGGATATGCGGCCAAGGGCACCCGAGCGCTGCTCGCGGACTTCGTCGCGTTCTTGGACCGCAACGGCGCCGAGGTGGTCAGCACCGATCTCGCGGTGGCATGGGCGACCGCGCCGGAAGGCGTCGATCCGATCTGGTGGCGACAGCGGCTCGGCACGGTCCGCGAGTTCGCCCGGTACCTGGCCACGATCGACCCGGGCACCGAAATCCCAGCCGCAGACCTGCTACCCGCCCACTACAACCGGCTCACGCCATACCTGTACTCCGAGGCAGAGATCGCAGCGCTGATGGCGGCCGGACAGTCACTGTCCCCGCCGTTACGGGCCGCGACCTACACCACCTTGATCGGGTTGCTGGCGGTAACCGGGCTACGCCTCGGCGAGGCGATCGCGCTGGACTGCGGCGACCTGAAGACGGACACCTCGACCCTGATCGTCGGCCATGGCAAGAACCGCAGCAGCCGCGAGATCGCGTTGCACCACACGACCGTGAACGCGCTGGGCGCGTATCGGCGGACCGTCGAGCGTGCCATCGCGGCACCCGCCTCGCCCAGTCTGCTTGTATCGATCAGGGGCACCCGGCTGTGTCCCTCGGCGGTGCATCCGACGTTCCGGGCGATGGTCCAACGGGCGGGGCTGCAACCACGCGGCGCACGATGCCGTCCGCGGCTGCACGACGCCAGGCACAGCTTCGCGGTGCATACACTGATCCGCTGGTACGAAGACGGCACCGACGTCGACGCCAAGCTCCCGCTGCTCTCAGCCTTCCTGGGTCATGCCAACCCTGCCTCGACCTACTGGTACTTGCAGGCGGCACCGGAGCTGTTCTCCCGTGTCGCCGGGCGCCTGGAACAACTGCTCGGAGAGCCGTCATGACCAGCATCGCCCCCACGCTGCAGGCCTTCTTCACCGACCGGCTCGCGGCCCAACGCCATGCCAGTGGACGGACGGTGGCTGCCTACCGAGACGGCATCCGGCTGTTGATCAGATTCGCCTGCTCCCAAACCGGTAAGCAGCCCTGCCAGCTTGACTTCGCTGACCTCGACGGCCCGATGATCGGGTCCTTCCTGACCTACCTGGAGCAGCAGCGCCAGAACACCGCACGAACCCGTAACGCGCGCCTGGCAGCGATCCACTCACTGTTCGGCTATGCCGCGTTTCGGAAGCTTCCGATAAGGCGGCCTATCTCCAGTAGGCGGTTATCCGCAGTGGACGGTTCGTAGGTTCAGATTCCGTCGCTGTGATGGGGTGTTGCCGTCGATCACCCTGCAGATAATCACAGCCCTTCCAAGAAGGCCATGAGGCTGTCGGAGGGCCGGTATCTGCCGGGTCGTGCACCGGTGGGGGCGATGCGTTCGATCGCTTGCTGCTTGAGGTTGTTGTCGGCATGCAGGTAGGGCTCTGTGGACTTGGTGCTCTCATGACCCAGCCACAACGCGATCGTGTGGATGTCGACGTTCTCGGCTCGCAGCAGCATCGCGTTGGTATGGCGAAGCACGTGCGGCGTGACACGCTTGCTCGCCAGCGACGGACAAGTGCTCGCTGCGATGCTGGTGTGTTTGTCAAGCAGCCACGCGACTGCCTTCGGGGTCAGCGCGCCGCCGCGTCGGGTTGGGAACACAGGACCGTCGGGCTCGCCTTTGCGTTCGCGACACCATGTGCGCAACACCGCGACGGTTTCGGCGGTGAACATCGCGCAGCGTTCCTTGCGGCCCTTGCCGGTGACCCGGACGTGAGCGCCGGTGCCGAGGCTGATGTCGCGGTTTCGCAGTCCGGTCAGCTCGGAGACGCGCAGACCGGTCTGGATCGCTACCAGCAGCAACGCGTGATCGCGCCGGCCGTACCAGCTGGTGCGGTCCGGCGCAGCGAGCAGCGCCTTGATCTCGTGCTCGTCGAGGTAGCAGATCAGCGGGCGGGTGAGGCGCTTCGGTGGGATCTCGATCACCCTTGCGATCGTCTGCGCGTGCTCTGGGTGCCTCAAGGATGCGAATCTGTAGAAGGAGTGGATCGCCGCCAGTCGCGCGTTGCGGGTGCGTGGGCTGTTTCCCCGCTCGGTTTCGAGGTGGTCGAGGAACGCGCTGATCAGTGGTGCGTCGAGATCGGCGATGTCGAGCCGGACGGGCTGCTTGCCGGTCTGTTCGGAGGCGAAGCCGAGCAGCAGCCGCCAGGTGTCGCGATACGCGGCGATGGTGCGAGGGCTCGCGTCTCGCTGGGCGATCAGACGCTGGGTGAAGAACGCCTCGAGTGTCGGGGCGAGCGCGCTCATGGTCGTTCTCCGAGGATGCCGTCAAGCCGCTTGGCGACGAGCGCGAGCAGCTCGGGCGTCGCTTGTAGATACCAGTAGGTGTTCGCTGGGTCCTGATGGCCGAGATACGTGCTCAGCAGCGGCAGTTCGCGGTCGACCTCGACGCCGGCGTGATGCCAATCCAGCAGCGTGGACACGGCAAAGGTATGTCTGAGGTCGTGTGGTCTGGGGCGTGCCCGATGTCCGCGCCCTTCCAGGCCGGCCTCGCGGATCAGCTTGGGGAACGTGTTGTGGACCGCCGCCACGGTGAGCCGCACGCCGAGCCTGGACACGAAGAACGCAGCCGTGTCTGGCTGCGGCCAGCAGCGGTCACGCGCCCCGGTGTATCTGGCCAGGGCTTCGCCCGTGCTGTGGTGCAGCGGCACCTCACGCTGCTTGCCCTGCTTGCCGCGCACGCGCAACACCTGGGTGTCGAGATCGACGTCTTCGCGGTCGAGTGCGAGCGCCTCGCCGAGCCTGAGGCCGGTCGCGGCCAGCAGCCCGATCAGGGTCTCGAACGTCGCCGCGCGCGGCGGCGGTGTCAGTGCCCGGGCCGCGCCCATCAGCGCAGCGATCTCGGCCGACGAGTAGATGTAGGGCGTCAGCCGCTGCCGGGTCGCGGGCAGCAGGTCCTTGGAAGGGATTTCGGTGTCGGGGTCGATCGTCGCCAGGTACCGGGCGAACAGGCGCACGACCCCAAGGCGTTTGCGCCAGTGATATGCGCGCGCGTCCTTGGGCTGCTTGGCCCAGCACAGCGCCTGGTCGGTGGTGATCCGAGTGGTGCCGGCCCGCTCCAGGAAGCCGATGAAGTCCTCCAGCAGCCGCTGATCGGACTCGAGCTTGAAGCCGAGGCTGCGCCGGATCTGCAGATAGTCGCGCAACGCCGTGCGCAGCGGGCTCATGCCGCACCCCCCGGCCACGGCCGCGCCACCGCGCGTTGACCACGCTCATTTGAATCTCCCCAGACCTGCTCACTGAATCTCCCCACCCTGAGCGACCCGCCGACGTAGGTCCTG
>JBPPMU010000122.1:0-2749 GCA_051306215.1 Gemmatimonadaceae bacterium | reverse complement strand
GCTGGGTGAATCTCGCCGGATCCGCGTGGTCGATCGGGCTTGTCGGCCTCGTGGCCGCCTTGCTCGTGTATCGCTCCATCATCGCCCGATCGGCGGGGTCCGAGGTCATGCAGGAGATCTCCGACAGGATCCATGAAGGCGCGATGGCGTTTCTCAAGCGCGAATACATGGTGCTCGTGCCCTTCCTGTTCCTGGTCGCGGCGCTGCTCGCATGGGCGATCGGCACGCGTGCAGCGATGGCATATCTGGGCGGCGGCTTCTGCTCGATTCTCGCCGGGCTGGCGGGGATGCAGGCCGCAACTCGTGCGAACGTGCGCACCAGCGAGGCCGCGCGCGCGAGTGGGCAGGCGTCGGCGCTGCAGGTAGCGTTCAATGGCGGCGCAGTGATGGGTCTCAGCGTCGCGTCGCTCGGCATTCTCGGCATCGGGGCGGCGTTCGCCCTGCTCTGGGCGGATGCGAGCGGCAGCACTCCGCGCATTTTCGCCGAGATTATCTCCGGCTTCGCGATGGGCGCGAGCTCGATCGCGTTGTTCGCGCGAGTTGGCGGCGGCATCTACACCAAGGCCGCGGACGTCGGCGCGGACCTGGTCGGCAAGGTGGAGGCGGGAATCCCGGAAGACGATCCGAGGAACCCGGCCACGATTGCCGACAACGTCGGTGACAACGTTGGCGACGTCGCCGGCATGGGGGCGGACATCTTCGAGAGCTACGTCGGGTCGGTAATCGCGACAATCTCGATCGCTGCCACGTCGGCCGCGATCATCGGCGAGTCGCAGATCGTCGCGATGGTTCTCCCGTTCGCGTACATCGTCGCCGGCCTGTTCGCTTCGCTGGTCGGAATCGCGGCCCTGCGCGTGCTTTCGCGCGGCAACCCGGCGACCGCCCTGCGCACTGTAACGATTATCTCCGCCGTTCTCTTTCTGGTGTTTGCGTACATCATAACGATCAGCCTTCCCTTCACGCAGACTATGCCCACGGGGGGCACGTACGGCGTGCTGGGCCCGTTCTGGGCGATCGTCGCCGGTACGGTTGCCGGGCTCTCGATCGGATTTGCGACCGAGTACTACACGGCGTCGCGGCCCGTCGGTGTCATCGCGGCCGCTTCGCAGACCGGACCGGCCACGAATATCATCGCCGGACTCGCGATCGGAATGCGGAGTGTCGTGATCCCGGTCCTTCTCATTTGCGGCGCGACTTTCGTCGCCTTCAGCCTGTGCGGTCTGTACGGCGTCGCGATCGCCGCTGTCGGCATGCTCGCGACCGTCGGAGTAACGATGTCGGTGGACGCGTATGGCCCGATCGCCGACAACGCTGGCGGCATCACCGAGATGGCGCACCTTGGCCCCGAAGTCCGCAAGATCACCGACGGGCTCGACGCCCTCGGCAACACCACCGCGGCGATCGGCAAGGGCTTCGCAATCGGCAGCGCCGCGCTTACTGCGCTGGCGCTGTTCAGCGCCTATGCGTCCGCCGTGGGGCTGAGCGAATCCGGCGTCAATCTGCTCGACCCGATGGTCGTGATCGGACTGTTCGTCGGCGGTTCGGTGCCCTTCTTCATCGGAGCTTCCACTATGACAGCAGTCGGTCGCGCCGCCGAGAAGATGGTGGAAGAAGTGCGGCGCCAGTTCCGCGAGATCCCGGGGCTGCTGGAAGGGACCGGCAAGCCGGATTCGGCGCGGTGCGTCGACATCTCGACGAAAGGAGCGCTGCGCGAGATGGTCGTTCCGGGTGTCGTCGCCGTTTCTCTTCCCGTTATCGTCGGCAAGCTGCTGGGCGTTGAAGCGCTCGCGGGCTTCCTCGCCGGCGCGACCGTGACCGGCGTCATGATGGCGCTGTTCATGGCCAACGCCGGCGGCGCGTGGGACAACGCCAAGAAGGCCATCGAGGGCGGGATCTACGGCGGGAAGGGTTCTGACGCGCACAAGGCTTCGGTCGTCGGTGACACAGTCGGCGATCCGTTCAAGGACACGTCCGGCCCTTCGATGAACATCCTCATCAAGCTGATGTCGATCGTAAGCCTGGTGCTGGCACCGTGGTTCATCGCGTAACCCCGGTCACGGATGCAGCGCACTATCGCCCTCCTGATCACCGTTCTGCTTGCGGTGCCCGCCGTGGCGGCATCCCAGCAACCCGGGGGCGAACGGCTCTTCTACGTCACCAGTTCGCCTGACGCCATCGCCAGCTTCGAAAAGAATGCGCGCAGTATCTCCATCGCCGGCCCGCAAAGCTATCGCGTCGATGCGGAAGGAAACCTGACCGGCCAGGTGCCCGCATCGATTCTCGCGATTGCAAAAAAGCACAACGTTCCGGTTATGCCGTTGATAGTAAACCCGGGCTGGAACCTCGAGCTTTTCCACAAGCTGGTGAACAACTCTGCCGCACGTGGAAGGATGATCGCATCGATGGTGTCGCTCGGGAAGCAGCACGGCTTCTGGGGGTGGCAGTTCGACTTCGAGCAGATACACGTGAGCGACCGTGATTCGTTATCGCTCTTCTATCGCGAAGCCGCGTACGCGTTGCATGCCAACGGCATGAAGATCTCGATCGCAGTGTATCCGGATCCTGGCGATCTGCAGAACGCATCGGAGTTCCACATGTGGCTGTGGGATTACCTCGTCGGTGCGTATGACCTGAAGGCGCTTGCCGATGCAGGCGACTTCATCACTCTCATGACGTATCTGCAGCACACACCGCGCACTCCGCCCGGTCCGGTTGGAGGTCTGCCGTACATGGAGCGTGTGGTTCGCAC
>JBPPMU010000121.1:0-22173 GCA_051306215.1 Gemmatimonadaceae bacterium | reverse complement strand
GTATCCGGCTGCGTTCAGGCGACTCATCGGGCGCGGCGCGCGCGTGAGGTGGTCAGACCTGAGGATGACCCTCGACGGCTATCACGAGTCGGTGCCTGAGGCGGGGATCGTCCTCTCCAACTGGGAGATCTGAGACCGCCTCACGGTTTCCGGAAGAGCGACCCGATCGCCGCCGACGCGGTGATATTGCGGAGGTAAGTCAGCTCTTCAGGTGCGAAGGGCACAGGATCGATGCCCAGTCGCTCCTTCAGATCGTTCGGCTCGATCACGTTGTCGATCTCGAGAAGATCGAGAAGGCCGGTCGTGACGGGCGGATTTGGAAGCATCCTTTCGGCAAGCGCAACGAGCGGCCGGATTACCGCGACCGGAACTCCGACAAGTGATCGTGATGCACCCATCGCGATGAGGATCCGCTCAGTCATCTGGCGGAGGCTCAACGGTGCGGGGCCGCCGATTCCGTACTTGTGTCTCACAGTCGAGTCGTCGCCGAGTACCGATACTACGGCGCGCGCGACATCGGCGACAGCCACCGGCTGAAAAAGCGCGGTGCCTCCACCGGGGAGAGGGAACACGAGCGGGGAGAGCCTGACGAGCCGCGCGAGGACGTTGACGAATTCGTCCTCCGGGCCGAAGATCACTGAGGGTCGCAGCACCGTCCACTTGAGGCTGCTCTCCTGCACCATGTCCTGCGCGACACCCTTGCTGCGCAGAAATGCGTAAGGTGAAGCGCTGTCAGCTCCGTTCTGCGACATGTAGACGAGCCGCTCGACGCCTTCCGCCTTCGCGCTGTCTATCAGCACGCGTGTGGCATCGGTGTTGACGTCGTGGTATGTCTGGCCCGCCTTCTCTATTGCGATGGCGGCCAGGTGGACGAGTGATTCGGCGCCCGAGAGGGCGCTTCGCACGTCTGCAACGTTCCGGATGTCGCCGGTTCTGATCTCGATGGGGAGGTGTCCGAGCCTCTGGGCGGCCTTGCCGGTATTCCGGACGATCGCCCTGACTTTCCAACCCTGGCGGGAGAGCTGCTCGCAGAGATGGGTCCCGACAAGTCCCGATGCGCCGGTGACTACGACCGGCCTCTCGCGGAGCGAAGCTACCGGGGACGGCTGTTCGGCTACAGCGGTCGCGGCGCCGCCGCTTTCGAAAGAGGGAGCCGAATACCCGGGGGGATGAGTCATTGCGAGCCGGTCGTTACGGCTTGCTCCTGCGACCCTGCCGGCGGCTCTTGTCGCGGGCTGATATCCGCCAGAAGAGGACGAAGAAACCAACCGTCAGCAGCAGGTGTACATATCCCGGCGCTTCGGTGGTGAATGTCAGCACCGCCCATACTGCAAGCATGATTACTGCTGCGATGATCCCGAGGTCCATATCAATTTCGTTGACGGTAAGTTTGCCCGACCGTAAATTATAGCCGGTCGGGAGATGCGATGTTGCATCTTCGCGGGACGGGGAGATTCACTTTTTGAGCCGATAAGTCCTCCGGGTGGGTCCGACAAGTCGTGCTGATGTCATGCCCCAGTGCGGGGAAGGCAGTAGGCAGCGGTGAGGGCCTCATACATTCGACAGGGCTTCAAAAACCCTCTTCGTTCCTGTAGTTCAGCTCCGCCGTCGCCGTTTCGTGTGACGGCGGGGTTTTTTTTCTTTCCCGGGTTGCCATGCCGACAGTCACAATCACCAGACGGATGAAATTCAACGCGGCCCACCGCGTCTACAACCCTTCGCTCTCCGACGAGGAGAACGCGTCGACATTCGGGAAGTGCAACAATCCGAACTGGCACGGTCACAACTACATCCTCGATGTTTCGGTCGAGGGCGAGATCGATCCGAGGACCGGTTACGTCATGGACCTCGGAAAAGTGCGCGATGTCGTCGCGAGGGAGCTGATCGACGCGGTGGATCACCGCAACTTCAATCTCGATGTACCGTTCATGCAGGGAGTGATACCGACATCGGAGAACATCGTCGTCGCATTCTGGGGTGTTCTCGCGCCGGCACTGAAGCCGGCGCGGCTGATGCGCCTGGTGCTCTGGGAGACAGACAACCACTACGTCGAATACGGCGGAGAGTGACTTGAACACGGGGAGTCGGATGTCCGGCGAAGACGAAACGAGAGAAGACCTCGAGGAGCTCGTTCGCAGGCAGCTTGAGCTGTTGGGTGAGGACCCGGACCGCGAGGGCCTTCTCAAGACGCCGTCGCGGGTCGCTGCATCGCTCAAGTGGCTGACGCGGGGATACGAACGCGATGCCCGGCAGGTGATAGGTGACGCGCTCTTCGAGGAATCTCACGCGAACATGGTGATGGTGCGGGACATCGAGCTCTACTCGATGTGCGAGCATCACATGCTGCCTTTCTACGGAAGGGCTCACGTCGCCTATATCCCCAATGGCCGCATTGTGGGGCTCTCGAAGCTTCCGCGCATCGTCGATGTATTCGCGCAGCGCCTCCAGGTCCAGGAGAGACTCACCGAGCAGATCGCCGAGGCGCTCAGCGAAGTCCTCGAGCCTCTTGGCGTCGGCGTGGTCATCGAGGCGTACCATCTCTGCATGATGATGCGCGGAGTGCAGAAGCAGAACTCGAAGACAATAACCTCCGCGCTTCGCGGCGTGTTCCGCGACGATCCGAAAACGCGGGATGAGTTCCTCCATCTCGCTCACAACGGGCGCGGTTGACACTCTTTTTCCGACGCTCGATGAGCTCGGGCTCAGCACGCAAGGCTGAATGTTCATCGAGCTGATAGACCTCCTGCGCTGCCCGGCCGAGCACGAGGACAGCTGGCTCGTCGCTGCGTTCACGAAGATGGAGCAGCGCTTCGTCATGGAAGGGCAGCTCGGCTGCCCGGTCTGTCTGGCGACATACCTCATACGGGCAGGAGTGGCGGAGTTCGCGGGTGCCCCGGCTTCGAGTGATGAAATGCAGTCCGCAGCCGGTGCGGATGAAGCGATGCGAGTCGCAGCGATGCTCGGTTTGACGCGGCCGGGCTCGGTGGCTGCGCTCTGCGGCTCGTCCGGAGCCACGGCTCCCGCGATCGCCGAACTGACAGGAGCGCGGATTATCGTTGCGAATCCGCTCGGGCCGGGAGGGGAAAGCGAACGGGTCGGGATTGTCACGGCGGGCAGCCGATTGCCGGTTGCCCCTGGGTCACTCGACGGAATCGTTGTCGAGTCGTCCTCCGATCAGGCGATTGGCGAAGCTCTGCGAGTGCTCAAGCCCGGCGGGCGAATCGTCGCACCTGCGGCAACATTGGCGGCCGGGCGTTTCGTTGAGCTCGCCCGGGACGATAGAAACGTCGTCGGTGAAACTCCGTCGCCGCTCGTCGCCCTGGGCAGAGTGCCACCGCGCTAGCCGCCGGTGTACATCGAGTCGATCACGTCCTTGTAATTCCTGTCGACGACCCTGCGCTTCACCTTCTGCGTCGGGGTCATCTCTCCCTTTTCGAGCGAGAAGTCGTTCTCGAGCAGCGCGATCTTCTTGGGTCTCTCGTGCTGCGCGAGCCCGCCGAGCATACCGAGCACCTCTTCCTCCATCTTCGAGTGCACAGCCGGCATGCGGATCAGCTGCGCGCGGTCGGTCCAGATGAAGTTCTTTCGCTTCGCCCACTGCTCGAGCTGCTCGAAGTTCGGAACGATCAGCATCGACGGGAATCTTCTCTTGTCCCCGAGCATCACGGCCTGGCTGACGAACTTGTTCGTCTTGACGAGATTCTCCACCGGCTGCGGCGCGATGTTCTTGCCGCCTGCGGTCACGATGATGTCCTTCTTGCGGTCAGTGATTGCGAGGAAGCCGTCGCGGAGCTCACCGATATCGCCCGTGTGGAACCAGCCGTCGGCGTCGATCGCCTCGGCAGTTGCTTCAGGATTATTGTAGTAACCTTTCATCACCCCGGGCCCCCTCGTGAGGATCTCGCCGTCTGGCGCGATCTTCACTTCGACGCCCGCGACCGGGCGGCCGACGGTACCGATCCGGAAATCGGTCGGCGTGTTGACGCCGATTACCGGGGAAGTCTCGGTGAGGCCGTATCCCTCGAGGATGATCAGGCCGGCGGCGTAGAAGAACTTGTTGATCTCGGGGGCGAGGGGCGCTCCGCCGGAGACGAAGAACCTGAGCTGTCCGCCTGTCCTCGCCTTGAGCTTCGAGAAGACGAGCTTCTGGGCGATGGCGTACTTCCGCGCGAGAAGGCCGGAGGGCTCACCGCCCGCGAGCTTCACGTCCGCCCACTTCTCGGCGACGTCTCTCGCCCAGAAGAAAATCCTCTTCTTGATGAATCCTCCGGAGAGAGCGTTCTGGAGAACCCGGGCGTACATCTTCTCGTAGAGGCGCGGAACCGAAAAAACGATCGTGGGCTTCACCTCGACCATGTTTACCGGAACTGTGTCCAGGCTTTCTGCGTAGGCGATCGAGCTTCCGGTTGCGAACATCAGGTAGTCACCCATCCGCTCAAAGATGTGCGACAGCGGAAGGAAGCTCAGGGATACGTCGTTCCCCTCGAATGGAAGCTTGTAGCGCGTCGCCTCGATGTTGGAGCGGATGTTGTTGTGCGTCAGCATGACGCCCTTGGGATTTCCGGTCGTTCCCGAGGTGTAGATGAGGGTGGCGAGATCGTCCGGCTCGACGCTGTCGGCGGTCTTTCTATAATCGGCGAGGGTCTGCGGCGTTTCGGCGGCGGCACCTCGTTGCTCGAGCTCCTCGAGAGTCATGTCGGCCGCGGGGCCGACGGGATCGAAGCTGATGACATGTGTCAGCGACGGAACCTGCGACCTGACCGATGCAATCTTGGCGGCCTGCCCGGGAGTCGACAGGAAGATCGCGGCTGCACCTGCGTCGTTGAGGATGTACGCGATCTGGTCGGCCGGGAGCGTGGGGTAAAGCGGTACGTCGGTAATCCCGATCGTGAGGCACGCGTAGTCGGCGATCGCCCACTCCGGGCGGTTCTCAGCGAGAATGGCGACTCGGTCGCCGCGCTTGAGGCCAAGTGTCCCGAGTCCCAGTGCACAGTGCCTGACTCTGAGGAGTATCTCCCGATGCGAAAGCTTCTCGTATTGTGAACCCCGCTTGAATTGAAGCGCATCAGGCTTGTCGAATCGCTCCACTGCGTCGAAGAATATCTCGTTGAGAGTGCCCGGCTCGGGTGCGGGGCCGCCGCTCGCGGTGAGGCCTTCGATTTCGGCTGATGTCGTCATCATTGTGGCCTGAGGTAGAGAACGAGTCGCAATGGGCTTCCGCGGACGTGCTCGCCGCGATACTTGACGGTCGCCGACACTATCACCGAGTCGGTCAGTGACACGAGGCGGGAAACGTCCACGCGGATTCGTCGCGTTGCCTGCCCGGAGGCATCGGTAGTGTCGATTGATGATGGCCTCCCCGCGTCATTCACGAGCCGTGCCAGCTCCGGCGTCTGCGGGCCAGCAATGTCGAACGACACCCTGTACGATCGAACCGCGCTGTCAGTGGTGGTCAGGCCATGGAGCACTCGCACACCCATTGGGTCCGATACGTTGGCCGTCGAATCGGTCAGCGAATAAGACAGAGTGTCGCTCGCGTTGACGCCGAGGATCGTGTCAGGTCGCAGAACAACCGGGATCGTGATGAATCCGGTGAAGCCGTCGACTGCCGCGAGAACTCTCGACGAAGTCGTGCTTGCACTGTCCCCGACCACCCACCCGGCGACACTGTCTACTGTCACCCGCGCGTCGAGTGCCCTGAAGCGAGCCTCGACGTTCTCGACCTCCTCTCCGATGTAGTTGAAAGCGCTGACCGACAGCGGCGTCGCTACGCCCGCGGAATCGCGAAGCGTGTCGCCCACTACGACCGACGGGGAACCGAGCGGATCGATGCTGAACGAAAGGAGGTCGTCGGCGCCGGTCGGGATATCGACACAAGCCAGGAAAATGGCACCGGCGACGAGAGCGACGCCGAGGGCGGGGGCGCCGCGGCTCACAGGAACCGGTCGGCCAGGTGGGTCGCGAGGTTGATGTACGCCTGCGACGCCGGATCGGCGGGACTTCGCAGCACCACCGGCTGGCCGGCGGCGAAGGCATCAGTCGTCGCGATTGTCCGCGGGATCACGATCGGGAAAACAATGTTGGACGGAAGATGCCGGCGCACGTAGTCGACCACCCGCTCGCTCGCCGGATTCCCCGGCTCGAACATCGTCATCAGGATGCCGTCGAGCGTGAGCTGGTCGTTCATCGACGCCATGTCCTGAATTCCGCGAAGAATCTGCGGCGTGGTCTGGAGCGCCAGCGGCTCGCACTGCAACGGCACGATCACGTGCTGGCTCGCCGAAAGGACCTTCCGGGTGATCGGGCCGAGGCCCGGCGGCGCGTCTACGACGACAACGTGACAGCGTGCGCGTGCCGTTTCGAGCAGGTCCGGCAGAATATCGGTTTCGCTGATGAGCTGCTGGTAGATCGCGTGATCTGCTTCATCAGAGACGGAGCCTGCCAGGATCACCCTGAGCCAGGGAAGGGCCGTGGGAAGAATTATTTCCCTCAGCGCCTTCTGCCCGTTGAGGTAGTCGGCGAAGCCGGCGGTCTCGTGATTGCGCCTGAGCCCGACTCCGTAGCGGACAGAGCCCTGTGGGTCGACGTCTATTATCAGCGTCTTGAGGCCGCGGCGCGCGAAGGCGGCCGCGAGGTTTACCGCCGTGGTGGTCTTGCCGACACCGCCCTTCTGGCTGACGATGGCGAGCACATCACCCATCTATTCGGTGACCTCGGGATACTCGCCGCTGGCGAGCTCGTCGGGCGGTGGCGGCTGGTCATCGGTTGTCCGGATTCGCTCGAGGGTCTCTCTCGCGTGCCTGATCCAGCGATCCGCCTCGGCGCTTGGGGCGGGGGGATCCATGAGGAACGACTCGAGGTGGAACGCTGCGTTGCTTGTCTCGCCGCGGCGAAGGAGCAGGAAGGCCAGGCCGTAGTGGGCGCCTGAGAGCTTCGGCTGAATCTCGAGGGCGCGCCGGTAGCAGCGGATTGCCTCGCTCTGCCGGCCGGTCCTCGAGAACGCTATCGCCATGTTCTGCAGGACCTTGTAGTTGGTCGGCTGGTCTCTCAGCGCCAGCGCGTACGACGTCAGTGCGGCCTCGTAGTCACCCTGCCGCTCGAGCGCGAGGCCCTCGCTGAGGTAGTCGAGGCGCTTCTGCTCGTTCTTGGGCTTTCCCCCGCTGAAGCGACTCCAGAAAGACATTGGAGCGAATCTACCGTCGAACAACCCTTAGAGCTAGGTTCCGAATGCCATGTCACCACGCCGACAAACCGTCGATCCTGCGCAGGGAGTTCTTCAAGTCGAGTGGCCGCTCTTCGGCGAGCTGTCGCGCGCTCTCGCGCTTAAGGTCTCGCGCGCATACGATCCCGACGTCGTCGTCGGAATCGCGACTGCCGGAGTGGTGCCCGGCGCAGTCATTGCCGCGATGCTCGGCCGTGAGTTCCACTCCATCGTGATAAGCAGGCATTTCCGGGCCGAGGAAACGAGGCAGACGCCGGCGATTTTTGGTGCCGCTCCGGCCGAGGTGCGCGGCCAGAAGGTGCTTATCGTTGACGAGACATGCGATTCAGGTGAGACGATGCGGCTCGCCGTCGCCGCGATCGTCAACGCTGGCGCCGGTGAGGTTCGCACTGCCGTCGGCTTCAAGACCGGGGAATATGAGCCGGACTTTCACTCGCTGGCGACCCAGAGCACGATAATTCTTCCCTGGGACCGGGAGATCATCGTGGACGGAGAACTGGTGGAGAACCCGGCGTATAGCGAGGCCATAGAAGCATCTCGGTAGGCGGGCAGCGCTTATTTACTGACTGCGGACTGCGGACGTACTGCGGACATTGACTGCGGACTACTGCGGACTACTGCGGGCTACCGGGGGCGCGGACCGACCTGCCCCGCACTTGAAGCCGGCGCAGCCTGAAGCCCGGTGCCTATGCTTTCTTTCCGTATGCGAGGTCAACCTGATGCCTGGCGCCTGACGCCTGAGGTCGGGCGCGTCGGTCGCGATTAATCTAGGTCCGCAGTAGTCCGCAGTCGGGGTCCGCAGTACGTCCGCAGACCGCAGTCAGTCACCCTGTCCCGCGATCCTCTCCCAGTGCCACTCCATCATCTCCGCCGTCCCCATCAGGAACCTGCAACGGGATCCCTCACCGGCGCAGCACTCAGTCTCGAGGACGGCAACCGGGTACCCCGCAATCGTTCCGAAAAACGACGCCAGCACTCCCGTTGTCACCTGGCATCCTGGTGAAGGATCGGCCGTGCCCTCCCAACAGCCGGTGATGTCGACGATCGCGACACCCTCGGGCTCATCCTGCGAGAAGGCGACGTCCCCCCATCCTGCGTCGCGGAAGAACTCGGCAGTGCGTTCGCCGAACTCGGTAAGCGGCAGGTCGGCGGTGTTCGCCGAAGCCCCGCCAGTCTCCTCCATCCATCGTTCGAAGGCCGCGTAGATCGAAGCTCCGCCCGCGAACCCCGCCTCGCGAAGAGCTTTGACGGCTGCCTCCGGCTCCGCAGATGCGAGCACAGCGGACCGAAGCTCTCTCAGCGTAGGGATCGCGACGCCGACCAGGTGAGTTGTCGAAGAATCCATTTGCGAAGGTTAACAGGAATCCGGCTATTCGGCTTCCCCGATCCGCCGGAGCAGGGTCGCCTCATCGATGATTTCAATACCCAGCGACTTTGCTTTCTCGAGCTTGCTGCCGGCTTCCTCGCCGGCCACCAGAAAGCTTGTCGCCTTCGACACCGAGCTCGTCACGCGCCCGCCCGCGTGCTCGACGAGCTCCGTCGCCCTTGTGCGCGTGAGAGTCGGAAGCGTGCCTGTAATGACGACCGTCTTTCCCTCGAGGGCACCCCCCTGCGCGATCTGGCGCGGCTCGACGAAATTTACGCCGGCCCGGCGAAGCTTCTCAACGAGCCGGCGTGCCGACGGCTCCCGGAAGAACGCGACGACACCTTGCGCTATGATCGGGCCAATCCCGCGTACGGCGGCGACCTCTTCTTCGGTCGCTGCCGCGAGTGCGTCGAGCGTCCCGAAATGCCGGGCCAGAAGCTGCGCCGCGATCGACCCGACATGACGGATCCCGAGCGCGCCAAGGAGGCGCGAAAGCGGCTGGGCCTTCGACACCTCGATCGCGCCAAGAAGAGCGTCAGTCCCTTTTTCCGCGTATCCCTCCAGGCCCAGGAGCTTCTCCCGAGACAGCGTGAAGAGATCCGCGGCATCGTGAACCAAACTTTCCGCTATCAGCTGGTCGATTCTCGAATATGACAGGCCGCGAATATCCATCGCTCCCCGCGATGCAAAATGTACGAGGCCCTCGAGCTGCCGTCCGGGGCACGCGACGTTCGGGCAATATATCGCGACCTCCTCCTCGTCTTTCTCGACCGCGGTGCCGCATGACGGGCACCGCTTCGGCATTCTCCACTGCTTTCCCCGCGGTTCACTCTTCTCGGGAACCGATGCGATGATCTGCGGAATCACTTCCCCCGCGCGCTTCACCTGCACGATGTCCCCGATGCGAAGGTCCTTCCTCTGAATGAGTTCCTCGTTGTGAAGAGTCGCGAGCTTGACAGTGACCCCGCCGATTTCCACCGGCTCGAGCATGGCATAGGGGTTGAGCGCGCCGGTCCTTCCAACGTTCACCCTGATGTCCAGCAGTTTCGTCTCGGCGATGTCCGGCGCGAACTTCCGCGCGATTGCCCAGCGTGGCTCGCGTCCGCCGACGATGCCAAGCTCGTCCTGAAGCGCGAGACTGTCGATCTTCACGACGCCTCCGTCGATCGCGAAGTTGAGGCTGCCGCGAACAGTGTTCTCGATGCGGTGCGCCCACCCGAAGACGTCGTCCAGCGTAATGCATCGCTCGCGATTCGGAGCGACTGGAATTCCCCATTTCTCGAGCTGCTCGAGCAGCCCCCACTGGGTTCTGAATGGAAGAAGAGACGGATCTTCTCCTGCGACGGAGTAGCCGTAGAACCTCAGCGGCCGGCGTGCAGTCACGGCGGGGTCGAGCTGACGGAGCGCCCCGGCCGCGGCATTGCGCGGATTTGCGAAGACGGGCTCGCCCGCCTGTACCCTCGCCTCGTTCATCTTCTCGAACCGGTCGAAGGGCATGTAGATCTCGCCCCGTATCTCGATCCGTCCTCCGGGGACCTCGCCTGAAAGCCTGAGCGGGACGTCGCGAACCGTGCGAAGGTTCTCCGTGACTACCTCGCCGATGCTTCCATTCCCGCGAGTGGCTCCCGTGACGAAGACGCCGTCTTCGTAAGTGAGGCTCACGGCTGCTCCGTCGATCTTGAGCTCGACAGTGTAGCCGGAGCTCGCGATGTCACTCCCTGCGACCCTGATCAAACGCTCCTGCCAGGCCGCGAGCTCCGCATCATCGAAGGCGTTGCCGAGCGACAACATTGTCACCAGGTGCTGGTGTTTCACCAGCGCGCTCTGCGGGGGTGCGCCGACTCTCACAGTTGGAGAGTCGGGAGTCTTCAGTGCCGGGTTCTCCGTCTCCAGCTGCTGAAGCTCCCTGAAAAGCTTGTCATACTCACTGTCTGAGAGGACAGGCGCGTCGAGAACGTAGTACTGGTGTGACGCGCGGTTAAGGATTTCCCTCAATTCCGACGCGCGCGCCGCCTGACCCGCCCCCACTTCCCGACTCTGCTTTCTCGGCATCCGCGTCGTCTTCCGCTTCTGTGTGTTCGTTGAATTCAGTCGAATCGAAGCGCACGACGCGATTGCGACCCGTCTCTTTCGCGACGTAGAGTGCATCGTCGGCAGCCTTGAGCATCTCCTCGCGTCCCGCGATCCTCGGATGCGGCCACGAAGCGACGCCGCAGCTCATCGTTCGCTTGAGCGTCCCGCCCTCGAACGAAAATGTATGATCGTCGACCCTTTGTCGCAGCCTTTCGGCAAACGTGACAGCAGAATCGAGCACGGTACCCGGGAGCAGCAGGAGAAATTCCTCGCCCCCGTAACGGCCGACCCGGTCGATCTCCCGAGCCTCGTTCCTCAGGATCTCGGCGAACTGCTTCAGCACTTCGTCCCCGGCCGCGTGGCCGTATGTGTCGTTGACCTTCTTGAAGTGGTCGATGTCACACATCACGCACGCTATCGGCTCATGGAGGCGCAGCGAGTGCTCGAACATCTCCTCGAGACGCTGCTCGAGTGATCGCCGGTTGTCGACACCAGTCAGGCCGTCGGTGAGGGAGATGTGAAGGAGCCTGTCGTTCATCATCGACAGCTCTTTCTCCCGCTCGCTGAGCGCCTGCTGGAGCTTCTTTATTCTCAGGAGCGACCGGACACGGGCCTCGAGCTCGGCGAAATTGATTGGCTTTGTGACGTAGTCGTCGGCGCCCGCTTCAAGGCCCGCGACCATGCGCTCCGTCGAGTCGAGCGCCGTCTGCATGATGACCGGAATGAAGGGCAGATTCCGGTCGGCCTTCAGCCGCTTCACGACCTCGAGCCCGTCCATGTCAGGCATCATCACGTCGAGCAGCACCAGGTCCGGTGTCCACTCTCTGATGATGTCGAGCGCTTCCTGGCCGCTGTTGGCGCCCCGCACGTCGTATCCGCGCGCTTCGAGTCGCGCGCGCAGAACCTCTACGTTGTCTTCGTGGTCGTCGACAACGAGAATCTGCCTCTTCGTGCTAGTGTTGCCGGCTTCCTCAGTGGCCATTGTTGCGGCCGAGGAATCGCTGCACCTCCGCTACGACTGCCCTTGGCTCACATGGCTTGGCGAGGTAACCGTCGCAGCCCACTTCGAATGCCTTTTCCCGGTCTGAAGCCAGGGCATGCGCCGTCAGCGCGATTATCGGGATGTGGCGCGTCTCGGGGTCGTGTTTCAGGACCTGAGTCGCCTCCCAGCCGTCGATGATCGGGATCGATATATCCATCAGTATCAGGTCCGGCCTGGATGCCCTCGCCTTCGCTATACCTTCTTCGCCATTCCAGGCTTCGGTTACCTCGTAACCGAAGTGCTTGAGAATGGTGGAATAAACGATCCGGTTGTCTTCATTATCCTCAACAAGCAGAATCATCTTACCAGACTCGCTCATTTGACCTCGCATGGGTATTGCAATCTCGTAGGATGCAAGCAAATACCTTACCACCCATACCGACCGCCACCCCGAATGACTGCCGCTGACATGCCCGAGACTGATCAGGAGACCGCGAGTACGGTCGAAAAACCCAGTGGACGCCCCTACCGGAACGTAAGGGATATTCGCTCCGTGAGTCTGCTCGGGGTCGGAATGATTGTGGGGACAGTGATTGGAGCAGGTGTAGCCCTGCTCCTCGCCCCGGACAGCGGGTACCAGACCCGCCGGTCGATCAAGAGGCGGGTTGGCGGTATTCGCCCCGGTAGGGGCGTCTGGGCCAGGCTTGGCAAGGAGCTGAGGAGGGCCGCCGCCGCCAAGCGGAAGTCACTCGAGATGGAGGCCCGCCGCAACGAAGTCCTGCTCCACAAGGCAAAAGTCGGAAACAGCTGACGTCAGGGGGCTCGGTTGGAGTCAAGCCAAACGCGTGCCTGCGCCTTGTACCCCGGGTCATTGACGTCTGTCGCGGGCAGCCGTAGCGCCGTTTCGAACTCCGCCCGCGCTGCCACCTTGTCACCGGTATCCGAGTAGATCTCTCCAAGATCCACGCGGTGGACGATCCTCACCGGCTCGGCGGCAACCGAGGCCCGCATGTAGCGAATCGCCTCCTTCCACGACGCCGTCCCGAAAACCCTCCCACCGAGAATGTTCTTCGCGATCATCCGCGTGAGGCTGTTGAGCCGCATGATCTCCGCGTTCCACATACCCATCACGTGAAGGCAACCGGCGTGGTCGGGCTTGATCCTCAGGCATTCGAGCGCGCTCGCCCTGATCTCTGTGGCGAACCTCACGCGTCCGCGCGCGCTCTGGGTCAGAGCGGTTTTTCCCAGCGCCCTCGAAAGCGAAAAGTATCCCTCGGCATCGCCGGGCTCGACTGCGACAGCGCGCCTCGCGTACCGCTCGGCCGAGGTGAAGAGGGTGCGGCCGCTGCTCGCCTCGACTGGGCCCGAGCCGATGTCGACAGCGGACCGGGATGCCTTCCACAGGGCTTCGTAGTTGCGCGGATCGACCCCCAGCGCTTCCTCGAAATGCCGTAATGCTGATCTGGCCTCCATCGCCTCGTACGCCCTGTCGCCGAGGAGAATGTGCTCGCGGGCAGACTGGGCGTCCGCGACGCCAGCCGCAAGTGTGAAGAACAGTAGAGTGGTGATGATTCGCATCAGTTCCCCTGGCGCTCGACGCCAAGAATGTACCGAAGAAAATACCGGGCATTCCGTATATTTAGATTATGCAGAACAGTTACACCGTGAAGCCGGCTTCGGCCATCTGGCGGGTGTGATATGATCGTTCCGAGGCTAATCGAGCGAAAGCGCGACGGAGGTAGGCTCGACGAATCAGAGTGGCACGAGCTCGTCGCGGCGTACTCGAATGGTGAGGTGCCTGACTACCAGATGTCGGCGCTCCTGATGGCAGTTTACTTCAGGGGGCTCGACCGCGGCGAGACGAGCGCGCTGACTGATGCGATGATCGGGAGCGGAGGCCGGCTCGATCTCGCGCATCTCGATGTTCCCCGAGTCGACAAGCACTCCACAGGCGGCGTGGGTGACAAGGTCTCGATAATTCTGGCGCCGCTCATTGCCTCCCTCGGTATTGCGGTCCCGATGATGTCAGGACGCGGACTGGGGCACACTGGGGGGACTCTCGACAAGCTGGAGTCGATTCCCGGATTTCGCACGGACCTTTCGCTCGCCGACGCTGCGCGGCAGGTGGAGGCGATCGGCTGCGCGCTCATAGGGCAGACGAAAGAAATCGCGCCCGCCGACCGCAAGCTCTACGCGCTGCGGGATGCGACGGCGACGGTCGAGGCGATTCAGCTCATCGCCGCAAGCATAATGAGCAAGAAACTCGCTGAGGGATTGACCGCCCTCGTGCTTGACGTGAAGCAGGGCTCCGGCGCGTTCATGCCTGATACGGAGAGAGCGACGGCACTTGCGCGGGCAATGATCGAGCTCGGTGAAGATCGGGGATGTCCCGTCGTCGCGCTTCTGACAGCGATGGACCGGCCTCTCGGTCTCGCGTGCGGCCACGCCCTGGAGATCTCGGAGTCTATCGATGCGCTGAAGGGCAACGGGCCAGCTGATCTGATGGAAGTCACTTTTGCGCTGGGCGCGGAGATGCTGATGATGGCAGGATCCGCCGCTTCCGATGCTGACGCGTGGGTGATGATGCGGGAGTCGATCGCATCGGGAAAGGCACTGGCGAAGTTCGTCGAGATCGTCGAGGCGCAGGGCGGGGATGCGAGAATCGTCGACGATGCGTCGGTGCTGCCGTCAGCGTCTTTGACTCTCGACTGTCTCGCGGGGCGGGATGGATTCGTAGTCGAGGTGAATCCCCGCACTGTCGGCCACGGAATCATCGCACTCGGCGGCGGTCGGGCGACGATGGAGGACGAGATAGATGCCGGTGTCGGCTTCGTGATTACCGCGAAGCCGGGTATTGCCGTCAGCCGCGGAGATGTGCTGGCTCGAATCCACGCGCGACGCGACCGGGACGCGAGACATGGCCTCGAGGTCTTGTCCGAAGCGATTACGATCGGTGACGAGCCCGCCAGAACGCTGCCTCTGGTTGCAGCCAGAATCTCCTCCGAGGGAATGACCGAGTGGGCGAGGCCGGCCTGAACCGACGCCAGGGAACAGGACGATAGCAACTGAGTTTCCGCGCGCCTACATTCGTCAACATGACAGACCAGTCAGATGCGCGGCAATTCAACGACGAGGAGGTAGCTCTCATAATCAAGAGAGCTGCCGAGCTCCAGCAGACTGAACAGGCCGAACAGGACCCTGGGCACACCCTCCGCCTCTCCGAGATTGAACAGATCGCAAGGGAGGCTGGGATCGACCCCCGTCTTATCAGGCGCGCCGCGCAGGGGATCGACCACCACACCGAGAGCATCAGGCCGAACCCGTGGCTGGGCGCACCTACGCGGATCGTTTTCGAGCGAGTCATCGATGGAGAGATAGGCCCGGACGACTACGAGGCACTCGTGAACGAAATGCGCAGGACGTTCGGGGACAACGGTGTACCGAGCGTGCTGGGCCGCACGCTTGCGTGGACGGCGACGCCTGCTGGGGGCGGAACTAACTCGCGCCGGCGAAGCGTCGACATAAGCATCATCTCCCGCGCCGGCGTGACGACGATCAGGGTGGAAGAGGAGCTGCGGAACGTCGCCGGTCCGCTGTTCGCGGGAATGCTGGCCGGAGGCGCGGGTGGAACGACGGGGCTCACCGTCGGCGCGGTGATGGCAACGGTCGGCTCAGCTGCCCTGGCCGGTGCTGCCTGGGTGGTGGTGGCTGGTGGTTTTTACGCGCTTTCGCGCGCCATTTTCGGCCGAATCGCGAGCAAGCGGGAAACGCAGCTCCGCGAGCTCATCTCGCGTCTGGCCGATCAGGTGCGCGATGCGGTCGCGGCTGGCACCACTGGCCGGATTGCAGCAGGCAAGCCGGCGGATGGGCTGCTGACTTCAGGAGAAGCGCCGGGCGCGAGCTCTGGCTGATTAGCCGCCCACCATTCGGCCGCCTCTGACTGCTTCCACTCGGGGAGTCGGAGGGAGGCAAGTGCTTCAGAAAATTCCTTCGCACTCTGCGGCCTGCCCCCGGGATCTTTCGCCAGGCATTCAAGCACGATCGACTCGAGCGCGGCCGGGATCTCAACGTTTCCTTTCAGCGATGGCGGAACGGGTTCGTTTCTCAAGTGCCTGGCGATCATCTGGAACGTCGATTCCGCGTCGAATACGAGCTTCCCGCTGAGCAGGAAATAGGCAACGCACCCCAGCGCGTAAATGTCGGCGCGTGAATCGACCGTCTCGCCGAGTGCCATTTCCGGGGCCATGTACGATGGGGTTCCCGGCGTGCGTCCGACAGCGGTCGCAAGGGAAATCTGGGAATCGTCCTTGGCTACCGACTTCACGAGACCGAAATCCAGGACCTTTACGAAGTCATATCGAATCCCGAGCCTGCCAAGATGAATGTTCGCCGGCTTGATGTCACGGTGAACGAGCCCGTGCGAATGCGCTTCCTCGAGTGACTCGCAGACCTGCCGTAAAATGTGTATCACTCGTCTTGCCGGCAGGGGGCCTGTCTCGCGGACCAGCGACTCGAGATCCATTCCGTCCAGAAGCTCCATTACGAAATAGAGCGTCTGGTCTTCGGTGACCCCGAAGTCGAAGAGCTCGACGGTATGCGGCGATCTCAGGTTTGCCGCGGCTTCAGCCTCCCGATGAAACCGCCTCACGGCCACACCCGCGGCATCCGCCTCGCCGGCCGAAAGCATCTCGGCTCTTATGAGCTTTATCGCCGCTGGCCTGGCGAGCATTCGATGTGTCGCTTTGTACACCTCTCCCATCCCGCCGCGACTTATCAGCTCCCCCAGCTGATAACTTCCCATCTCCCGCGCCTTGCTTACCTGTCGGCCGAGACGGGTGACCACCCTTGCGATAACGGCCGCGACTCCCGCAAGGAGAAAATCCGGGTAGTGCATCAATAGTCCGGTCCCCAGCGCCTCGGCGGTGCCGAGGGAGTGAACCTGCGTGAGGGCCATGCTCGCCGGACCCATCGAGGCTCCGATGAGCGATGCGGCGAGGACCCGGCGAGGATCGTTCGGCGCGACGGAGGCGAACATCAGGATCACGACGCCGATCCACGTTATCGCCGGGAGGAGCGGCTCATTCGCCGGGAGACCCCAATGCAGAACCAGCCCGATCGCGAGGCAGGTGAGCACCATGTACCCGAGCCCGAGGTTGAGAAAGAATTGGGGACATCTCTTCGAGCGGCGGATATAGAAAAAAAGGGCGAGCGAGGCGAGGGAAGCGCCGGCGCAGATCGCGTCAGGAGCACGAAGCCCCGGCCTCGGCTGGCCGGGATGGAACGCTGGCCATGTGGCATGCCAGAGGATGTTCGCGACTATCCAGAGGATTGCCGCCAGGAGCGCCATTAGTCCAATACGCTGAGACGCCTCGCGCAACACGTCGGCGGGAATCGAACGATCCGACGTGCGGACCCGTGGTCCGTTCCCGGGGGTGGACCCGGGCATTGGGTGGATCAGGTCAGGATGGACAACCGGTGAGTGACTCATCTCGTGTCGCTCACACTATTAGCGAAAGGCGGCCGCAGCAAGCGCGGCTGAAGGCGGCCTACCGAACCAGCTTCCACCCCTCGAGTTTCCATGAGTCGTCGTGGCGGCGAAAGGTCGCGCTCGCGATGCCGGCTGGAGGAACGTCGGCGATCCTTACCCCACCGGCGCGCTGCGGGAGATTTTCGAGCGCAAACAGGCCTTCGACTCCGCGGAAACGATAGAATTTCCAGGTGAAGCTCACGGTTACGCTGTCTCCATTCCCCGCTTCACTGTACTCCGGCAGGTCCGTCCCGATGCCGCCGACTGGAACCACATACGTGGAATCGGTTGTGACTATACGGCCGAATGATTTTCTCTTCGATCCGCGATCCGTGAGACCCAGCGCGCAGGATGATTTTCCCTCCGGGCTGGTGACCATGAAACCTGCGTTCACGAGTACTGTCCACGCCTCCGACTCCTGCGAAGCAGGAAGCTTGTCGCATTCCGCGTCGAGTGTCCTCGGGACAATCACCGCCAGCGCGCCGCTGAATGGGGCAGTCGTGAGAACCGCTTCAGTCACGACCTCGGCGCTGAGCCGAGGCGAACATGCAGATCCGACAAAACTGAAAAACAGCGCCGCCGCCACTGCAACCGCGCGAAACCGGAAATTCTCTGGCAAAGTTGCTCCACGAGCGTGAAGGATGAGCGAACCGTTGTCGGCGGTTCGCTATGTCTTGACTGCCCCAGGGAGAAGACGTCACAGGAGTGGTGTCGCGTCGAGAGGCGCTACGACTGCTGGCCCGGCTCAGATATCCAGGTTACTCACGAACTTCGCGTTCTGCTCGATGAAGAGTCTTCGCGGCTCGACCTCGTCGCCCATCAGCGTCTGGAACGTCTGGTCGGCGAGTACTGCATCCTCCATCATGACCTTGAGGATGGTCCGGGTCTCAGGATCCATCGTGGTCGCCCATAGCTGGCCGGGGTTCATCTCGCCGAGTCCCTTGTAGCGCTGGATGTTGACGGTTGACTTGCCCTCGCCGTTGCCGAGGCGCGTGATGTAATCGTCGCGCTCCTTCTCGTCGTAGGCGTAGTACTCGTCCTTTCCCTTCGCCACACGATAGAGCGGCGGCTGGGCTATGTAGATGTAGCCTGCTTCGATCAGCTCGGGCATCTGACGATAGAAGAAAGTGAGCAGCAACGTACGGATGTGCGCTCCGTCGACGTCTGCATCCGTCATCAGGATCACCTTGTGATACCTGACGTTCTCGACTGTAAACTCTTCCTTGATTCCGGCGCCGATCGCGGTGACGATAGTCCTTATCTCCTCGTTGCCGAGGATTTTGTCTATTCGCGCGCGCTCGACGTTGAGGATCTTGCCGCGGAGCGGGAGGATCGCCTGAAAGGCGCGGTTCCGCCCCTGCTTCGCCGATCCGCCTGCCGAATCACCCTCGACCAGGTAGATCTCGCAGAGCGAAGGATCGTTGAGCGAGCAGTCGGCGAGCTTGCCCGGCAGGTTGCCGATGTCGAGCGCCGATTTCTTCCTTGTCAGATCCCGGGCCTTTCTCGCTGCCTCACGCGCGCGCGCCGCGGAAACCGCCTTCTCGATGATGATGTTTGCGACCCGGGGATGCTCCTCGAGGTATGCGCCGAGCATCTCGTTGACGACCGTCTTGACGGCGCCCTCCACTTCGGAGTTGCCGAGCTTCGTTTTGGTCTGGCCCTCGAACTGCGGTTCGCGGACTTTCACTGACAGGACAGCGGTGAGCCCTTCGCGGACGTCGTCGCCGGAAAGAGTCGTGTCGCCGCCTTTCTTCGTCGCGTTCTTCGAGCCGTATGCGTTGATCGTGCGCGTGAGCGCCGACTTGAACCCGGTGAGGTGAGTTCCGCCTTCGTGTGTGTTGATGTTGTTGACGAACGAAAAGACATTCTCGTTGTAGCCGTCGTTGTACTGGAACGCGACCTCGATCTCGACATCGTCGCGCGACGTCTCGATATAGACGACCTCGTTGTGAAGCGGCTTGCGGCTGGCGTTGAGAAACTGGACCATCTCCCTCAGCCCGCCCTTTGCGAGGAAGACCTCAGTCTTCTCCTGCCCCTCACGCTCGTCCTGCAGGTGGATCTCCACGCCCTTGTTGAGGAATGAAAGCTCCCGCAGGCGATTCGCCACAGTGTCGTAGTCGTAGCGCAGCTCGGTGAAGATCTCCGGGTCGGGTTTGAACCACACCTTCGTGCCGCTCTCCTTCCCGCACTTGCCAAGAATGCTGAGCTTCGTGCGGGTGTAACCGCGCACGAAGTCCATGAAGTGCTCCTTGCCGTCACGCTTCACCCAGACCTTGAGCTGCTCCGAGAGAGCGTTGACGACTGACACACCAACGCCGTGAAGTCCGCCGGAAACCTTGTATGTGTTCTTGTCGAATTTTCCGCCGGCGTGAAGAACCGTCATCGCGAGCTCGACACCGGGAATTTTCTCGGTCGGATGAAGGTCGACAGGAATCCCGCGGCCATCGTCGGTGACTGTCACCGAATCGTCGGGATGAATCGTCACCCGTATCTGCTTCGCGTGACCCGCAAGCGCTTCGTCGATCGAGTTGTCAACGACTTCGTAAACGAGATGATGAAGGCCGCGAGACGACGTCGAGCCGATGTACATTCCCGGCCGCTTGCGCACGGCGTCGAGGCCCTTCAGGACCTGTATCTGACCTGCGTCGTAACGCGTGTCTGGAGCGGTTGCTGTCTTCGCCATGTATGCGGAAAATCAATCGAAAGGTGGGACCGAACGGAGCCCGAAAACCATCAGTTCGGCAGATTGAATAATCTAACGCCAAAACGTGATCTGCGCAATTCTTTCCTCATATGCTAAACCCTTACCCTACAAGAACTTAACGGCGCAGCTGGAACCGTATTTTCCGGATCGGCGGGCGGCCCTCCGCCGAGTTGAGCGTTCGCAGGAGCTGCGGCTCCATCAGGGACAGCTCGGTCATCCACCCGTGCGTCGAAACCGCTACGAAAAGTGTCCCGTCAGGAGTGATTGAAAGCGCCTTCGTGACTGCCGCGATCTGCGGGCCCACGACCCGGGGCCACTCATCAACAGCGCTGGCCTGCTTGACTCTCCTGGCGAGCCCGCTCCGGGCAAGAAATCCGCTCAGTGCATCAGCGAGCGGCATCGGCTTCCGCTTTTTCTCAGTCACGCCGCGCCCTCCAGGACTCCAGCGTGGATGCGCCGCCGCTCGAGCGCGAGCAGCTCGCCCGGAATGTCGCTCGCGCGCGGCACGACGAGAACTGTCTGGCCCAGCCCGGCGTCCTGAAGCAAGCCGAGGATCCGCTCCGACCTCCGCTGGTCGAGCTCGGCGAACGGATCGTCTAGCAGAAGAAGGGGCGCGAGGTTTCTTGATTCGCGGAGCGTTGCGCCCTCGATCATCCTGAGCGCGATCGCGGCAGTTCGCTGTTGTCCGGCTGACCCGAACACCCTGAGATCCCTTCCGTTCAATGTCAGCGAGAGATCGTCGCGATGGGGCCCCGAATGTGTGACGCCGCGCCGCATGTCGTGCCTGCGCTGGCGCGCGAATGCTGCCTCGAGAGCCGCTCCGGCATCTGCTTCGCGCGCGATCGCGCTGTGGTAGGTGATTCGCGATTCCCCCTCCTCGCCTATCGCGGCAGACAGTCGCGTGAATTCCGGGGCCCGCCCCATGACCCACGACGCGCGCTCCCTCACAAGCACGGCGCCATGCTCAGCCAGCGCCGGCTCCCACACTGCAACGGCTGAATCATCGCCGGTGCGCGCCGCTTCCCGGAGTGCGGCGTTGCGCCGGGCCAGCGCAGCCCTGTAGGTCTGGAGCGCAGCCAGGTATCCGCGTGATGTGAGCGCAAGCACGAGATCGAGGTACCGGCGCCGCTCGGAAGGACCACCGGCGATGAGCTGGATGTCGCGGGGCGAGAACATCACAGAAGGGATCGAGCCGAAAACATCGGTGAGGCGCGCCGCGACAGATCCGTCCACAACGACTTTTTTCTTCCTGCCGGACAGCTCGAACCCTATTCCCACTTCGCGGACGCCGCCCGATTCTGCCTTGCCTGAAATGTGAAAACCGGTAGCGCCGAAACGGACAAGGTCCTGGTCGCGCGCGCCGCGGACGCTGCGAAGCACCTGCAGGTAGTATATGCCCTCGAGCAGGTTCGTCTTTCCCTGTCCGTTCTCGCCTATAACCGCAACTCCCGGCCCGGGCAGCTCGAGATCGAGTTTCTCGAAGTTGCGGAAGTTCCGGGCCGAAAAGCGCTTCAGCCGTACGTGATCCTCGCTCACTTCCCCCGGAACTCGGGCGTGCGCTTGTCGAGAAACGCCTTCATTCCCTCTGTCATGTCCTCCGATGACGCCAGGAGGCCGAAGTGATTCGCCTCGAGAACGAGTCCCTCTTCCAGCGACATCTCGAGTCCCCGGTCGACGGCTTCGATGCAGAGCGACACCGCAAGCGGACCGTTGGCGAGTATCGAATTCATCATCTCGATCGCAGCTGCCATGAGGTCATCGCCGGCAACCACCTTGTTAGCCAAGCCGATCCGGTACGCCTCGGCAGCATCGATCATTTCCGCTGTCGCCAGAAGCTGAATCGCGCGTCCCTTGCCGATGAGGCGGGAAAGCCGCTGCGTGCCCCCGAAACCTGGACAGGTGCCGAGTTTCACCTCGGGCTGGCCGAACTTCGCCTTGTCTGACGCGATCCGTATGTGGCAGGCAAGCGCCAACTCGCACCCGCCGCCGAGGGCGAACCCGTTGACCGCGGCGATGACCGGCTTCGGCGAGGTTTCGAAACGCCGGAAGACATTCTGCCCCGTTTGCGCCCTTGCCTTCGCGACGGACGGAGTCTGGCTTGCCAGCTCCGAGATATCCGCCCCCGCGACGAAGGCGCGGCCGGCGCCTGTGACGATGAGTCCCCCGACATCATCACGCGAGCGGACCTCATCGATGGCGGCGCCAAGCTCGGCGATCGTTGCATCGTTGAGTGCGTTAAGCTTGTCGGGGCGATTGACGGTGAGAGTCGCTATGCGGCTCTCGACCGAGAGGGTGAGAA
>JBPPMU010000120.1:0-4046 GCA_051306215.1 Gemmatimonadaceae bacterium | reverse complement strand
CAGTCGGCGTGGCACGGCGTGACTGTGATTGCGGAGCGACCTTCGTGGTGGGAACAGCCGACTGTGTCGCGGGCAGCGGCGGGGGTGGAGGCGGCGCCGCGGCAGGAGGCGCTGCGGGCGGTGTTGTCGCTGGCTCGGGCTGGACTACGCCGATCGCGCGCGGACCGGCCGGGGCAGCGACGATGTTCACCTTGTAGACCGGCGGAAGCGCGATCTCCTCTCCTTTCCGCGTTCCCAGCATCACGAGCGCGACAAGCGTGAGATGCAGCGCCAGCGACACTCCCATCGGTCCCTTGAGGTGCGCGTTCTCGCTGCGCCTCACTCCTACCTCTCCTCCTCCGGCTCGGCCACGAGGCCGACATCGCCGGTCCCGCTTGCCCGCATCACCGCAAGCACCCTCACGACGGAGCCGTATGGAACTCCTGCATCCGCCCGGAGATAGACGCCCTCCTGGCCCCTGTTCGCCGCGAGCGCGCTGAACGTGGTGCGGAATTCGTTGAACGTGAGCACAATCTCGTCAACGTGGATCGCCCCCGACTTGTCGATCGATACGACCAGACCGCTCTTCGGATCCAGTGGCCGTGCCTCCGCGCGGGGAAGCGATATGTCGACTCCGCCCTGCATCATCGGGGCGGTGATCATGAAGATCACCATCAGCAGCATCATTACGTCGATGAGTGGCACGACGTTGATGTCCGCATTGAACTCCAGTCGCTGCCGGCGTTTTCTCACTAGATCCGTCCCTCGCGTACCATTAGCGCGATGAGCTCAGAGCCGAAGCCGTCGAGCTCTCCATCGAACCGGTTGAGCCTGTGCGCGAAAATGTTGTACCCGAACACGGCCGGAATTGCCACACAAAGCGCGACAGCAGTCGCTACGAGCGCTTCAGCGACTCCCGGCGCGACCGCTGCAAGGTTTCCCGAGCCCTTCGTCGCGATTCCAATGAAAGCCTCGATGATTCCGAGCACAGTTCCGAGAAGTCCGATGAGCGGGCTGGCCGACCCGATGGTGGCGAGAGTCGCGACGAAACGACCGAGGGCGTCGCGGACCGCGCCACTCTCCGAGTCGAGGACCTGTCTCAGCGCTTCGACCTGGGACGCACTCAGGCGAGCCCGCCTGTCGCCGCTCGCGGCGAGAGCAGGCGTCGTTTCGTTGATGAATCGAAGCGCGCGTGTGAGAACACCCTTCTGCGGGCTGTCCGGCGCATGCCTCGCGATTTCCGCGGCCTCGTCGAGTGTATGGGCGCGCTCGAACTGAACCATGAACGCACGGCCATGTACCTCCGCCCGCCCGAACTCTCGCCATTTCGCCACCATTATCATCCAGCTTATCAACGAAAGGATGACGAGGATCAGCAGCACGACTTTCGTCGGCGTGCTCGAGTAGGAAACGAGCTCCCACGGCGTGGATGGGAGCGCTCCTGAGATCTGGAGAATCATCTGGTGAATCATGCGCGATTTGCTGCCCCGCTCAGCCCCGCCCAGGCGAAGGTTTCAGTGAGGCCTTCGGTGAGCGAAACCTGGGGCTGCCAGCCAAGCACCTCGCGCGCCTTTGAAGCATCGAGGAAACTCTCCTGCTGCTCGCCCGGGCGCTTAGGGGCGAACTCGACTCCGACACTGCTTCCCGCCGCTTCCTGGAGCAGGCGAGCGAGCTCGACAACCGAGGTCCCGATCCCGGTCCCGACGTTGAACGCCCGCGCATCGACGCGCCCGGGTGCCGGAAGGTCGCGGGTGGCGCCGAGAAACACGGCGCGCGCGACGTCGCCGACGTATACGTAGTCGCGGGTCTGTAGCCCGTCTCCGAAAATTGTCAGCGGCTTTCCCTCGATTATTCGATTGCAGAAGATGGCAACTACACCGGCCTCGCCGTGGGGATCCTGCCGCGGACCGTATACGTTGCCGAAACGCAGCGAGACGTGCTCGAAGCCGTGGAGTCTTCCGTAATAGGCGAGATAATATTCCGCCGCGAGCTTCGAGATCGCGTAAGGCGACTCCGGTTCCTTGGGATAATTCTCGAGGTTCGGAGGCGTGTTTAAGTCGCCGTATATCGCTCCGCCCGTCGACGTGAAGGCGACGCGGGTCTTTCGGCCGCTCGCCCGTATTGCCTCGAGGATGTTGAGGGTCCCAACGATGTTCGTATCCGCGTCGAACAAGGGATCTGCTACGCTTTTCCGCACATCTATCTGCGCCGCGAGGTGGACTATGACGTCGAAGTTTCCCTCGGCAATTATCTTCGCGGCATCCTTAGATGTGACGCTCGTCTTGTGAAGGGGCGCGGCTTCGGGGACGTTGCTGCTACTCCCGGTCGAGAGGTCATCGAGGACCTCGACGGAGTAACCTTCGGCGATGAAAAGGTCGGCGACATGAGAGCCGATGAAACCGGCACCACCCGTGATTAGCACACGGGGCGCTGATGGAGAAGCGATCACTGTCATGATCGCGGTAATCTAAGGCGATCACAGATATCACACAGCCCTTTTGTAGAGGAAGCCCTCCACCCTCATACCTGAAGCTCAGGATTTAGGACCCAGGACTCAGGACTTTGCGGGCTCAGGACTATCGGCCATTGCAGAGTCGCGACTAAGTGAGAACTGAGGATTATCGAGGACTCTCCTCCCCTTGCCCGCAATCCTCAATTAGTCGCGACTCTGCAATGGCTCCGAGTCCTGAGGCCGCAATGTCCTCGGCCCGAAATCCTCGGTGACTCGGGCTATGGCGCCCGGGCTGTCAGTCGCGCCGGCATTCCGGTGAAGATCCGCGGCTGCTCCTGATCCACGATTATCACCGTCACTGCGTTCGGCGTCACGCGGACGACTTCGCCGACCGCCGCAGGAACCGGCGGGGCGGGATAACGCGGATCGACTGTGTCGTCGATCAGCGTGAACTGGTCACCTACGCGTACTCCACTACCGGGATTCGAGCTCAGGATCACGTAACTCTGGATCGACGGGAGGACGGTCTCATTGTCTATGTAAATCACTCTTTGCGAGGGTCCGGGCGGCACCGAAACCGGATTGCCGACGGACGGCTGAAGCGTCTCGAGCGAGATCACCCGCTGGTCGAGCGCAATCTCCCCGAACTGGCGCAAAACGCGCGCAAGAGCGGGCTGACCCGGCTGGAGCGACTCGACGCGCAGCAGCCCTGTCGGAATCACCACCTGAACGTCATCGCCGATCACGGGGCCGAGCCTGTATGCAAGCAGCACTTCGCCAGCCCGGCCGGCAGCACCGCGCGGCAGGTCGACGAAAATCCTGTCCCTTATCTGGAAACGCCTGCCGCCGGCCGAAGCGAGGATGCCCGGCCTGTCGTAAGCGGCAGCGAGGCGGCCACTCCCCGCTGGCCCTCCGCGGCGCGCGCCGTATGGCGCCGCCTCTATCTCGCCAACCGGGACTCCACCGGTCATTCCGCGGCCAAGCACCTGGCCATCGGATATCATACGCTCGCCGAATGCGGTCGGATCTGTCGAGAACACAGTCCGGTCGTCTTTCGGAGCAGGCGTAGTCGCAACACGGGCAAGCACTTCCGGCCTGACTTCTGTCACCGGAATGCGAATCGTCTCGCCCGGATATATCCAGTGCGGGTTCTCGACGATGTCAGTGTTGCGGCGGAAAACGTCCGGCCACCGGAACGGATCCTTGAGGTATGCCTTGGCTATGTCCCACAGCGTATCTCCCCGCTTCACAACGTGCGTGACCTCGTCCGGTCCCGCTGTGACCGGAATCAGCGTCGGCCACGGCTTTCTTGGCCCAGAGGTCGTATCGGGCGTCTGGGCGCCCGCGGGAATTGCGGTGGCGGCCACGATAAGCGTGGCGGCAAGAGCAAAGCCGAACCGGACGGTACAGCGGGGAAAAGCAGCTTGGGGGACCTGCATCAGTGGCTCCGCGATAATCGGATTTTACCAGGCCCGGTAATTCCCGGGCCGGCACGAGAGTTTTCGCTAAGCTTCTGACTCCCAGCCGGCCCCGCGGGTCACTAACCCTCAGAAAGGCAGATCGTCGTCCTGGTCTTCGAGTGCCGCCGGAAAGTCGTCGAACGTGTTTTCATTCG
>JBPPMU010000119.1:0-12693 GCA_051306215.1 Gemmatimonadaceae bacterium | reverse complement strand
GCAGGACCTCAGCTCGATTCGCCGTCGGTCGCCGAGATCGATGACCTGGCGAATGAGTTGCAGGGCGCCACGGCGAAGTGACGGTCGCTCGCGCTACCGGTTTTCTCTAACAAAGCGAAGAAATGGCTGGTCACAGTAAGTGGAAGCAGATAAAACACTACAAGGCCGCGGCTGACGCCAAGCGCGGCGCGCACTTCACGAAGCTCATCCGCGAGATAACGATGGCGGCGAAGCTCGGTGGCGGCGATCCCGCCGGGAATCCCCGCCTCCGTACCGCAATCGAGACCGCCAAAGCCGCGTCGATGCCGAAGGACAACATCGAGCGCGCGGTGAAGAAAGGCACCGGCGAGCTCGAGGGCGTCGAGTACCAGGAGATCACCTATGAGGGGTACGGCCCCGGCGGCGTGGCGATACTCATCTTCGCAATGACCGACAACCCCAACCGTACCGTTGCCGAAGTGCGCCACAAGCTCTCGCGCGGCGGCGGAAACCTCGGTGCCGCGAATTCGGTTTCATGGATGTTCGAGAAAAAGGGGCTTCTCTATCTCGAGTCGGAGAAGTATCCGGAAGACGAAGCGCTCGAAGCGGCGCTCGATGCCGGCGCCGAGGATTTCAAGCTCGAGGACGATCAGTACGAGATAACGACGGATCCGGTTGAGATGCACGCCGTGCGAAC
Organism: Gemmatimonadaceae bacterium; assembly: GCA_051306215.1. Lineage (GTDB taxonomy): Bacteria > Gemmatimonadota > Gemmatimonadetes > Gemmatimonadales > Gemmatimonadaceae > UBA4720. Next base: position 12,017 of record JBPPMU010000119.1, on the reverse strand, counting down.
CGCTCTCGAAGCGAAGAACATCGAGGTGAGGGAAGCAGAGATAGCGCACATCCCGAAGAATCTCGTGACGGTGAGCGGCCCTGCCGCCGAATCGCTCGTGAAGCTGCTCGAGGAGCTCGAAGATCTCGACGACGTGCAGAAAGTCGCCGCGAATTGTGACATAGAAACTTGATAGTACTCGGGATCGATCCCGGAACAGCGATTACCGGATACGGCGTGGTGATCGGAGAACGTATGGCCCAGCCGCGACTCATCGAGTGCGGGGTGATTCGCACGAAGCCGCGGGACCCCCTGCCGGCCCGTCTTCAGGAGATCCATGCGGGAATTGTCGAGCTGATCCAGCGTCATCGCCCCGATGCGCTCTCGATCGAGGACGTCTTCTACGCGCGAAACGTGAGAACTACGATCGTGCTCGGCCACGCCCGCGGCGTGATCCTTCTCGCCGGCGTGAACGCCGGAATTGCGATTGCGGAATATTCGCCTGCTGAGATAAAGAAAGCTGTAGTCGGAACCGGTGCGGCAACGAAGGAACAGATTCAGTTCATGGTGATGCGCCTGCTCCGCCTCAAGACTTCACCCGAGCCCGCCGATGCCTCGGACGGCGTCGCAGCCGCGCTCGCGCACATTCTCGGCGCGAGGCTTCCGACTCTCGACGAAGTGAACGCGCCCGGCCAGCGACCCGCCCTCAGGAGCCCCGCTTGATCTCGCGAATCATCGGCACGCTGGCATCGAAGGACATCGACAGAGTCGACATAATGACGGACGGCGGAGTCGGGTACGAGCTCCAGATCCCGCTCGGTGTCTTCGAGACGCTGCCGAAACAGGGAGAGAAGATCTCGCTTCACACTTATCTGGTGGTGAAGGAAGACGGGTGGCAGCTGTTCGGATTCTCGAACGTCTTCGAGCGACGGCTTTTCCAGAAGCTGCTCACCGCTAACGGAGTTGGTCCGGCGCTGGCACTCGGAATGATGTCGGCACTGTCAGCGCAACGGCTCGTGCGTGCGATACGGGAGAAGGACATTCCGACACTTCAGGGTGTCCCGCGAGTTGGTCGCAAGAAGGCGGAGCGGCTGGTTCTCGACCTCGCCGACAAACTCGATTCTATCGGGGGCGACGAGCCGGGCACACCAAAACCGGCAGGCGGCGCGTCGGAAGATGCCCTGCGCGCGCTCGTCTCACTCGGCTACACGAACGCGGATGCTGAAAAAGGCGTTCGCGCGGCGCTCGATGCTGGCGGAAGCGGGCTCTCGGCAGCAGAGCTGATCAGGTCCGCACTGGCGAAGCTCGGCGGCCGCTGAACCGGGCTACGCTCAGCGCCAGTCATCGAGCTCGAGCGTCGGCACACGCTTGAACTCGCGGGTATTGCTCGTGACGAGAACGGCATTTTCGGCGATTGCATGCGCCGCGATCAGCAGGTCGTAAGGACCGATCACGTTGCCGCGGTGCTCGAGATAATACCTCACGATCCCATAGGCCTCGGCGGCTTTCGCCCCGAAAGGCAGCACTCTGACGGATCCCAGGAAATTCTCGAGGCCAATGCGGTTGCGCTCACTCCGGCTTCCCTTTGCGAGACCGTGGTGCAGCTCCGCCGCCGTTATGGAGGAGACTGCCACGCCCGAATCCATCGCCGCACGAAACCGTGCTGGAACGTGCGGCGATGATCCGCGAAGGATGTCGATGCAGATGCAGGTGTCAATCAGATGCATCCGACCACGCGTCGAGCTCCGGGCGGTTCTGCATCGGAGGTTCATCCCGGTCGGGGAAATCCGGCGCTGATCCGAACGCCGCGAGAAAACGCTCCCACCTGTCGTCGATGGGAGACAGGATCACCCTGTTTCCTTCTTTCCTTGCATACACGTGAGTACCCTCGAAACGAAATTCCTTGGGAAGCCGGACCGCCTGGCTCCTCCCGTTCATGAACAGGCTCGCCTTCTTGAAATCACCTTCCACTCTACCCTCGCCAGCTTGGTATATACCATAATATATCTCTCGGGTGGGATTCATGCAAGGCCTTTCCACGAAGTTCCCGCAAGCTGGAACGTCCCAGTAGCTTTAGCCGCACCCATTCACGCAGAGAATGATCAAGACCGCCCACAGAGCCTCGACGTTCAACGAGTCAGTCATCCGCGAAATGACTCGCGTCGCCAATCAGCACGGCGCGATAAACCTCGCCCAGGGCTTCCCTGACTTTCCAATGCCCGACCCGATGAAGGACGCGGCATGCGCGGCGATCCAGGGCGACATAAACCAGTACGCGATAACGTGGGGAACTCCAGCTCTTCGGCTGGCCATCGCCGAGAAGTACCGGAGGTGGTACGAGATGGACTTCGATCCCGACCGCGAGATCACTGTTACATGCGGAGCGACCGAGGCGATGGCAGCGGTGTTCCTCGCGCTCGTCGACCCGGGCGACGAGGTCGTGATCTTCGAGCCGTTCTACGAGAACTACGGCCCCGACGCTATCCTCGCGGGGGCAAAGCCGGTTTTCGTTCCGCTCGAGGGCATCGACTGGAGGCTCGACCCCGACAAGTTACGCGCCGCATTCAACGAGAAAACACGTGCGATCGTAGTCAACACTCCGCACAATCCGACTGGCCGCGTCTTCACGCGCGAAGAGATCTCATTGATCGCCGAGTTGTGCCAGCAGTACGACGTCATCGCGATAACCGACGAGATCTACGAGCACATTCGCTACGCGGGGAGTCATCACGTCATGGCCACCTGGCCGGGAATGCAGGAGCGCACAGTGACGATCTCCGGCTTGTCGAAGACGTTCAGCTGCACCGGCTGGCGCCTGGGTTACGCCATCGCTCCCGCCGGCATGACATCGCCAATCCGCAAGGTCCACGACTTCCTGACCGTGGGTGCACCCGCACCACTGCAGACTGCCGGAGCAATCGGGATGGCGTTTGGTCCCGACTACTACAACCACATGGCGCTGCAGTACCGCGAGCGCCGCGACCTGATGGTGAGCTCGCTGACGGAGGCCGGTTTCAGGTTCTCCGCACCCGAAGGCGCCTACTACATACTCGCCGACTTCACCGGGATCAGCGATCTGCGTGGAGTCGAGTTCGCGATGTGGCTCGCGAAGGAAATCGGTGTCGCGACAGTTCCGGGAACGAGCTTCTACCGCGATCAGTCGACTGGCGACACGATGACACGCTTCGCGTTCTGCAAGAAGCCCGGGACGCTCGAGAAAGCTGCCGAGCGGCTCTCGACTCTCTCTGCCCGGGTTTGATCGCCGCCAGCCGCTCAGCCGCCAGGAGATGACGGAACAGAACACCTCCCTCGCCCGCACCGGCAGCGGCCTCACGCGCGTCGAGAGCTTCAATGTGCGACTTGTCGAGCTCTGGCACACGGTGCCGGCGTTGTCGTCGATAAGCACCTGGCTCGGACGCAATGTCGCGAGGCGCGAGTTCGAGCTGCTGCTCGGCAACCTGCTCGAGGAGCACAACTTCGAGCGCCTGCGCGATGCTGACTACGACAAAAGCATTCTCGTCTGCGCGAATCACCGCTCGTACGTCGACAACTTCGCTGTCGCCATCCGTGCGATGAAGCACATCCCGCCCAATGTGCGCCTCATCGCGCCGGCACGCACGGAGGGTCTGTTCGACAAGCCGTGGGGGATCTTCGTCAATTTTTTTCTGACGTTCATGAACATGTATCCGCCGGTCATCCGCAGCTCGCGCGGGGCGATGTGGGGAAAGCGGGTTATACAGATCCTCACCGACCTCCTCCTGAAGGGGCGCCTTGCCCTTTTCATCCATCCCGAGGGCGGGCGGAACAAGGGAAGCGACCCTTACGATCTCATGCCCGCAAAGCCCGGTCTCGGCAAGATCATCCATCAATCGAAGGCGACGGTTTTCCCTGTTTTCCTCCAGGGCTTTCCGCGCTCGCCGAAGGCGTTCATTCGCGCCAACTACGGAAAGGGCGCTTCCTCACAGCCGCTCGTTCACGCTGTCATGGGCGAGCCGCTCGACTTCTCGGCCGAGCGTGCCCTGCCTGCATCGCCCGAGGTCTATCGCGCGATCGGGCGGCGGCTCATGGATGCGATAGTCGCGGCTTCGGCCGAGGAGAAGGAAATCCGCCGCCGCGCGAACTCGAAAACGCCGTAGCGTCGCTCAAAATCAGGTACTGAGTGACGGCTCCCCAATCGGCTGCCCCGCAAGCCGCGAAAGCCTCTCGGCCTCGGCCATTCGCGCGATTCCTTCCGCTACCGTCACCTGTGGCTCGTATCCGAGCATCGCTCGAGCCTTGTCGATGCGGCTGTAATGGTCGGTCGTCAGCTCGGTGATCAGGTAGCGTGATACAGGAAAGTGGAGCGAGCCGCCGCTCAAACGAACGAGCATGTCGCATACTGTCGCGGCGGCAGCGGCTGGTCGGGCCGGAATTTTTCCGCGCACCGGATTGAGGCCCAGTGCGCGCGCCAGGTCGCGCACCCACTCCCAGAGCAGGACCGGGCTCCCGCTATGAATGAAAAACGCCTGCCCTCCGACTGCGGGGTCCGCCTCGGCAGCGCGCCACGCCGCGAGGTGCGCGCTGACGCAATCATCCATGTATGTCATGCCGACGCGGTTCGTGCCCTTCCCTATCTGATACAGGCTCCGGCTGCGTGACAGCTTCCTGAGCCCGCCAACCCAGTGGCTCGGGCCGGGTCCCCATATCATGTGTGGCCTGATGCAGACTGTCCTGAACGCCCCCGTATTCGATTCCCTTACGATCTTTTCGGCAACTGCCTTCGATTCGGAATACGGAGACTCGAACTTCCTCGAGTAGGGGTGGGTCTCATCGACGCCGAAGTGCCCGGTTCCGTCGGCGATTACCGACGGGGTACTTGTGAACACGAGAGTCTTCACGCCGTTTCGCCTGCACGCATCGATGACGTTGCGCGTGCCGCCGACGTTCACCTGCATGTATCTATCGCGGTCGCCGAAGTGCCCGACCATTCCCCCGACATGGAAGACCGTATCGACTCCTCTCGTGACATCAATGACCCGCTCTGCATCCTCGAGGTCGCCGGTGAGCCATTCGATCCCGGCTTTAGGTACGGCGCCGTGGCGGCTCAGCCCGAAAACCCGCGCACCCTCCGTGACCAGGCGCGACGCGAGCGCCGACCCGACGAAGCCGGTAGCTCCTGTTACGAGAACCTGCCGCCCGGCGAATGTCATGACCCTCCGCGATCCCCTAGCTCGCGCGCGATGATGACTGTGCGATAGACCGCCGTACCGAGCGCCCCCGCTGCGATCGCCGCAACTGCCAGCGCGATCGGATATCCCGGCTGCCACCCTCCCCACGCCGCAATGGGAGCATCGAATATTCCCGCGAGCCCCAACAGGACGAGTCGCTCAGCTCGCTGCATTATTCCACCGCGACAGTCGATCCCGAGACCTTCGCCGCGGGCTCGGGCGTAGCTCACGAGCATCGAGGCGCCGAGCGCGAGCGCGGTTGTCGCGGCGGCCCATGGAGTTCCGGCGAAGAAAGCGACGAGCCCGACAAATGCAAATGTCTCCGCGAACCTGTCGAGCGTCGAATCGAGAAACGCTCCGCGCTCAGTCGCAATCCCTCTCGCACGGGCAATCCTCCCGTCGAAGATATCTGCCGCGCCTCCGAGAAGGACAAGCCACCCTCCGAGCGCGAGCTCGCCGTACGCGAACGCGACTCCTGCGCCTGCGCCGAACCCGGCTCCGATCAGGTTCAGCGCGTCAGGCGACACTCCCGCCCGCACCATCCCCGACTCGAGCGGGCGGATGATCCACATCAGCCAGTCGCGCACCCAGTAGCCGAGCAGGATCGTCGTCGGCCTTCGAGCGACGTCGGCGTCGATCGCCCGTCCGCGGGAAACGAACCCGTACACCGGCATCGTGACGAGAAGCACTGCGACGAGCACGATTGCGCCAGTCTCGACCTGACTCATCGCCTTGTTTCCCAGCGTGAGCGTTCGCGGAAGAACAGGAAGATCTTCGGCCAGAGGAAGATAAATGGATACTTCTTCTCCCGCTCGGTGAGCTCGACGTTCACGTTGTTGTGGCGCGTGATCTTCTGGACGATGTAGTCGAGCCATCCATCGTATTGCACGACAGCCTTGCCCCACCTGAGCGTCCCGCGTGCTTTTGAAACCTTGAAATAGCGATCCCAGCGGCGGCGCATTCGCGGAGCGAGCGGCACGACCTGGCGGTACCCGGTTCCCACCCGCTCCAGCACGCCGGTGCTCGCCAGGTTGTCGAGCAGCGTCCCGTAAACCTCGAGTAGAAAGTCGTGCTGCGCGCGAAGCAGGTCTATGGCGCGCTCTCCGCCCTCGGGCCGGATCTCGCCGGCGAACGAAGTCTCGAGGAGTGTCCGGCAGTATGTCTCGACGTCGAAGGTCTCGGGCAGGTAGCACCGTCCCCACTCGAACGTGCCTGCGCGTATCTCCACGAGCGAGTCGCGCACCGCACCTGCGCCTGCAAGGTCCCGCGTCCAGAGAAGCTGAAGCTGCTGGAAGAGCCGCCCGATTACGAAGTGGTCGGAGGCCTCGAGCCGCGCGGCCTGCCGGAGCTCGCGAATCGTCAGAACGCAGCACTTGTTGCGGCGGCCGCCGTCGGGAACCGGCGGCAGCGCGTGAACGTTCGGCGCAAGGACATGCGCAAGCCCGGTCGCGGTCCGCGCGCTAACACGCAGCTTGACCGCCTGGGTGACGGCATCGTACGCGGCCCTGTAGCTGTCGACGATTACGAAGAAGTCGTAGGCGCTGTCGGCTCGGGCATCCCCGCGCGCGCGCGATCCGTAATGAATGACGGCAATGGCGGCCGGCCCGAACATTTCAGCGAGCTCATGCGCCATCCGCATGGCGTCAGGCCCCGGCTCGTCGTCGAGACCCGAGGCAAGCTCATTCGGGAAATCTGTATCTGGTTGAACGGCGGTTTCCACTGGAGCAAGATTCGCCTGCATCCGTGCATGCGCAAGCGGCCGGATTCTCTCCTTTCGTTTATCGTGCTTTTGCCCCATCGTTCCGGCGGACGGTGCGGCTGATTCCGGCCGGCACCGGCACCGCGCTTCGGGATATATTTGGTAAATGACTCGCGCTGAGATCACGACCCCGGAAATTCTCGACGACGAGTCGGTCGTCGAGCTGTCGCTCCGACCCCAACGTCTCGCCGAGTTCATCGGCCAGCCGAAGGTGAAGGAGAGCATGCGCATCTACATAGATGCCGCCCTCTCCCGGCGCGACCCGCTCGATCACACTCTCTTCTTCGGTCCGGCCGGGCTTGGCAAGACGACGCTTGCCGAGCTCATCGCGCGCGAGATGGGCGTGAATATCAGGACGACATCCGGCCCCGCGCTCGAGAAACCCGGAGACCTCGTCGGGACGCTGACGAACCTTCGCGAAGGTGACATTCTCTTCATCGACGAGATTCATCGCCTCAGGCCGGTGATAGAGGAATTCCTGTACCCGGCGATGGAGGATTACCGCATCGACATCAGGCTGTCGGAGGGACCGAAGGCGCAGACGATCACGATGCCGATCGAGAAGTTCACGCTGGTCGGCGCCACGACCAGGCTCGGGATGCTGACACCGCCCATGCGCGCCCGTTTCGGAATCGAGCAGCGGCTCAACTTCTATCCGGCGAGCGACCTCGAGACGATTGTGAGGCGGACCGCGGAAGTGATCAAAGTCGATATCGACGACGGCGGGGCCGAGGAGATCGCCTGCCGGTCGCGGGGAACGCCGCGTGTCGCGAACCGGCTGCTTCGCCGCATAAGGGATTACGCGCAGGTGAAATCGGGAGGGCGAATCACGCGCGACATCGCCAAGGATGCGCTGCAGCTGCTCGATGTTGACCAGTTCGGGCTCGACGACATGGACAGCCGGATACTCAAGACAATAATCGAGAAGTTCGACGGCGGCCCAGTGGGTGTCTCGACGATCGCCGCGGCAGTTGGTGAAGACGCCGGCACGATCGAGGAGGTGTACGAGCCTTTCCTCGTGCAGAATGGATTCCTGCAGCGGACCCCGCGCGGCCGCATGGCGACGGCTCAGGCGTACAGGCACTTCGGCTTCACCCTGCCCGGCGGAAACCCCGCACAGCCTTCGCTGTTTCAGGCCTGACGACGTTTCACCATCGCCGGCCGGAACAAAGCAGTGATGCCTGACGGCCGGCTCACGAGTCATTACGATTTCGACCTTCCGCCCGACCGGATAGCGCAGACTCCCGCCGGCCGCCGGGATGAGAGCAGGCTAATGGTCGTCAACCGCGCGTCGGGCGAGATAGGGCACCTGAGGTTCCGCGATCTGGCCTCGATGATTCCGTCAGGCGATGTCGTCGTCGTGAATACGACGAGGGTGTTCCGCGCCAGGCTCCTCGGAACGCGCGATTCGGGAGCGCCGGCCGAGCTTCTTCTGCTGAAACATCTGGGGGACGACAGGTATGAGGCGATGGTGCACCCTGGCGGAAAACTCAAGCCGGGCCGGCGCGTGTTCATAAGCCCCGATCTCGAAGTCGAGATCCTCGAGACAACCGAGCGCCGCACCCGCATCGTGCGACTGGTGTCGCCGTTGCCGCTCGAGGAGGCGATCGCACGCTTCGGTCATGTGCCGCTTCCCCCATACATATCTCGCGAGGACGAGCCGGCGGATGAAGAGCGATACCAGACTGTCTACGCCCGCGAGCCCGGCTCTGTCGCGGCGCCCACAGCCGGGCTGCACTTCACTCCCGGTCTCCTCGAGTCGCTTTCAGCGCGAGACGTCGAGCGCGCCGATGTCGTGCTGCATGTTGGAGCCGGGACGTTCAAGCCGGTGGAGGTGGAAGACCCGGCGCAGCACGTGATGCACGAGGAGTCGTACTTGCTGCCAGGCGAAGCGGCGTCAACTCTCAACGCCGTTCGCAGTCGCGGTGGGAAAGTCTGGGCAGTCGGGACGACTTCCGTCCGCACGCTCGAGAGCGCGCTCCCACCCGACGGTGTTTTTGTCGAGCGAGCCGGGGATACGAGGATCTTCATCCGCCCTCCCTGGCAGTTTCGCGCGGTGGATCATCTCGTCACGAACTTCCATCTTCCCCGGTCGACGCTCCTCATGCTCGTCGCAGCGTTTGCGGGATACGAGCTGACGATGAGGGCGTACGCTGAAGCGAAAGCCTCCGGCTACAGATTCTATTCGTACGGCGATGCGATGGTGATCATCTAGTTTACTGGCTCAATGTCATTCTCCTTTTCGATTGAAGCCGAATCCGGCGCTGCGAGGGCCGGGACGTTTACGACGCCCCATGGTCCGGTGGAGACTCCGGTTTTCATGCCGGTGGGAACGCTTGCGACGGTGAAGTCGCTCGATCCCGATGACCTCACGGCTATGGGCGCGTCGATGATCCTCTCCAACGCGTACCACCTTCACCTGAGGCCGGGTGATGAGGTCGTCAAAGAGCTCGGCGGACTTCACCGCTTCATGGCCTGGGACGGGCCGATCCTCACAGATTCGGGCGGGTTTCAGGTTTTCTCGCTCGCCACGCTGCGGAAAGTCAGCGAGGACGGGGTTGAGTTTCAGAGCCACATCGACGGCTCACGCCGCTTCTTCACGCCCGAAAGCGTCATGCAGATCGAGCGCAACCTCGGCGCTGACGTGATAATGCAGTTCGATCACGTCATCCCCGGGCAGTCTGACGAGGCTTCGGCGAGGGATGCGAGCGAGCGGAGCCTGCGCTGGCTCCGCCGCTGCCTCGACGAATTCAGCGGCAGCGAGTCGAGCCAGGCGCTGTTCCCGATCGTGCAGGGAGGGATTCACAGCCGGCTCAGGCAGGAAGCAGCGGCGGCGATCGGGTCGATGCACGACTGGGCCGGATTCGGGATCGGGGGACTCTCGGTCGGGGAGGCCAAGCCAGCGATGTACGAGATGCTCGAGGTTGTTGACGACGCGCTCGCGCGGGATCGTCCACGCTACCTGATGGGGGTGGGATTTCCGGAGGACATCGTGGAGGGAATTCTCCGTGGCATCGACCTGTTCGACTGCGTCGCCCCGACACGGATGGGGCGGAACGGGACCGCATTCACGCGCGACGGCAGGATCAACATCAAGCGCTCGGAGTTCAGGAACGATCCCGGCCCGCTCGACGAAACATGCGCCTGCTCGGCCTGCAGGCGTTTCTCGCGGGCGTACATTCGCCACCTCTTCACCTCTGACGAGATCCTCGGGCTGCGCCTCCTCTCGCTGCACAATGTACATTTCCTGCTCGCGCTGGCCCGCTCCGCGCGCGCGGCAATCGTGGCCGGAACACTCGCAACGTGGAGCAGTGACTGGCTGACCAGATACCATTCACAGCAACGCCTGGATCCATGACCCCCGTCTATCCCGCACTACTCCTGCTTCAGGGCGCGAGCAATACACTGCTCGGTCCGATTTTCATGTATGGCGCGATCTTCGCCATCTTCTACTTCATCCTCATCCGTCCCGGACAGAGGCAGCGGAAAGCGCTGGAGGCGATGATAAAACAGGTGAAGCGCGGCGACGAGATCGTCACTGCCGGCGGAATCGTCGGAGAGGTGATTCACATCAAGGAAGCCACGACTGAGAAATCCGACACGCGCATCCCCAACGAGGACCGGCTCACAATCAAGAGCGGTGAATCGCGGCTCGTGATCGAGCGGGGCCGCATCGCGCGAGTGAGCCGCGTCGCGGGCGCGCCCGCATCGGAAGGGTGAAGATTCTCGACATCCGGGTCCTTGGTGACCCGGTGCTCAGGAAGGATACCGCGCCGGTCACAGAGATCACCGATGACCTCCGCACGCTGATCGGCGAGATGTTCGATACGATGTACGCTGCCGAAGGCATCGGTCTCGCCGCGCCCCAGGTTGGACGGAGCGAGCGCATCGCTGTCGTCGACGTCGAAGGCGCAAAATACACGCTGATAAATCCCGAGATCGTCGACGAGGACGGAAGCGCGCGAGCCGAGGAGGGATGCCTCTCGATCCCTGACGTTTATGGCGACGTTACAAGAGCGAACCGCGTGACCGTGCGGGCGACGAACGAGCTTGGCGAGACCTACGAGGTGACGGCAGATGAGCTGCTCGGTCGCTGCCTGCAGCACGAGATAGATCATCTCCACGGCAAGCTCTTCATCGACTACCTGAGCGTGTTGAAGCGACGGTCGGTAATGTCTGACTGGGAACGACGGAAAGGAGATTATCCCGGCTTCATCAGGCGCGTAGCGACAGAAAAGAAAGGCCCTCACCACAGCGAAGGCGAGCTGTAGATGCGCGTCCTCTTCTGGGGGACGCCCGAGTTCGCCGCCGCTCCCCTGCGGGCGCTCATCGGCGAGGGGTTCGAAGTTGTCGGCGTAGTGACCCAGCCCGACAAGCCGCAGGGAAGATCGCGCGCGCTCGTCGCGCCGCCGCTGAAACAGATCGCGATCGAGGAGCAGCTTCCCTGCTTCCAGCCGGCGAGCCCGAAGGATCCCGAGTTCATAGGGATGATCGAGTTGATGAAGCCCGACATCTCCATTGTAGTCGCCTACGGCCACATCATGCCGAAGGCGATGATCGACCTCCCGCGGCTCGGCACACTCAACATCCACGCGTCCCTGCTTCCGCTCCTCCGCGGGGCTGCGCCGATCCAGGCAGCGATAAGGCAGGGGTTTACGCAGACCGGCGTCACGATAATGCGGATGATTCCGGCGCTCGACGCCGGGCCGATCATCCTGACCGCCGCGGTGCCGATCCTCGACGACGAGACATACGGCGAGCTCCAGATGAGACTCTCCGAGCTTGGCGCGCTGACTCTCGTCGAAGCCCTGACGCTGATCTCGGTCGGAGAAGCCACCGAGACGCCGCAGGACGCCTCACTCGCCACCTACGCGCCTAAGGTCACACGGGAGGATGCGCGAGTCGACTGGAGTCTGAGTGCGGAGGAAGTCTCGCGAATCATCAGGGCGTACGATCCGAAGCCGGGCGCATTCACGACGATTGGCGGCCTCGACTGGCTCGCCGTGCTCGCCGTGCTCGCCGTGCTCGCCGTGCTCGGGACGCGCGCCGAAAAGCTTTACGTCGAGGCCGCC
>JBPPMU010000118.1:0-15940 GCA_051306215.1 Gemmatimonadaceae bacterium | reverse complement strand
CCGCCGATGTACAACTCGTACTGGTCGCGGATCTTCGGGTCGGCGGTCTCGGGCGCGGGATCGTACTCCCACAGGTCTCCGAAGATGAGCTGCGGAACAGCGACTCTCGACCCATGCCGGGAGCCATTCTTCGAGATCTGCCGCGTACCCTTGGCGATGGCTGGCTTCGGGACGGACTTGGTCGTTCCCATCAGTGATTCTCCTCGCCTTCAGTATAAGTCCGCATCCATCGAAATATCATGGCTGCAACCGAACCCCGCCACTTCGCCCGGGCCCGGGCTCACGTCCCGTGCGGTAACCCCGGAATCCGCCGCCTGGCAAGAACTATCCGCTCTCGGTCGGCAAGCTCCGGCACGCTGCGTTCAGCCACCCCCGCAATCAGGTCGGCCTCCTCGAGAATCGCCGAGCGTCTCCCTTCATGGTCCGTCCGCGATGCGACAGTCTCGAGCATGTCGAGCAGCCTCACCAGCACATTGACGTTCCCGTCAGCATTACGCCGAATCTGCCCGCAGGCCACCGTCAGAATAGCAGGAAAAGTCGCGCCCCGCGTAATGACACGAAGCTTCGCCCCATCGGATCGATAGGGAGTTTCAATCCGCCGGCCGGCCAGTCGCGCCAGGATCACTCCGAGGTAATCGATGCAGTTGACGGCGGTTGTCGTATCGTTGATCCCCGGAGACAGCGCCTTGAGAGCGATATCCACGATCTGCTGAACACCGTACTCAGCATCCTGATTTACGGTGCGGCTGGCGTCAATGGTGAACGCCTCATTCGCCTCTCTAACCAGCGCTTCGTCCACCGCCGCAGTCGATACCGACGCGAGCGCGGAGCCCTCGACCACGAACTCCCCGATCGCCCGCTCCATTCTCACGACGATGTCGCGAGTTCGCGCGACGTCCAGAAACGCATCGAGGTCTATCCGCTGTATGTATCCACTCGCGCGGGAAGGCACGGGCGTCCACCAAAGCTCCGCAATGCCGGGCTCCTCAAGCGGGTCTTGTGCGGGTTCCCCGAGCTCCGCCGGGAAAAGTCTGTCCACGGCCGTCAGCGTCTCTGACGCCGCCGAGCCGATGATGGTCGATGCCTGGATCGACATCGCGATGTGGTGGATGAAAAAAATGAGGAACCCGATGGCCACGATCGCAAGCACCATCGCGCCGAACACGGCGAGGGCAGGCACGAAAGCTCCTTCATCGCCGCCGCGCACAACGCGCAGGACCACAATGGAATACGCGAAGATGCCGACGAAAACACCAAGCACCGCCTGATTCGCCCGGTCCTGCATGAAGTTTCGGAGAATGCGCGGCGAGTACTGGCTCGAAGCGAGGGCAAGCGCGACCACGGTGATGGAGAAAGTCACGCCGGCGACGGTGATCATCGAGCTCGCTATCGCGCCGAGCAGGCCACGTGACCCTTCCGCGCCTGCCCCGAACAACATCGGTGACAGCTCGCTCAGACGCTCCCCGTTCACGACGGTATCCGCCTCGATGAGGGCGAAGGCGAGCCCCACGGCCGCGGCCACGATCAGGGTCGGCACGAACCAGAGGCTCAACTGAACCTGGTCCCACCAGCGACGGAGCTTGTTCACGCTGTGGCGTCCGTCAGTAGCTTTCCGCTGCTTCGGTGAAGTAGTATGGCGCCTGATAGGCCCCGGTCTTCTCCTTCTCGATCTGACGCAGGAGATCGTTGAGCAGTGAGCTCGCTCCGAATCGATAACGGCTCGAGTTGAGCCACGCATCGCCGAGCGTCTCCTTCACGGCGACGAGATAATGCAGCGCCTGCTTCGCGGTCTTGATTCCCCCGGCAGGCTTCATCCCGATAGCAGTGCCGGTCGCGAGATAGAAATCGCGGATCGCCTCGAGCATCACCTGCGTGTTGCCGAGGGTCGCTGATCCTGACGCCTTGCCGGTCGATGTCTTGATGAAGTCGCCTTCCCGAATCACCTGCATCGCGATGAACGACGCAGCCCGAATCTTGTCGTAGCTCTCGAGCTCGGCCGTCTCGAGAATCACCTTGAGCGTCGCATCACCACACGCTTCGACAACAGACGCAATCTCGTCCTGCACCTGCTTGAAGTCGCCGGAGAGAAACGCGCCGCGATTTATCACCATGTCTATCTCGTCTGCGCCGTCGGCGACCGCCTGCTTCACCTCGACGAGGCGCACCTTCATCGGAGTCTGGCCTGCGGGAAATCCTGTCGCCACCGAAGCGATCTTGATCGGCGTGTCGGCGAGCAGCTTCGCCGCGGTCTTGACATGCGCGGAGTAGATGCAGACGGCGGCCACCGGGGGAACATCGGCATCATCTGATGGGCGGCGGGCCTTCGCGCAAAGCGACGCGACCTTGCCGCGGGTGTCCTTGCCCTCGAGGGTCGTCAGATCGACCATCGAGACGGCGGTCGTCAGGCCCCAGAGCTTCGACTTCTTCTTGATGCTCCGCGTCTGGAACTTCGCGACGCGCTCCTCGACCCCGACCTGATCGACGGGGCCGACGTCATCGAATAGGCGCTTGAATGCTGCCCGCGGTGGAGTGGCCATCTTCTTCGAAATATCAGGGGTAGGGGGCAAGGGCGCCACCGCCGGAAACCGGAAGACCGGGCCAGTTTGACATGTGGTGCACATGTTAACATGTTATTCACATGACCAGGATGATCCAGCTTCGCAATGTTCCCGACGATCTTCATCGGAAGCTCAAGGCGCGCGCTGCCGCGAGTGGTCAGTCCCTCTCCGACTACCTGATCGCCGAAGCAAGGGCTGTTGCCGAGCGTCCGACGCCCGCTGAGATCAGAGCCAGGCTGCTCGAGCGGGCTCCGGCGAGGGTGCGCGAGTCGGCGGCACGAGCGGTACGGGCGGAGCGGGAAACGCGTTGATCGTCATCGATGCATCGGCCGTGATCGAGATGCTGCTGGGTCTCGACCAGGCCGATGCCGTGATCGAGCGTGCATTCTCGAAGAACGAGACGCTTCACGCACCTAACCTTCTCGATGTCGAGGTGGCGCAGGTCGTCAGGAGATACTGGCGCGCCGGTGACCTGACCGCCACGCGTGGAGAGGAAGCGCTGCGCGATCTCGCCGATCTCCCAATCCAGCGCTACCCACACGAGCCGCTGCTGGGTCGAATATGGCATTTGAGGGGCAACGTCACGGCGTACGACGCAGCCTACGTCGCTCTCGCCGAAGGTCTTGGTGCAGGATTCCTCACTCTGGACAAGGCGCTCGCACGAATACCGGGTGTGCGCGTTGCCGTCGAGGTTCTCTAGCCCGCGAGGTACCGCCTCGCAAACGTGCCGAAGCGCGGACGCGGAGCCAGGCCGATTGAATGCCGCATTAGTTTCTGTGCATGGCCAAACGTCCTCAAGCCGTCCTGTTCGACCTTGACGGCACTCTCATCGACTCGATCGGACTCCTTCTCGCTTGCGTCCACCATGCATTCGAGGGCCGCACGCCGGCCCCGACAGACGAGGAATGGATAGCCACGCTCGGCACTCCTCTGCGCACGCAGCTCTCCGGCTATATCGATTCGGACGGGGAAATCGAGGCAGTAACGGCAAAATACCGGACATTCCAGCGCGAGCGACATGATGCGCTGACCCTTGCCTATCCCGGAGTGATGGAAACCCTCGTCGAGCTCGATCGTCGCGGGCATCCGATGGGCGTCGTCACGAGCAAGAGCAACGAAATGATGGACCGCGGCCTCCAATGGCTCGGCGCACTCGAAATGATGAAGACACGCATCGGCGTCAATTCCTGCGAGCTGCACAAGCCCGATCCTTTCCCCGTGAGGCTTGCTCTCAGGGAGCTCGGATACGAGCCCCACGAAGCGCTGTTCGTCGGAGATTCGCCCCACGACATAAAATCCGGGAATGCGGCTGGCGTCATTTCGGTCGCGGCCCTCTGGGGCCCGTTCACGAGAGACCAGCTCGAGCCGCACAAGCCGGCGGTATTCCTCGAGCGAATCTCCGGCCTTCCCGAACTGATCGACTCGCTGCAAGGGGATGAATGAACTCGGAGGGTAAGCCCGCTTGATCCGCGGGATCCGCTCAATCCGCCAGATCCGCTTCCCACATGGGTTTGGTGATCAGACATCAATTGATGCTCGACGTGATCCGAACGCCCTGCGCGGTGTATAATCGGGTCTGGCTCACACCACCCGGAGATAATTGATGGGTTTCTCTATACCTGCCGGAGCGATCGTCAGGACAGGCGCCGAGCGTGCGACGCTCGTGCGGCGGACCTACTCGCTCGTGTTCGTCAGCGTTCTGGTCACGATCGCGGGCTCGATGTTCGCCCTTTCGCAGCCGCGTTTACTCGGCGCAGTGGCCGCGCATCCGATAATCACGATGATCGCGACTTTCGCGCCGCTGCTCCTTGCGATGCGCGCGCGTGACGTTTTTCCGCAGAACATCGGGCTCGTGCTGCTTTTCACGTTCGCCGTCGGAGTGTTCATCTCGCCGATGCTCTACGTGTATGGACAGCAGCAGCCGGGACTGATCACCCAGGCGGCTTTCCTGACGATCGGATCGTTCGCCGTGCTGACCGGCTATGCTTTCGTGTCGCGAAGGGATTTCAGCGCATGGGGAAGTTTCTTCGTCGTGGGGCTCTGGGTTCTGATCGCCGTATCACTGCTCAACCTGTTCTTCCGCAACCCGGCGATGGACCTCTGGCTGGCGGGTGTGACGGTACTCGTCTTCAGCGGGCTTCTCGTCTTCGACACCTGGCGCATACGCAACAGGTTCGGCCCGAACGAGTACGTCGGGGCGGCAGTGACGATCTACCTCGACCTGCTGAATATCTTTCTCGCCTTCCTCAGGATCCTTGGCGGACGACGGTAGCCAATCGCCTAGGCCAGATCTTCACCCGTATCATCAGGGGCACCCGCCTCATCTGACACGTCGACGGCTCTCGCAAGGTCGAGATCTTTCTGTGTGATCCCACCGGCGCTGTGCGTGCTGAGTGACAGCGTCACCTTAGAAAACCTGATATCGATATCGGGATGATGCTCCGCGGCCTCGGCAGCATCGGCTACGCGGTTCACGAAGTCCATCGACTCGAGGAAATCCTTGAACTGGTAGGTGCGCGTCAGCACGTCGCCGCGGCGCGCCCAGCCGGGAAGGTTGCCCAGCTCACGCTGGATCGCGATGTCGGATAGGAGCTCTGTCATGGGTACCTCCTTGTCATTCAACAATTGAGCCGCTCCAGCGGCGGGAACATAGCGAGAACCCTTCCGCCCCGCTCCCGCGAGTTTGTAAGGACTTTCGCCAGGAAGGGGTTTCGGTGTATCTTCGGGGACAAGAGACGCAGAGGCTTCGCACGCAGTGGCGCAGAAGAACCACAGGACCACACTACAGGCGCAGAAACGCAGAGAGCAGGCGGCCCTCTTTGGCGATGCCTTCGAGCGGGAGTCACGGTTGCTTCCGATCGTCGGCGAGCAGAAGGACATCAGGTACTACAGGCAGTACTCGAAGAGCGTCTTGAACGGGCCGGAAAGCACGGGGATGGGATTCTGGTCGATAAACCCCTACGTCGGGTGCGCGTTCGGCTGCGCCTACTGCTACGCGCGATACACTCACCGCTACGTCATGGAGCGCGCGGCCGGCGAAGATCGCATGGAGAACGTGCTTACCGAACGGTACAAGGCGATGCCGCCCTGGCTCGCGTTCGAGCGCAACATCTTCGTGAAACACAACGCGCCCGAGGTTCTCGCGCGGACGCTCCGCCAGGGGAGCGAGCGGCACCTCGCGCTGCTCAGGGGTGAAACGATAGTCATCGGCACAGTGACGGATCCCTACCAGCCGGCCGAGAGAAAATTCCGCGTCACGAGACGCATTCTCGAGGTGCTCGCTGAGCATCCCGGGTTGAGGGTCACGATCATCTCCAAGAGTCCGCTCATCACGCGGGACATCGACGTGCTCTCGCGGATCAACAGGAACTCCGAGTTGTGCATCCGTCTGTCGCTCATCACGCTCCGCCGCGACCTGGCAAGAAAGCTCGAGCCCCGGTCTCCGACTCCGGAATCTCGAGTCCGCGCTCTGGCGAGGCTGCGTGAGGCAGGGATCGATGCCGGCATAAACTGCATGCCCGTGCTGCCTGGAATCACGGACAACCCGAACGATCTCGAGGCGCTCGTCAAACGGGTGAGCGAAGCGGGTGCGACATACGCAGGTGCGTGCGCGCTGAGACTGAGGTCGACCGCGAGGAAACGGTACCTGCCTTTCATCGCGCAGGAGTTCCCGCATCTCGAAGAGCGTTACCGCAACACCTACGCTCACGGACACCAGGCCGGTGACCGCTACAGGAAGGGACTCGCAAGCTTCTGGGCGAAGCTCTGCCGCAAGTATGGCGTGCCCGGATGGTTGAACACCGCAGACGAGGAGGGGGATGAAGCGCTCGCTGAGCGCTCCACCCCCCCGGAGCAACTGTTACTGCCGTTTCCCTCTCAGGACTGACCTCGCAGGGGCGAGGTCGGAACGATGTTACTCCCGGCCGCCTGACGTTTCCGCCATCGGGATGTCCGTCTCGCCGTAGCCGATGTTCATCGCGATGAGCACTGCTCTGGCATTGTTCGCGACACCCATGCGCTGGGCGCAAGTGCGGATCGCAGTGCGGGTCGCTGCATCGAGACGTCCGGTGACGTGCCGGTTGCCGCACTTCGCGTCCCTCAGCTCCTGCTGAAGCGCGAGGAACTGCGCGCCGCTGAGACCGGCTGCCCCGCCTGATGTCGGGCATCCCCACGGGCACGTTGTTCCGTCAGATGGCGGAACCGGCTTTGGCTGGAGCGTCGAATCCTTTGCGGCCTGTACTGGTGTTGTCGGCGCCGTGCCCTGAGCGCTCGCCATTGCGGGCAGCGCGAAAACACCGGCTGCAACAATCAGCATACTGAGCTTCATTCTTCCTCCCTCGAGTGAGCGTTTCTTGTCCAGACTCTGGAGGGGATTGCAAAGGGCAGGCCGTGCCTTTTCAGAACTCCTGTTTCTAGCTGACCAGCATGAACCCGATGAGGGCACCGATGGCGAGGATCGCGATGCCCCCGATAATCGCCGCCGTGGAGCTCAGCCTGAACCCTCCGTCGGCGACGTCATCCGGGACCGCGGGCGTGGCGGGCAGCGAACTCAGGATCCTGCTCTGGACGTGGATCGGCGTATGCCGCTGCCTCAGAGTCTCGGCTTCCTTGTTTATGCGAGCCCACAGATCGGCCGTCTCCTGCTCGTCGGCGGTTCCCAGGCCCTCCCGCGGAACCTCGCCGTCGAGCCAGGCCTGCACGGCCGGAGTCGCGGGCGGAGTCTTCCTGTGCACGGGCTTCTCCGGCGGCGGTGCCCCCGCTGTGTCTTCTGTCATGCGTACTTCTCCTCGAGTAATGCCTGAAGCGCTTCACGCGCGCGATGAACCCGCATCTTGAGGGCACCGACAGTCGTCTCGAGAAGCACGGCCATTTCCTCGTACGACCGGCCCTCGACGTGCTTCATCACGAACGCCTCACGCAGGGATTCGGGAAGGCGAGCCAGAGCGTACTCGAGATCCGTGCGGAGCTCGTTTCGGTCCATCTCTTCTTCCGGAGTCGAGAACGAGGAAGGCTGATCGTCCTCCTCGTAACTCACATGCGTGCGGCGGATATTCTTGAGCCAGTCCTTGCACGAGTTGGCGACGATCCGGAACACCCACGCGTCAAATCTTCCGCGGACTTCCCCAAGATGCTGATACGCCTTGATGAAGCTGGCCTGCAGAATGTCCTCAGCGACATCGGGACTTCCTGTCATGCCGAGGGCGTGGCGGTAAAGCGGATCGCTGTAGCGCTGAATCAGGATTCCGAATGCGTCCTTGGATCCGGCAAGAACGCGAGCGATGATCTCCTGGTCAGCATCGGCCTGGTCGGTTGCCTGAGGCTGGTCGGTGGGTGCTGTCGTAGTCACGATGCTAGTGTAATGTCTTTCTTCATTTTAAGACAGGGAATCCTGCGCTCCATCCTTGCTTCCTGATTTCGGCACCATGCTCGTCGAGCCGCGGCGGCGGCAACCTCACCGATCCCGGCACGCTCGGCGCGACTCCCGAAAGCGCTGATGCGCGTGCCTCGCTGAGCGCCTCCAGCACTGTCTTCACGATACCGCAGGGGACTTTGGCGGCTGTTAGCCTCATCATCCATTCGGCTGCTGTGTCCTCCCGCAGCGCATCCGCGATCGCACCGATGACACGCTCCCGCTCTGCAACCCTTCCCGCATTTGTCGAAAGCGAGTCGTCGTCGGCGAGCTCGTCGAGGTCGATCGCAACCGCAAGCGATTTCCATTGCGCGTCGCTTCCAACGGCGATTACGATCGGCCTGTCAGAAGCGTGAAAGAGCTGGTACGGAACGAGATTCGGATGCTGGTTGCCCCATCGCCTCGCGTCAGAGCCGGTGACGAGTGAGTTCTGCGCGACGTTGACGAGCGCGCCGACGGCGCTTGCCGCGAGCGAGATGTGAATCCGTCTGTCCTCGGGTGGGACAGCTTCTTTCGACATACCGCGGCGGACGAGCGCGGCGAGCATCGCTATCGCCGCATCCTTGCCAGCGATGACGTCGGCGAGCGCCACCCCGACCTTCATCGGGTCTCCAGCGGGATCGCCGGTTATCGACATCCAGCCGCACTCCGCCTGCACCACGAGGTCGTATCCAGCGCGGGCGCTCTCTTCACCGAAGCCGGTGATCGTGCACCAGATGAGAGCGGGATTCGCTTCGAGCAGCCTCTCCGGGTCCAGTCCGCGCGCCTCGAGGGTCCCGGGCCGGAAGTTGTCGATGACGAGGTCTGCCTCGGAGGCAAGCTCCCTCGCAACGGCAACGTCCGCAGCTTCGTCGAGGTCGAGCGCGATGCTTTTCTTGTTCCGATTGACCGATAGGTAGTAGGCGCTTTCGCCCCTGTCATCGAACGGTGGTCCCCAGCCACGGGTCTCGTCCCCGGTGCCCGGCCGCTCGACTTTTATGATGTCGGCGCCCAGGTCGCCAAGTATCATCGTAGCGAGTGGCCCGGCCAGAATGCGGGTAAAATCGAGACATTTTACGGAAGTGAGCATAATATGGCGCCTTGATGTTTGCTTACTGACGTATGATTTCAGGAGTTATACGGGGAAACCGGTCGCCCCGCGACCTTCCGCTCAACCTCATGCTTACTTGTTTTAGTCGAGGAAAATCATATACTTACCGCCGCTTCACACCTTCTCCGCCGCAGAGTCGACTTCAAGCGCGATAGAGGTGGCTGTTTCTCCCCCCGGATATCCAACGCCGACAGTTTAGATGAATCAGGAGCGTGTGATGGCTGAGAACGAAAAACCGTCAGAGCCAGCAGTCCCTGCTGCCCCGCCTGCGGACGGATCCGCGCCGCCGCCGCCTCCGAAACGGAGCCCGGGCCATCGCGGCGCCGATGTAAAGGACACTGTCGCCGAGATGGCTGCAAAGGCGCATGAGATAAGCCTCGAAGCAGGCAGCAAGATGGCCGCCGCAATGAAGGACGTCGTAAACGCCGCTGCCGGACTCAGCGGATTCGTGATCGAAAGCGCCCGCGACCTCGTACAGTATATGGTTCGCCGCGGCCAGATGACCCAGGACGAGGCAGACAAGCTGATAAGACAGGTCGAGGAGCATCAGCCGAAACGGAAGCCCGGCACGCCCGCACCCTTCAAATCTGCATCACGCGAGCCGCAACGGCCCGCCAAGGCGCCGCCAGCGAAAAAGGCTGCACCCGCAAAGACCGCCTCGAAGCCGGCCGCAAAGAAGGCAGCTCTAAAGAAAGCGCCAAAGAAGGCAGCTGCGAAAAAGCCTGCGCCAAAGAAGGCCGCAGCGAAGAAACCTGCAGCGAAGAAATCTGCCCCCAAGAGACCGGCCGCCAAGAAGCCCGCAGCGAAGAAACCCGCAGCGAAGAAACCCGCAGCGAAGAAACCGGCGGCAAAAAAACCCGCAGCGAAGAAGCGCCGGTAGCGCGCCCGGCTTCCGCCGTCGCGGGAGCCACTTCACGATGAAGATCGAGATCCCGCGAGGCGATGCGGTGGCTCTCACGCAGGCCCTGACCCGCATCGATTCCCGAAACCCGACGCTTGCACCGGGGGCTCCGGGCGAGAAGGACATCGCTGCCGCGCTCGCGTATCTCCTGTCGCAATGGGGTTTTGCCGTTGACGTTGGGGATGCGGCGCCCGGCAGGCCGAATGTCATCGCCCGTATCGGGCCGGCCGGCACACCAGCGATGATGTTTGCCGGTCATCTCGACACAGTAGGCGTCGAAGGGATGACTCACGATCCGTTTGACGCTCGCGTTGACGCTGGACGGATTTACGGTCGCGGCTCCGCAGACATGAAGTCGGGAGTCGCCGCGATGTGCGTGGCAGCGCTCCACGCTTTCGACGAATGCGGCGAGCTGGCGCGGAGGCAGATCATCATCGCTGCTGTGGCGGACGAGGAATACGAGAGTCTCGGCATGCGCGCGCTTCTCGCGAGCGGGACCTCCGCCGACTGCGCGATTCTCACCGAGCCGACACGCCTCGCAATCTGCCCGGCTCATCGCGGGTTCTCGTGGATCGAGATCGAGTTCACCGGTCGCGCGGCGCACGGCAGCAGGTACGACATCGGTGTTGACGCGATACGGCACGCAGGTCTCCTGCTCGCTGAGCTCGACGCGCTCGACTCAGTCGATCTTCACTCTCGCACGCATGAGCTCCTCGGACGCGCGTCGCTCCATGCGTCGACGATCTCGGGCGGGATCGGCCTGTCGACTTATCCGGACCAGTGCACCCTCGCCATCGAGCGACGCACTATCCCCGGCGAAACTGCTGCGCACGTACTGAAGGAGATCGAAGACGCGCTCGACCGCGTAAAGCGCCGCCGTCCGGAGCTGGATGCCTCGGTTAGATTGGTGGGATCGCAGGCGCCGAGTGACGTGAGTCGCGACGCTCCGGTGGTGAAGCTGCTCGAGCGGGCTCTCGCGCACGAACGTCTCGGCGCGCCGGTCGAAGGTTTGAGCGCGTGGACCGACGCCGCTTTGCTCAACGAGGCCGGGATTCCGGCGGTCTGCTTCGGGCCTGGCGATATCGGCCTCGCGCATGCAGCGGAGGAATACGTTTCCGTCAGTGACATCGAGCAAGCCACCGCGGTGCTGGCTCGCGCCGGCATCAACTGGATGACTGAATGAAGCACCTGAATCACAGGCAGTACGATTCTCTCGAGAGCGCGATAATCCACGGAAGCCGTGTCATGATCTACAGGCGGGGCACCGAGTACGTTGGAATCCCGCAGCGACTGAGATCCGAAGGGCAACGCGAAGTCGTCGACATCCTTCATCCAACGACGGGCGAACTGATAACGCTCTTTCTCGACGAGATAGAACGGCTGGAGGTCGTGGCCCGTTGAACCTCGAGCTGTTCGACGGGGAGCGCCGGGCGGAAGCCGCGCCATCGGCGCTCGTCGCCGTTTACGCAGACGAATCCTGCCTCGGCAACGGTCGCGAGGGCAGCAATCCGGGCGGAGCGGGTGGGGTGATCGAGCTCATGGATCCCGAGAGCGGAAAACTGGTCAGGTGGGATTACTGGATAAGCGAGCCCGCAACGACGAACAACCGGATGGCGCTGAGATCGGTGATAGGGGCGTACGGCGAGCTTTCGAGGATGGAAAGTCCTTTCCGCGTCGTTTTCACGAGCGACTCGAAATACATTGTCGAGGGAATGCGCGCGTGGGTCGCCAGCTGGATAGCCCGGGGCTGGAGGCGCAAGGGAGGTCCGATCGAGAATCTCGAGCTCTGGAAGCAGGCGGTGCGGGCGGTCGAGCCGTTCGAGACCCAGTGGACTTGGGTCCGCGGCCACAACGGCCAGCCGCAGAACGAGTACGCGAACCATCTCGCGACGCGGGCAGCCGCCGATCAGTCGGAGTCGGGCGGGCTCGTTCCCTCGGAATTCGACAGCTGGCTCAGTTCACGCAGGCCATCGATTACCGGATTCAGGGAGACCGCGCCGTTCCCCGAAGCCATGACATTCAAGCCAAGCCCGAGAAAATGGACGATCTAGATCGCGTATTTCACCGGCTCGTGAGCAACATCCGCCACCGCCACTCCGAGTACCTCACGCTCCCGTTCACGGTGCAGGAGCTCTATGAGACCCTGATTCCCTACCGGCACCATCGCCGCGAGCTGGGAATCGAGACGAATCAGGACTACGAGATAGCGATGATGCGGCTGCTCTCCGGAGAGCGCGACTATCTGCAGACTGACCAGTCAATGCGGGAGAAGCTGAAGTCCGAGCTCGAGTCTCCGCACATGGACCCCGGCGCGTTCCGCGAGTTCGCCGGCTCGAAGGTGTCCTTGGCCCCTGAGGCTCTGCGCCGGATTCGCGCGCTCACTGCGTCTGGAACCGAAGAGGCTGCAAAACCCGCTTCTCCTGGTTCTCCTGGTTCTCCTGGTTCTCCTGGTTCTCCTGGTTCACCCGCCTCACCGGCTCCTTCTGCGCCTCCTCCGAGCTCTGCGTCTCTTGTATTCGAGGTGGGACCGCCCCCGCCATCACCCTCAGCTGCTTTGCCCGCGGCGGCGGGAGCGCCCGCGGCCCTTTCATCGATGATGGGAGCGCTGGTACCCGAGGGCTGCAGGTTCTGCGGCGGCACGCTGCCCGAAGGCCGGAACGTCGTCTATTGCCCGCACTGCGGAAACAATCTCTCGGTGTCGCGTTGCCCCGCCTGCGGCAGTGAGCTAGAGAAGGGCTGGAAATTCTGCGCGACGTGCGGTCGGACAGTCGGCCCGTGACGCGGGACGGAGTAGTATTCCTTTCGGCGGTCCGCTCGCCATTCGGCACTTTCGGCGGAACGCTCCGCGACATGCCCGTCGCCGACCTTACCGCGCGAGTAGCGAAGGCCGCCATCGAGCGCGCCGGAATCGAACCGGGCGACATCGACAGCACGATACTCGGCAACGTTCTCTTCACGGCCACCGACTCCGCATACTTCTCGCGACACGTTGCCCTCAAGGCCGGATGCAGCATCGATTCGCCGGCATTGACGGTCAACCGGCTCTGCGGGTCAGGCTTCCAGTCCGTCGTGAGTGGCGCCCAGGAGATTCTGCTGGGCGATTCCCGGGTGTGCCTCGTGGGCGGGGCAGACTCGATGTCGCAGGCGCCTCACGTCGCGCGCATCAGATGGGGAACACCACTCGGCAAGTCTCCGGAGCTCGAGGATACGCTCTGGGAGGCGCTTCGCGACAGCCACGTAGACCTCGCAATGGGGGAGACAGCTGAAAATCTCGCCGACCAATACAAGCTCGACCGGCAGTGCGTAGATGAATTCGCCTTGAGGTCGCAGCAGCTTGCCCGTGATGCGTGGAATGCGGGCGCATTTGCCGATGAAGTCGTTCCGATCGAGGTAAAAAACCCGAAGACTCGAAAGGTCGAGATGTTCGAGCGCGATGAGCACATGCGACCTGACACTACCATCGAGGGGCTCGCGAAGCTCAAGCCGGTTTTCCGCGAGACCGGCGTCGTCACCGCCGGAAATTCTTCAGGTATCGGCGACGGCGCCGGAACGCTCGTCATCTCGAGCGCGGCATTCGCGACCGAGCGCGGCCTCGAGCCGATAGGACGGCTTGTATCGTGGGGAATTGCGGGAGTTGACCCGAAGGTGATGGGGATCGGACCTGTGCCCGCGGCGAAGAAGGCACTCGCTGCGGCGAACCTGACGCTGGCGGACATGGATATCGTCGAAGTGAACGAGGCGTTCGCCGCCCAGGCATGCGCCGTGGAGCGTGAGCTGGGAATCGACAGGGAGAAGCTGAACCGCCAGGGCGGCGCAGTTGCCCTGAGCCACCCGCTCGCCGCCTCCGGAGCGAGAATCACGGCCCATCTACTGCATACGCTACGTGCCGAAGGCAAGCGCTATGGCCTCGGCAGTGCCTGCATCGGCGGCGGTCAGGGGATAGCGCTGATAGTTGAAGCAATAAACCAGGCCTGAGCGGAAGCCGGGCCGCTAACGCCGCGACCGCGGCGTTTACCCGGAGAAAGAAAATGTCACGACTTGCGCGGTTTGCGACTTCGGCGGGAATCCTCGCGGTGCTCACTGCCTGCGCCAGCGCCGGCGGGCCAGCGACAGACATCGACCCGGGCGGCCAGACCTCCGTCCCTCCCACCGAGTGGCCCGTCAGGACGCAGCATCATGTCGACCTGTGGCTGCATGGCTTCGCGATGATCAGCGACGACACGACTCTCGTCCCGTATTTCCGGCGCGGCTACAAGGCTGAGATGAACGATCTTAGACGGAGAGCGAACGTTACTACCCAGCTCGACGCGAACATGGGCCGGCTGCGAGAGAGGTTCGCAGTGCGAAGCGACCTCGTTAACGCGCAGTTCGTCGCTCAGTACTTCAACAACCTCGATGAGATGTCGAGGGCGATGGACATCTTCCAGCGCGCTGACGGAAATCCGAGAGCGGCCGGCGACAGGGAGACAGCCGAGCTCATCGCGCTGCTCGCTGGATATTTCCCGCTTCCCGCCGACCGCGACTGGGCGCAGCTCTACCTGCAGTCCATAAGGGATGAGAATTCGCGGTTCTACCGCTCCTACTGGGACCAGCAGCAGCGCGAGCGCGCCCCTGTCGTCACCGAGGTCACGTCGCAGTGGCAGGGAACCTGGAAGCCGCGGTTCCAGCAGTTCCTCAACAACACCCAGCAATCCGGAGGAGAGATTCTCCTCTCGCTTCCGCTGAACGGCGAAGGCCGCACGCTGACGTCGGGCACGACGCGAAACTCTATCGCCGTCGGCTTTCCGGCCCGCAGCGCCGACGCGCGAGAAGCCATTTACGTCGTCGTTCACGAGATCGTAGGCCAGATAACTGCCACGGCGGTGCGCGACAACGTCACCCCGAACGATGCCCGGCTGGGTCTTGCCGACCGGTATATCGCTGTCGGCGCCGTGCGGGCGGGCGCGATGCTCATCGAGAAAGTCGCGCCGGAGTTGCGCGACGGCTACGCCCGTTACTATCTGGCCGCAGCGAATCGGCCCGTCGGGACCAATCCGGTCACCTCGATGACGCAGGTCTACTCGCTGCCGGTGGGCATCCGGGATGCAATCTCGCGGCAGATAGATGTTGTGCTCGGGGGGATATAAGGGAAGGGCGCAACAGAAGGAAAGCATAGGCGATAGGCCCCAGGCTGCGCAGGCGTCGGCTTCGAGGTAAAGCGGAACATGGCCATGAAGTCGACTCGCGCCATGTACGGACGGGAGGATTGGTAAGCCCTAGACCGGGAGGATTGGTAAGCCTTCGGTCGCGGTTCTGCTGGTTCCTTCCGTTTCTTTTCCCTCCTCGGGTGGGGAGTCATCGGTCTTCCAGCGCACCTCGTCCATGAAAGTATTGCTCGGATAGTGGAGCGTGCCAAGACTCAGAGGCCCGAAGCTCACTGTCCACAAATCCTCCTCGGTTTCTTCGAGACCGATTTCCTGGTTTGTAAGGGCAGAGCTCAACTGGAATTTCCGAGATTTGAAGTTGATCGTCCCGGTCTCAGTCACCGTTCTCACCTCGAAGTGCCCTGGATAGACGAGCTCCGGAAGGTACGATGGGAAGGCACGAGGTGAAGCGGAATAGCGGGTCGTAGGAGTATCCTGATTCAAAGACTCGTGGGGTCGCTCGTCATTGTATTCCCGGATAACGGCCACTCAGCGCTTCTTGGACAAACTCTTCGCGGATAGTCACGAGATCGGTGGTCCTCCAGGGCACGGCATCCTCCAATCGGTGCGTGCCCTAAGAATGGGTTAGTCAGCAATCCCGACTTACCAATCCCCCGGTCTATGACTTACCAATCCTCCCGGTCTGTACCCCTGATGCCTGCGCAGCCGGGCGCCTCATGCCTATGCTTTCTTTCAGTTCCCGCAGTTGCCTGTGGACATGACGCCTGAAGCCTGAAGCCTGTCGCCATCGTTTCCGTAGCTCCATCTGACCCCTTACGATGACCTATCTTTAACTGG
>JBPPMU010000117.1:0-2960 GCA_051306215.1 Gemmatimonadaceae bacterium | reverse complement strand
CGTGCCTGCGGCCCCTTCTGCATCTCTGCGTGGCCGCAGGCCCTCTGCGCCTCTTTTACCCGACCTATCGCTCTTCGGTTTGCTCCTCCCTGAGCGCGTGCACCTCGGCGCGGAGCATGGCGATGTCCGAGCGGAGGAGCTGGATGGAGCTTTCGCCCGCTATGGACGCCCGGCTATCTGCCGCGTCGCGGTCGAGAAAGAATGTTGCAAGAGAAGCCGTGATGTAGCCCCACACCGCGAACGAATAAATCGCGAGGAGGAGGCAGAGAACGCGGCCCTCGGGACTGAGCGGCCAGTAATCTGAGCCGAGGGTGGTGATTATCATCGCTGTCCACCACAGGGCTGTGGCGTAGTTGTCGAGCCCCCTGCCGCCTGGGAGCTCACGCTCGAACGCCTGCATTCCCGCAGCGCCAACGAGTATCACGACCACGGTGAGCGCAACGACATACCCGAAGCCCCGGCGTCCGAGCGTGTCGCGCAGGGCACGCATCCCGCGGTTTACCGAGCTCACGATGCTCACGAGCCGCGCGCTCCTTGCCGCGCGCGCCAGCCGCAGTGCCCTGAAAGCGCGGGTGATGCGGAATATCCTGAACGCCGGCACGAAGAGCGAGATCGCGACAAGCCAGTTCCGCTTCAGGTACGCGGTCTTCTGCGGGGCAAGAGTCAACCGGAGGAAGAAGTCCGCGATGAAGATTATCCATATCGCGCCGCTCAGAACGGCGAGCAGCGGGGAAAGGCCGCGTGTCAGCTCGACCACCAGGAGAGCAAGCCAGGCGAAGCCGAGCACCTGCATCGGTGTCTCGATCCAATCCTCGAGCTGGGCGAGGGTCTGGTACCGTTCGCTTTCTTCTATCGAGCTATCGTCACGAGGGATCTTTGTCATTCCGCCACGCCGCGTTTCCCCGGATTACCTGTACCAAGCCTCGGCCGAAAATCGCGCGTGAATGAGCCGGCTCATCTTTGCTTCGCCGGATGCGGAGGGGTGGACACCGTCCGCCACGTAGTCGGCACGGTCGAAACATACTCCACCCTTGTTTGTGACGCCCGAGGCGCAGGCGGGGGCCCAGAGGTATGGTCCCCAGCCGTGCCAGATGCCGTCCACTATTCTGTTCGCAGCCAGCCAGGCGTTGAGCGCGTGGCCTTCCTCATAACTCAGCGGCTCACCCCGCGCGGCGGAGCCGGCAAATCCCCCATAACTTCGCGACGAGGTGTAGACAGCCTGCACCGCCGGGAACTTGTTCCTGACACGCGCGGCGAAGACCTGGAGATTTGCGCGAAAATTGTCGAAATCGCTTCCGGCGGCCGGGTAGCCCGGCAAAGGAGAGCCGCCGGAGGTCGTGAACTGGTTTGCGGCCTTGTGATAGATGACGCGAACCTGGTCGGGTCGCACGTTCGCTGCCGGAAGTCTCTGTGAGATGCAATGATCCCAGAGGACCGCGTCGAACGCCGGGTCGTTCCAGCGCTCGATTGCGTGACCGCCGACCGCGCAGTTAACGATTCTTACCGCAGGCCTGACTTCGGCCGCGTAGTCAGTGCGCACGCGAGAGATGAAGTCGGCGCATTCCTGGTTGGCGTTGCTCATGCCGACACACACCAGGCCAACGATGCCGTCGACCGCCGAGACGGCCGGCTTTCCGTTATCGGTGAGCCGGAGGAGCAGGCCCTTGTAGCTGCCCGGTGTGTGCGCGCCGTCGTCCCCGCGGTCTATCGGAAATGGTGTCAGGACGTCGGCTCCAGGCACTGGTCCGGCCGGCAAAGGGGACCCGATTCCGTCACCGCTTCCGCACGCAATCGAAGCCGCGAGTAGGGGGACAATTGCCTGGCGAGCGAATCTTCGGATCACCGTTTTTCCTTTGGGCGGGCGTCTGGCTGACGCCACCCCGGAAGAAACGTTAATGGAACCGGCTTTCGCCACTCGGGAGGGCGGGTAAGTTGTGGAATGTCAATCCGGAGAGTGCTCCTCATCGTCAACCCTGCGTCAAGGCGCGGAAGCCGGCTTCTCGGGAAGGCGCAGCGGGCCTTCGAAAAAGCGGGAGTCGCCGCTGACGTGATGGGCACCGAATCGCCCGGTCATGGTGCGCAGCTTGCCGCGAGCCATGCCCCCGGTTACGACGCTGTCTTCACACTCGGCGGCGATGGAACGGCCATCGAGGTGATCGGGGCGCTTTCGCATTCGGGTCCGCCTGTCGGAATCCTCCCCGGTGGCACCGCGAACGTCGTTGCCCGGACACTCGGCACCCCGGTTCGTATCGGCCGCGCAGTAAAAATGCTCCTCGAGGGTGAGGAAGCGCGCATGGACCTGGGTGTTCTGAGCACGGGGCACAGGTTCATGATCGGCATGGGCGTGGGGCTCGATGCATCGACGATCGCCGGGGCGCCGGCGCTGTTCAAGCGTCGGTTCGGATTCTTCGCATACGTAGTGGCTGCGCTCAGGGCGTTCATCAAGCTCGAGAAGTTCACAGTGCGGCTGACAGTCGATGGAGAGATGAGGGAGATGCGCGCGTCGGCTGTTCTTATCGCGAATTTCGGCGCGGTGATGAACGAGATGCTCGTTTTCGGCGACGGGATTCAGCGGGACGACGGGCTGCTCAACGCGTGCGTCTATTCGCCGGGTAACGTGATTGACGCGACGCGGATCCTGTTGAAGATGACGTTCCGGCGGTTCACCCCTGATCCGTGCATACAATACAGGTCGGGGTCGGTTTTTGTCATCGAGACTGATCCGCCGAGGCTGGGTCAGGCGGATGGCGAGCTGATCGGGAATTCGCCGTTCACTGTGACGGTGGAGCCTCTGGCGGCGCGGGTGTTGGTGCGGAGGCGCTAGCTGGTTATCTTCAATAGATAGGGCGAGCGCGGGTTTTGGCTCGCTTTTTGGTTCAAATTCGGGGCGTAGCGTAGCCCGGTAGCGCGCCTGCTTCGGGAGCAGGAGGTCGCTGGTTCAAATCCAGTCGCCCCGACTT
>JBPPMU010000116.1:0-2653 GCA_051306215.1 Gemmatimonadaceae bacterium | reverse complement strand
TCCTTCGCCTGATACTCGTGGATATTCACACTTTCTCCGCTCCGCGCTCGTGGCGCGGGTGAGTGGTTTGCAGTTATGACTCAATGAAATTAACGGGCTATGGTAGTCCCTGCCCGCCCATGCACGGCCTCGAGGCCCTTGCTCAACTCGGTGATTATCGCCCGGCCACCGGTACTCCGGGCGAACTGCATCGCAGCCCGCACCTTCGGTGACATACTCCCTTCTCCAAACGCTCCCGATGCATCGAGCGCTTCTGCCTCGTCGACAGACAACGTCGGAAGCGCTTTCTGCGATTCAGTCCCCCACCCGCTGTAAACCGCATCGACGTCAGTGAGAATCAGGAGGAGCTCCGCGCCGAGCTCGCGCGCAAGCGTTGCCGCGGCAAGGTCCTTGTCGATAACCGCATCGACTCCCTCGAGCCCGAACCGCTCGTCGCGGTACACCGGAATCCCGCCCCCGCCACACGCGATCACGACAACTCCCTCACCTACCAGCTGTCGAATCGTCTCGATCTCGTGAATCGCGACCGGCACAGGACTTCCGACCACTCGGCGATGGTTTCCGCGTGAGTCGACAGATACCGCGTGTCCTTCCGCCTCGAGCTCTGCGGCCCGGTCAGCGGGAATCGCATGACCTATGAACTTGACGGGCTTGGAAAGCGCAGGATCGCGAGGATCCACTTCGACCTGGGTGATAATCGTCGCAACTCGGCGATCGTTGCCGGTTTTTCGAAGCACGTTCTCGACCGACTGCTGGATCATGTAGCCGATCCACCCGGCGGTGTTTGCCACCAGCACCCCAAGCGGCAGTGCCGCAACCTGACCGCGGGCAACCTCGTTCCTCACGAGCTCGTCACCAACCTGAGGCCCGTTTCCATGGACGATGCAGACATTCCATCCTTCGCGCACAAAATCGACGATGGGGCCAAGGCTTTCGCGTGTATGCCGGAACTGGTCGGCGATTGTGGAGCGTTCGCCCGGGGGGGAGAGCGCATTGCCGCCAAGCGCGATCACGGCAGTCCTTGATTCCCTCGTCATCGCCCGACCACGGTTCCCAGCGAGTCGTAGGCAGCGGCGAACCCCGCGAGATCGCCGACCGCCAGCGCCTGACGCATCCTCCCGAAAAGCCGCGTAACCTCGGCCCTGAATGCCGAGTCGGTGGCGGGAATGCCTATGGGGACAGGGATTCCCGGCTCCGCCCGGGGAGATGAAGTGAGCTCGTCGAGCAGGTCGGGGGCACCCGCTCGGATGTTGGCCGGGAAATTCGAGCGCCAGGATGCTGCTATCGGATCCGGGGACTGCACCGGTACGACAACCAGCCGGCCAGTCGACGAATTCACGATTCCCGTCCCTGCGTGACGGAAGTATGACCTGTCCGCGCCTGCAACATTGTGATGGCGGCTGAGAGGATACGTTGTCGATGCAGCGTAGAGCTCGATTACCCACACGAGGCTGTCGCCGAGGTATGCGGGCGCAACGTCGCTTCCCTGCGCGAACACCGGCATCAGGGTGCGGACCCGGGTTCTGACATCGCGGTTCTTCGCGATTCGCGTGTCCGGGGAGAGCGGAGTCCAGAGGAGATCGAGGCGCTGCTCCGACCATGCGTGGGCGAGACGCCTGATTCCGCCGCCGATAAGGGGAGCGGCGACACTCCGCCCACGCCTGACTAACGCCGCTCCCGACGCCCCCGGATAGACGAGGGCGCTGTCCCTCGCTGCCTCGACAACTTTGGAGAGCCGCGCGGAGTCGGCCAGAAAAGTGAACCGCCTTACCTCTACCGGGGGTGTCGCGGTGGTCCTGGGAAGGCCGTACGCACGGGCAGTATATGCCGCACGTGTTGCTTCATACGGCGTCTGGTGCGTGCTTGCCACATCGACGTTCGCCAGCCTTCTCACGACTGACGGGAGGATGAGGTCGAGCGCGACGGCGAATATTATTACCGCGCTTATCGTGAAGAACCCTGCACGGATCTGCCCGGTCCATCCGCTCACCAGAACGAGGGCGGATGCGACAACAGTGCCGACTGACAGCGTCAGGTAGGCGGGAATGAGCCACTGGTGATCGACGTACGAGAACATCCCGTCGGCGCCGCTGCCGCGCATCAGAAGCTCGTAGCCGTCGAGCCGGTAGCTCCAGGCCATCGTGAGAAGAAACAGCGCGGCGAGGACCGCGAGGTGCCGTCTCACCCGCACTGAAACATGGAACGCTCCGCGATGCCACCTCAGGCTTGGAGTGAGCGCGTAAAGGGCGATAACGAGAGAGCCGACGAGCACCAGGAGGGTTATCGCCCAGACGTATGCTGCCGTCTCGAGCGGAATCCACGCCGTGTAGAAGCTGAGGTCCCGCTGGAAGAAGGGGTCGATCTCGCCGAACCTGATTCCAAGTCGGACCGTAGCCAGCTTTTCCCACGCCGGCACGACGAGCGACATCACCAGGGCCACTGCCAGCGACAATACGAGCGCGGCACGGTCGAGCACCCTTCGCGGAACTTCCTCGCCGAACTCGACGTTACCCAGTCGCCGTGGGAAAGCCAGCGATACTATGCTGCGCCTCACGGCCGACAGGTTGACGAACGCGAATGTGGCGGCGAGCGCGGCGGAAACAGTGTGCAGGGTCACAAGGTTGCGCAGGCGCTCACGCCAGAGCGGAGTTGC
>JBPPMU010000115.1:0-2422 GCA_051306215.1 Gemmatimonadaceae bacterium | reverse complement strand
GGCTAGAGCTTCAGCTTGCCGGGGAAATAGTGCTCGTAGGCGAGCGCCAGATCCGGCGAGTTCATCAACTCGTAGAAGACAACGCGATCGACCCAGGCCCGCTGGCTGTCCAGCGTCCGCTTCATGAACTCGTCCTCCTCGAGGACGGGGATCAGCTCGTCCCAGGCCTTGAGCTGCGCGTCGAGGATCTCCCTCGACGTGCGGTGGACGGTGACGCCGTGCTCATCCTGCAGCTTCCGTAGATCGGACGAGTAGTTGTCGAGGGCCAGCGCGGTGTTCGAGGTGCTGACGGCTTCGACGCCATACTTCAGGATCGCCTGCAGGTCCTCGTCGAGATCGTCGAAGAAGTCCTTGTTGAACAGGAACTCGAAGGATTCGCTCGCCTGATGGTATGACGACAGGAAGTAGTTCTTCGCGACATCCTGTGCGCCGAAACGCATGTCGGACGACGGATTATTGAACTCGAAGGCGTCGATGACGCCGCGCTCCATCGCCGGTACGATTTCGCCGCCCGGCAACTGCGCGACGCTCATGCCCAGCTTCTGCATCAAATCGGCGGCAAGACCAACGGTGCGGTATTTGAAGCCCTGAAGATCCGCGACAGTGGTGACCGACTCCTTGAACCAGCCGAAGGGCTGTGCCGGCATCGGGAAGCCATAGAAGCCATAGCAGCCCGTTGACGAAGTCGTTTCTGCCTGACTCGATGAGACCATAGAGATTCGGGCGAGGTTTGTGCAATGGCGATGCGACGCGAGACGGGTGTTCAAGATGACCTCGTCGCGACTTGGGCTGAGATGCCCCGATCACCTGGGCACGCGTTTTACGACAAGCTGCAGAGCTTGTTGAACGAGGCGGGGTTCGACCCTTTCGTTGAGGATATCTGCAAGCCGTATTATGCGCCCAAGATGGGGGCGCCGTCCTTGCCGCCGGGGCGCTATTTCCGCATGCACATGGTCGGCTATTTCGAAGGTATCGACAGCGAGCGGGGCATTGTCTGGCGCTGTTCGGATTCCTATTCCTTGCGTGATTTCCTGCGGCTTGCGAACCGGGACAAGGTTCCGGATCACTCCTGGCTTTCGAAGACGCGCTCGCGGTTGCCTCACGAAGTCCATGAGCAAGTCTTCGGCTGGATTTTGAAGCTTGTCGCCGAGCAGGGTCTGGTACATGGCGAGCGGATCGGCGTCGACGGGTCGACGATGGAAGCCAACGCGGCGCTGCGAACCATCCTGCGTCGCGACAGTGGCGAGACCTATCGCGAGATGCTGACGCAGATGGCCCGGGAGAGTGGCGTTGAAACGCCGACGATTGACGATCTCGTAAGGCTCGACCGTAAACGCAAGGGCAAGAAGCTTTCGAACGAGGACTGGACGAGCCCGAGCGATGCGGATGCGAAGATCGCCAAGATGAAGGACGGAACGACGCATCTTGCCTACAAGCCTGAGCATGCAGTCGATCTCGATACCGGCGTCATCGTGGCGGCGCCGATCCATCCGGCCGATGAGGGCGACACGACGACTTTGCCTGGCACGCTGGAGGCGGCCGCGCGCAACCTCGCCGCGGTCGGCGTCGCTCCGACGCCGGAGGAGCCCTGCGTTCTGGTTGGCGACAAGGGCTATCATTCACGCGAGGGATTGAAGGAACTGGACGGTGGCGTCTGGAAGACGCGGATCGCCGAGCCAAAGCCCGCCAACGGCTACTTGCGCTGGCATGGCGACGAGGCGGCGCGTCATGCTGTCTACGCAAATCGTGCGCGATTGAAATCCGGCGTTGGCCGGGACGCCATGCGAAGGCGCGGCGAAATGGTCGAACGTAGCTTCGCGCATATCCTCGATCGTGGAGGCATGCGGCGCGCATGGTTACGGGGCCGCGAGAACATCCACAAGCGCTACCTGATCCATGTCGCGGGGTTCAATCTCGGCATTCTGATGCGCGCGCTATTCGGAAAAGGGACACCGAAAGAGGCTGCCAGTGTCAAAAACGCCTTTTTGTTCGTCATTCAGACCGATATTGCCCTGGCCGTCGCGATCGTGTCGCTGAACAAAGGCAAAGCGGCGATGATTGTCATTACCGTCGCCCCCGAGACGGATTGATCAAACAGCGACTTCATCACCGGGCTGTTAAAGAGAAATTTGTTCGATCAACATTGACCGTCAGGCATCCCCGTACGGGCCGCCGCCAGGACGACCCGTCGCTCCCGTCGAAAACATGACGCCCGGTCGGCGCATTCCATACGTTCAATTGACGACAAATTCTATGAAGACGGTATGATGATAATACGGCTCGGGTCAACAGGAGTCGAGGTGCGACCATGCCACAATATGCGGTGACCCGTCTCTCTGGCGCAGGACCATGACAGAAACAGAGAAAATTGGTGAATCGGCATGCTCGAACTCTACAATTTCGCCCAGTCCACTTGCAGCTT
>JBPPMU010000114.1:0-12235 GCA_051306215.1 Gemmatimonadaceae bacterium | reverse complement strand
CCCGAAATCGGACCCCCGCGCCCGTCGAGCGTTACGACTGCCGCTCCATCGAATCCCGATGTGAGGAAGGCGGCGGCAGCGTGAGACTCGTGGTGACCGTAGTAGCAGATCCCTGGAAGTCTTCCGTAACGCTCCGCGAGAACAGTGAATGCTTCGGCGACGAGCGGGTTCATTCCGGAGTCGAACGGCAGCCGCAAGCCGGCTCCGACTGTGACCGCCGCCTTGTGAAGCTTCGACCGCGGGCGCGCATGACCCGCGGCGACCAGACTCTCCAGCGTCTCCCAGCTCATCTCGGCGAGCTGCGAATTTGGTCCCGTGCGAAAAGGGTGGTCGGGATACGCGATCGCGCCGACATCGCGCATCGTGATTCCCGCGGTTGCGAGACACCAGTCTATCGCGTTGACAGGGACATCACCGTCGTGTTTCCTGCGGGTGAACCGCTCCTCCTCCGCCGCTGCTACAATTTTTCCATTGCGGACGAGCGCGGCGGACGAGTCGTGACTGCCGCGCCAGAACGTGAATCCGAGGATGATCATTCCGTCAGCTTGTCGTACGCGGCAGAGATCGCTGCCGCCTCGCGCTCGGGAGTGAAGTGCCGTGCGACGCGCTCGCGCCCCGCGTCGCCCATTCGCCGCGCCAGCGCAGGATCTTCAATTAGCTGCCTGATGCGCGCCGCAAGTGCCGCCGGATCGCCAGGCTCCACGAGAAATCCTGTCTCGCCGTCGACGACAACCTCCGGAAGTCCGCCAGCGTTGCCTGCCACGACAGGCAATCCAGCCGCCATCGCCTCGAGCACCGCGAGCCCGAATCCTTCGGCAAACGACGGCTGGACGTAGATGTGCCAGCGCTGCATCACGTCTGAGATGTCGTTGCGCCAGCCGAGGAAGCGGACCGCATCGCCGAGCCCCGCCTCGGCGGCGGCGGCGGCGAGGGCTTTTCGTTTCGGTCCCGAACCGGCGATGTGAAGCTCGACATCGAGATCCTGGCGAAGCAGCGCGAGCGCATCGACGAGAAAACCGAGCCCCTTCACCTCGACCAGCCGTGCTGCGGTGCCGAGTCTTACAGCTGTGCCCGGCCTTGGCGGCTGGCGCCGGGCTGCGGGCGAAGGCCGCGCCGAAGGATGCACGATGAGAACCTTCGACGCATCGAGCCGCGCAGCGGTCGCAGCGGAGTTTGCCATCACGAGGCTGGCGAACCGGGTCGATCGCTTCTTCGGTTTCCCGACCTTCGATTCCTCGCGCAGCGAATGAAAGTGCGCAACGATCCGGGCCTTTGTCGCGGTGCGCGCGACAAGGCGGGGCGACATCCCGCCAACATGGAAATGAATTATGTCAGGGTTCAACTCGCGCAGCTCGCGCACGAAGTACGAGACGCCGAGGGCGTCGGAGACCTCGCCCCTCCAGTCAACGCAGCGGACGTTCACGCCAGCCTGATGGAGCATCGTTGCCAGCGGTCCTTCACTGCTCAGAAAACATGCAGACAGGCGGAATCTCGACGGATCGAGGGATCGCGCGAGGCCGGCGACAATCCGCGCGAGCGCGTGTCCATGCTCCTCGGCGGTTCCAAGGACGTGAAGCACTTCGACCCGATCCCTCACGAAACGCGTTCCCCGCGGATGGCCGCGCTCGCACGGGTTTTTATCCGCTCGAAGATGCTGCTCCCGTATCGGGCACGGAGACAGACATCAACCACTGAGTCGGAGTGCTGAACCATCGTTCGCCGAAGCATGTGGGGCGGGGTGCCTGCGTCATTCATGCCAGACTCGGCAGTGAAGGCGAGAGGAAAGGTCTCATTTACGAAACTCGCCGACCGGACGTCGTAGCGACCGTAAGGATATGCGAACGCGACCACTGGTCGTCCGGTGATTGCGGCGAGGTCATCTCGGCTCCCGGTGACTTCCTCCTCCATCTGCTCCGGATCGAGTGTCGTAAGGTCCGCGTGGGTTCGCGTATGCGCGCCGAACTCGAAACCCCGCGATGCCCAGTGGCTGATCCTGTCGGCAGTCATAAGCTTGAGCGTCGGTTCACTCGAGCGCGGGCTGCACGGGATCGAGCCGCCGAGGAGGGCTGTTGGAACGAAGACGGCAGCGCGCAGGCCAACTCGCTCGAGAATGGGGAAAGCAAAGGTCTCGAGTGCCTCGTATGCGTCGTCGAAGGTGATAAGCAGTGAGCGCTCGGAAATCGCCTGTGAAGGGTCGGCGATCTGCGAAGGAGTGATTGAAGTATAGCCCATTGCGCTCAGGGCCTTCATCTGGCTCGCGAATGCCTGGGGGATCACCGTCAGGCCGCGGCAACTCTCGTGTTCGACGGGACCGATGTAGTGATAGAGAAGCGCTGAATACGGCGCGCGCGAGGAGGCGGCGCTGGGTGGGGGGTTGCCTGTTGACTGCACAAAGCGAAAGATAGGGACACCATGACGAGCAGATAAGGCGAGCGCCCGGTTTATGCGGATCATTCACATAGTTGACCGGGCGCCCGGCATGCCCGCCGGCCGGGATACGCATCTCCGCACGTTTGCGGAGCGAAGTGGCACGCTCGGCCACTCCAACGATGTACTCACCGCCGAGGAGTATCACTCGGCCAATGGTTCGTGGACGCTGAAGCCCGACGCGGTGGTGCTTCATGGCCGCAGTTCCTGGGGCGCGGTGGAGGATTTCGCGGGTGACTGGCCCACCATCGCATGGGTTCATGACCAGAGTTTCGTCTGCCCGGCGGCCATATCGTGGTTCAGGAACTCGCGCGCCGCGTGCACATTGCCGCTCGGGCCGTGGTGCGTCTGGAACGGCTACGTGCGACACTGCAACGCACGCCACCCTGCTGCGAACATTCGAAACGTGCGCGCGGTGGCGAAGACGAGGTCGCGAGTGCCGCAGCTCGACGGCGTAATTGTCGCGTCGGAGTACATGAAGACGCGACTCGTTTCGGGCGGAGTCGAACCTGCGCAAATTGACGTCCTTCCGTATTTCGTCCGCGTTCCCGAGCCACCCCCGGATCGCTCAGCCGAAAATCCGTTCAGGATCCTTTACCTCGGCCGGGTGAACGAGATGAAGGGTATGGACGTCCTTATCGCGGCGATGGCGCGCCTGCCGGGGCATTATGAGCTCCACATCGCCGGAGAAGGGCCAGCGCTCGAGGGAGTAAGGATTCAGGCGAGGGAAGCGGGCCTTGGCGAGTCGCAGCTGACGTTCAGCGGGTTTCTTCCTGACTCGGAGAGTGTAAACGCACTTTATGCGAGCGCTGCCGTCGTTGCTGTGCCGTCGTTGTGGCCCGAGCCGTTCGGAATTGTCGGGCTCGAGGCGCTGGCCCGTGGCAAGGCGCTCGTGGCTTCCCGTGTCGGTGGGATACCGGAGTGGATGGTCGACGGGGATTACGGGCACCTCGTCACGCCTGACGATCCGGTCGAGCTCGCTGCGCGCCTTATGTCGCTCCTCGATCAGCCGGAGCGCCGCTACGCGTGCGGCGATCGCGGTCGTGAGATGGTATCCCGGCGCTTCACTTGGGAGCAGCACTGGGATGGATTCACTCGTACCATCCATTCCCGCGGCGCGGCAGAATCCCGAAACCGCGGCCGACAACGCGCCTCACGATCTTGAGCGGCTCTGACTGGAGCGCGCCCCTCGCTCCGGGCACGATCACCGAAACGCGGGCCAGTGCGTAGGCGACGACCGGAATATCTTTTGGCGCAAGCTCGCGCGCTGACGCGAGCATCGCCTTCCGCTCGGCGGCAGTGAGGTCGGGGTCGCTGACGGCTCTTCCGAACCTCAGCTTCGCAAGCCGCGCCGACACCATCGATCTGTACGGTTCACGGTCGATGTAGCCGAGTGCCTTCGTGTACGTCTGGTCCATGCGGTTCACCATCAAACGGAGATTCCGGCTCACCGAATTGTCCCTGCGGCGGTGAAAGCACCAGGACCCCGGACAGTACCTGAAGACGCAGCCTACCCATGCCGCGCGAAGCCAGTAATCGGGATCTGCGCTCAAGATGTCCTCGTCCCATGGCCCGATCCTTTCGCAGGCACTTCGGCGAAAGAGAACGCTGTGCGGGAGAAGACCGACCGTGCCTCCCGGCGGGTCGAGCAGGGCCGCCAACATGTCATCGTGCGAAGTGGTCTCCCAGTCGCGCCACCACGGGCGGCCCGTGCCGGCCTGAATCTGGCGGCCGTCGCCGTAGACTATGTCCGTGTCTGGATAGTCGCTGAACGTCTCGAGCTGCTTTGCGATCTTGTTGGGGGCGATGAAGTCGTCGCCGTCGAGCAGCTGAATGAACTCGCCGCGCGATTCGCGGATTCCGCGGTTGTAGCCGGCTGATCCCTGGAGATTCTCCTGCTTTATGAACCGTATCCGGGACGCATAAAGGCGCGGGACCTCGACTCGAGTCGCGTCGGTCGATCCATTGTCGACGAGGATGACCTCGACGTTCGGGTGCGACTGGTTGAGCGCACTCTCGATTGCAAGCTCGAGATCCGGCCAGTTGTCGTGCGAGACAATCACGACGGAGACGAGCGCCTGCCGGGGATCGGTGTCACTCATCCTGATGTCCCGTCAGCGGAGGCATTGCCACCCGCCACACAGAATTCTGCCGCTTCGCCGGCCCGGCCCTCCTGCGATAGACGGCGAACACGTGCGCATCGGTGTCGGCAAGCGACTCGAGCTCCAGCTCCGGGTGCCTGTTGAGCATTCGTCGTATCTGGTCGCCCCCGCGAAGCATTATCCCCCCCCACCACGCAGTCTCGAATACGCTTGATTGTCGGGCGTCCGAAAAAAGAATCACGCCTCCAGGTTTGGTGGCGTGCACGAGTTTTTTCACAGCGCGCCTCACGTCCCACGGCCGGACGAAATATGTCAGAACGCCCATCGCCATAACGAGGTCGAACGTACCGTCGATCGGGTCGGGACGCAGGTCGAGCTGGCGGAACTCGACATGCGGCGAGCCCTTCAAGCGCTCCCGGGCGCGCTCGAGCGCGACAGGGGAGTAGTCTGCGGCGACGAGGCGCCGGCACCTCGATGCGACGATTTCTGTGAAGATCCCCTCCGCGCATCCGATCTCCAGAGCGGCGCCGTATCCTGATGGTTCGGCGCGGTCGAGCATCGCGAGAGTTATCGCCACGCGCTGATGTTCGAGCGGGTGGTCGGAGCTCCACGGGTCGGGTTGATCGAGGAATATCCTGTCGAAGACACGCGGGAGCTTCCACTCGTCCGAGGCGACCTGCCGCAGCACGAGCCCCAGGTAGTATGTGCTCCTCAGCGCCGGGAAACGCTTGAGAGACGATCTGAGCGCTCGAGGGGGCATGGCAAATCTTAACCCCGATGATTGCCCGCTGGCAGGTTCAAGTCCCCTTCGCGCGGTTAGATTTGTCGCGACCAATCGACAAGCACATTGCTATTCAACTCCTTCACCTTCCTGATCTTCTTCCCGGTGGTGGTGACGATCTATTTCGTCATTCCACACCGGTTTCGCTGGGCGTGGCTGCTCGCAGCGAGCTGCTACTTCTACATGGCGTTCATCCCGGTCTACATCCTGATCCTGTTCTTCACGATCGGGATAGACTATGTGGCCGGGATACTGATCGAGAATGCGGAGGGAAGGCGGCGGAAGTGGCTGCTCGTGCTGAGCATCTTCGCGAACGTCGGGGTGCTCGCGGTCTTCAAGTACTTCAACTTCCTCGGCGCCAACGCCAACGCAATAGCGGCTGTCTTCAACTGGCCGTATGACTTTCCGCTTCTCTCGATAATCCTGCCGATCGGACTCTCGTTCCA
This sequence comes from Gemmatimonadaceae bacterium, assembly GCA_051306215.1. Taxonomy (GTDB): domain Bacteria; phylum Gemmatimonadota; class Gemmatimonadetes; order Gemmatimonadales; family Gemmatimonadaceae; genus UBA4720. The sequence goes on along the minus strand of JBPPMU010000114.1, from coordinate 6,479 downwards.
CACGTTCCAGGCGATGAGCTACACAATCGAGGTTTACCGCGGCCGTCAGCGGGCGGAGCACCACCTCGGCATTTACGCGCTCTACGTGATGTTCTTCCCGCAGCTCGTCGCCGGCCCGATCGAGCGCCCGCAGAACCTGCTTCATCAGTTCTACGAGAAACACGTGATCGAGTACGAGCGCGTCACCGAAGGCCTGAGGCAGATGGCGTGGGGGCTTTTCATGAAGGTCGTGATCGCCGACCGCCTGGCCCGGTACGTCAACGAGGTTTACGGGGAGCCGACGAACTTCCACGGCCTCACTCTCGTCATCGCGACTTTGTTCTTCGCGCTCCAGATATACTGCGACTTCGCCGGCTACTCGCACATCGCGATCGGCTCGGCCAGGGTGATGGGCTTCCGCCTGATGCGGAACTTCGACAGGCCGTATCTCTCGCGCACGATAAGCGAGTTCTGGAGCCGGTGGCACATCTCGCTCTCCTCGTGGTTCAGGGACTACGTGTACATCTCGCTCGGCGGCAACAGGGTGACGCGGCCGAGGTGGTACATCAATCTCAGTGTGGTTTTTCTGCTCAGCGGGTTGTGGCATGGGGCGAACTGGACGTTCGTGGTCTGGGGCGGGCTCAACGGGTTCTACCTGATATTCTCCCTGCTGACCCAGGATGTCCGGGCGCGAATCGCCGAAGCGTCCGGTCTCGCCCGGCGGCCGGTGGCGCATGCCGTGTTCAGCGTGCTCGTGACTTTCACCCTTACCTGCATTGCGTGGGTGTTCTTCAGAGCGGCGAGCATGAGCGATGCGTTGCACGTGCTGCGCGGCGCGATAGCGATGCCTACACTTCACCAGATAGTGCCTGAGGCGCTGCGCGTGGCGGGGATATCGAAGTTCGAGGTGGCGTATTCATTCGTGCTGATTGGAGCCTTGATGATCATCGAGCTGGCGTCAACGAAGCTCGATCTTGTCAGACAGTTCAGGATGCAGCCGGTGTGGGTAAGGTGGCCGGCGTATTACGCGCTCTGCATGGCGATCTGGCTGCTCGGCATCAGCACAGATGCGAAGGCTTTCATCTACTTCCAATTCTAGAGACGCAGAAATGAAGGGCGAAAACGCAGACCCTGCGGCAGGGCACGCAGAAACGAAAGGAAGTGCTGCGGCGAGCAGGATCGTGCTCCGGCTCGTTTTGCTCGTGGTTGCCATTGTTCTCACGGGGCTCGTGCTCGGCTCTTACGACATGCGCGCGCAGGAGGACAACTACCTCGCAGCGGTGCTGGAGAAGGATCGGATAATCCGAAGCGCGAAGTCGCCGAAGGTTGTACTCGTGGGCGGGTCGAACCTCGCGTTCGGCATCGATTCGCGGATGATGCAGGACTCGCTCGGTCTCGACGTAGTGAACATGGGGCTCTACGCGAAGCTCGGGCTCAAGTACATGCTTGCCCAGGTGCGGCCGTACATCGAGCGGGGCGACGTCGTCGTCGTCGTTCCGGAGTACGACCAGTTCTATGGCGATTTCGCGAATGGCGATCACACGCTCAATACGGCGCTTCTCTACGCGCCCAACGACCGTGTAGGCGATTTCATAAAGTCATACTCGATATTCGACGTAGTGCTTCGGCCGCGGGTGGAGAACGCGCGGAGGGCCTTTCTCAGGGCGGCCGCGGCGGCGGTGGGAAGGGAAGATCAGTTCTTTCCCCCTGACACGAACCCGGTTTACAACCGGCGCTCGTTCAACGAACACGGCGACGTGGTGAGCCACCTCGGCAGGGAAGGGATGAATCCCGACTCGATCTACGCAGCGCCGCTTCCGGCAATGGGCACGTTCAACAGGCAGACGCTTGCGTACCTCAACGAGATCGCGGATGAGGCAGCGGCGCAGGGAGCGCACAGCTACTTCATGTTTCCCTCATACATCGACCGCTCCCATGAGATGAACGTGGCGGCGATAGACTCCCTGCGAAGGCGGCTCGAGGGAGGGATGCGCATCCCCATCCTCGGGACGGCGGCGGATTTCAGTTATCCGGGACTCTACTTCTTCGACACACGCTTCCATTTGAATGAGGATGGGAGGAGAGTCAGGACCGCGAAGATGATATCGATGCTTCGTGAGGCAGGGCAGCGGGATGGCTGGCTGCCGAGGCGGATTGCGGATTACGGACCCTTGCGGCCTCAGGACCAACGGCCATTGCAGAGTCGCGACTAAGGGAGGACCGAGGATTATCGAGGACGGTCCTCTCTTGTCCGCAATCCTCACTTAATCGCCGATCCTCGGTTGTAGTTGGTCCTGAGGCCGCAAGGTCCGTAATCCGCAATCCGCAATCCGTCAGTCATGCGGCGGACGGTAGACTGGCGCTTTCTCCGAGAAGAAGTTGAACCTCACGATGTGCCAGAGCGCAGCCACCCCGTCGGTCCATCTTATCTTCTTGCCCTCGGCGTAGGTTCTTCCGCTGTAGCTGATCGGCACCTCGTAGATTCGCGCGCGAGCCTGGGCCAGCCGCGCGGTGAGCTCCGGCTCGAATCCGAACCTGTCTGACGTGAGCGGCAGGCTCCGCATGAGGTCCGTGCGAACAAGCTTGTAACACGTCTCCATGTCGGAGAGGTTCAAATTCGTCACCATGTTCGAGAGCATCGTGAGCGCACCGTTGCCGAGGGAGTGCCAGTAGTAGAGGACGCGGCTCACTTCGCCCCTGAAACGGCTGCCGAACACCGCGTCGGCGCGGCCGTCCTGAACCGGGCCGATCAGCTTCATTATGTCGGCCGGGTCGTACTCGAGGTCGGCATCCTGAACCACCACCACATCGCCGCTCGCCTTGGCCAGGGCCGACCTTATTCCCGCTCCCTTTCCCCGGTTCGTTTCGTGGAGCACGAGATGGTCTATCTGGCCAGACGCGAGAAGCTCCCGAAGTCTCTCTCTCGTGCCGTCGGTCGAGCAGTCGTCGACACAGATTATCTCCATCTCGAGCGGCAGCGTCCGCACGCGCGAGATCGCGTGAGCCACTGTCGCCGCCTCGTTATAGACAGGCATGAGCACTGACACACGGAGAGAAGGCCCCATCGGCTGGGTAAGGCTCTTGCCCGGGGAAGGCACGATTTCGTTGTTCATTCTCACGGTTTCCTCGCGATCGCCAGCAGGTTCGAGCCGATCGGCGGCTCAACCAGCGTCTCGATCCGCGAGACGATTGGCACGATGAATCTGTCGTAGGTACTTGTGTCGCCAGCTGTGATGCTGGTTTTCCTGAGAATCCGGCCGGCCACAAACCACGCCGCTATACCCGGCAAGTTCATGTAGGAGATCCGCACAGTGTTCCACCCCGCACTCTCCATCGCCTTGCCGAGCGACTGACGAGTGTAGCGTCTGTGATGCTCGAACGCCACGTCGAGCGAGCCGAAGATTGCCGGCAAAGCGGGAACGAAGAGGAGGAGATTACCACCGCTTTTCACCGAGCTCAGCGCGTCGACGAGAAACCGGTGGTCGTCGGGGACGTGCTCCATCACGTTCACAGCTACTATCGCATCGCCTTCGAGAGTCTCGGCATGGGCCGAAAGATATCCCTTCCTCACTTCGACCCTCGGATCGCCGGCGAACCTCGCCTCGAGGTGAGGGAGCGTGTTTATCGCGGGCTCGATCGCGATGAGCCTGGTAACCTTTTCAACGCTGAGCAGGCACTGCGAGAAGGTGCCGATTCCCGCGCCCACCTCGATCACTGTCGGGCCAAGAAACGGCTCGAACTGCCTCAGCACCCACGCGTAATAATTCCTTGCACCGGCCAGCGCGTCGAGCTCGGTTCCGGAATACTCGAAGTTCGTCTTGTGGGGGGTAAGCGGCATTATGACTGGAGAGACGCGAGTGAGAGGGTGGTAAGGTATTAGTGAAGTCAACGCGAGTCACGAGTTTCCAGTTTTCAGCCATACCGCCATGACCGAATCGGCTTCGTGATTCCGAGCAAGAGGGTGATCGTCGCAATCGCAGCCAGCGTCGCCGTCTCGATCGACAACTGAAGGCGCGGGAGGGCGGGAGTCCGTCCGCGATTCACCACAAGCGCGACCGCGGCGGCAAGCGCCCACAAAATCGTCACCGGACCCCGGGCGATCAGGTGAAGCGCGCCAAGGAATTCGGTGAGGAGGACAACGCACAACCCGAAAAAAGAAATCGCCGCAACCAATCGGTCCCGGCGATCCACGACGGCCTGCCATCCGGGCGTTACGCCCGTCGTATGTTCTCCGAGCCGCGCATCGGCTCTTCCTCGTGCGACGTCGCCCCGTGCGGGTGGAAGTCAGGCACCAGCGTCTGGAGGAGCTTCCTAATCTCGTCCTCGGGGCGGCCCTGATCAGTGGCATTCGTCAAGGAGCTTATGCGACGTATCACGCCGTCGGCGAGGAGCCCGTTGCGCGCGCGCAGCACCTTCGGGTGGTCGGTCGGCAGCACGTTCTCCGCCGTGAAGAACATCTCCTCGTAGAGTTTTTCACCTGGACGCACGCCGGTGAACTTTATCTCGATGTCGGCGCCGACCTCGAGACCCGAGAGGCGGATGAGGTCAGTGGCGATGTCGACAACGCGGATCTGCTCGCCCATGTCGAGCACGAACACCTCGCCACCCCTGCCGAGCGCGCCTGCCTGAAGCACGAGCTGAACTGCTTCGGGGATTGTCATGAAGTAGCGGCGCATCTCAGGGTGCGTGACGGTTACCGGGCCACCCGCGCGAATCTGCCGGAGGAAAGTCGGAACCACCGAGCCTCGTGAGCCGAGCACATTGCCGAACCTCACCGAGACGAAGTTTCTGTGGTGCTTCGTCGCCGCGTGCTGCACGAGCTGCTCGGCGATTCTCTTGGTGGCGCCCATCACGCTGGTGGGGCGCACCGCCTTGTCAGTCGAGATCAGCACGAAGTGCTGGACGTTCGAGTCTATCGCCGCATCGACGACGTTCCGGGTGCCGGAGACATTGTTAGTCACCGCCTCGAGAACGTTGTCCTCCATGAGCGGCACGTGCTTGTGCGCGGCTGCGTGGAAGACCGCGTGCGGCCTGAACTCCTGGAAGATATGCTGGATGCGGGAGCGGTCGCGAACATCGGCGATGACCGGGATTATCCTCACATCGGGGAACGAGAGGGACAGCTCCTGGAAGATGTCGAAGATTGAGTTCTCGCCGTGTCCCAGCAGGATGAGCCGCGACGGAGCCAGCCGCGCAAGCTGCCGGCAGAGCTCGGCGCCGATCGATCCGCCTGCACCGGTGATCAGAACCGTCTCGCTCGTCGCAAGCTCGGCGACTGCTGCAAGATCGGTTTCGACGGCGTCGCGGCGGAGAAGATCCTGGATCTCGACCTCTCGCAAACCGGTGGCGTTGCCCTGGCGCGAGATGATCTCGGGAAGTGACGGAACCGTTCTCGTGGGGATCCCACACGAGAGCGCTGCTCTCACAACCTGCCTGATCACTGTGCCCGGCGCCGACGGCATCGCGATGATTATCTCGGCGACTCCATACTTCTCGACTATCTCGGGGATATGTGCGAGCGGGCCGAAGACAGGGAGCCCGGCGAGCATGTGGCCGTGTTTCGTTGCATCCGAATCCACGAAGCCGATCGGCTCCAGCCCCAGCTGGTGCGATGACGCGAAAAGCTCCTTCACAACGAGCTTGCCGGCGTCGCCCGCACCGGCGATCAGCACACGCTTGCCCTTATCGTCCTTGCGGCGGCGCGCGTAGCCGGAGCGGCCGACCCTCGCCATCAGGCGTGGAAGCCCGATCAGGGCGCCGGTGAGGAACGTATCAATGAATACGACCGAGAAAGGAACTCGCGTCGGGGTCAGGCCCGTCAGGGGCAGGGCAACTATACCGATGAGGGCGCATGCCACGCCGCCGCCAAGTGCGGCAAGGATTATCGGGTTGAGCTCGCCTACGCTTGCGTGGCGCCAGAGCCGGCGATACATGCCGGCCATGAAGAAGATCAGGAGACGGAGGGGGACCGACAGGACCAGGTAGAAAATGACAAGCCGGGCGTTGTCATTTATCCACTGCCATTCCTCGAAGCGCACCAGAAACGCGATGAGCGTTGCCGCGACAACTGAAAAAGTGTCGGCGACGAAGAGGTGCCTGTTTCGAATGGGCTTGAGCGTCAAAACCTGTTTCTTAGGTCAAAGGTCTTTCGTTAGGTGCAGCGGGCCGGCCAGCGGTTCCCGGGCCCTGGAGTGGCAAGGCCCATGCCGGGGTCAATCTACTCAATAAGGACTCGCGCACAATGTGGATGTCACACATTGAAGCGGACTTACGAGGCAGGCCAGTCTAGCTCAATAGATTGACTGACGCCATACCGGATGTGACATTTCCCAGTCTGAACATCAGAAACTGAAGCCGCCCCCGGGACGCTTCTCCAGACCCTTACGGAGACCCTGGAGGGCCCCGGCCGTACCTCTAACGAATCTCATGAAAACTGCGCTCATAACGGGCGTCACCGGCCAGGACGGCGCATACCTCGCGCGACTCCTTCTCGCGAAGGG
>JBPPMU010000113.1:0-4304 GCA_051306215.1 Gemmatimonadaceae bacterium | reverse complement strand
CTTCGAGTTCCAGATGCTCTACGGAGTCCGGCGCGATGTTCAGGACAAACTCGTCAGCGAGGGATATCGCCTGCGCGTATACGTCCCCTTCGGAACGCAGTGGTATCCCTACCTCATGCGCCGTCTCGCGGAGCGTCCGGCGAATGTCGCTTTCATCACCGGGAACATCGTGAGAGAGATGGTCGGGAGACGCCGCCGCTAGATGGGCCAGTTCCTTCCCGCAGATCACTCAAAGGGTGATGCGAACACAGTCGGCGGGTACACAGCCGTGCACGCGAGGCCGCCGGCGTTCGAGGGAAAGGACGGAACTTCCTACAGCGTTGAAGTGATGACCGACGCCACCGGCGACTCGGCGAAACCCTGGGCAGGTTACCTGATGTTCATCCGGTGGCGTGCAGGAGACCCTGTCGCGATGGGACACGTGGAGACCGAATACCTCCGCTACAGCTCCACCGAGAACGAGGCACGCGAGGCAGTCGGAGCCATGCTGCTCAATGATGCGCTTGGTGAGCTGAACAGGGCGCTCGAGCTGAGGGCGGGGCCTTCACGGCCATGGTGGGAAGTGATGGGCGAAGAGGGAGACGCTTGAGCCGGCACGCTGTCGTACTCAGCGGAACAGGAGGAGTGTGGCGTGTTCGCACTGACGATGCTGAGATTCTCGAGGTGCCGATGCGCGGCAGGCTCAAGAAGCTCGACGACTCACTCAAGCTGACAGTAGGTGACTCGATAAACCTCGAGCCGGGAAGTCAGGATGGAACCTGGGTTATCGGCGAGATACTCCCAAGGAAGTCCCAACTGGCGCGCCGGATGCCGGGGGGAGGCCACGGAGAGCGGATAGTAGCCGCCAACGTCGACCAGGTGATGATCGTTTTCGCGGCAGCGAAACCCGAGCCGCACGTAAGGATGCTCGACAGGTTTCTGGTGATCGCCGAGGGCAACGGGCTCGACGCGCGTATCGTCATCAACAAGGTCGACCTCGTGGATGAGCAGGCAGCGCGGGAGCGCTTCGCCGATTACGAACGCGCCGGGTATCCGATGCACTACACGAGCATGAAGAAGCAGATCGGGCTCGATGAGCTGCACGATGCGCTCGCCGGGCGCGTGTCAGTCCTGAGCGGACCTTCAGGCGTCGGGAAATCTTCTCTCTTGAACGGGATGCATCCGGGCCTGAACCTCCGCGTCGGCGAGATAAGCGAGAGCGTCAACAAGGGCCGTCACACGACGGTCGGGGGATACATGCATCCGCTGCCCGACGGCGGGTATGTCGTCGACACGCCGGGATTGAGGGAAGTCGGCATGTGGGGAATGCCTTCGGAGGATCTCGACTCGTGTTTCCCGGAATTCAGGCCTTTCCTCGACGGCTGCAGGTTCGGCGACTGCACGCATCTCAACGAGCCTGACTGCGCGGTGCGGTCAGCGGTCCAGTCAGGGACCGTGAGCCGGGAGAGATACGACAGCTACGCGAAGCTGAGAGGCGAGATGACCGACACGGAAAAGAAGTGGGCGACCATCAAGCCGGGTTCGTATGACAAGAAAAAGAGGGGCCGGTAAAAAGAGGCGCAGAGGGCGGGCTTCGCCGCCACGCAGAGAACGCCGAAGGATCAACTACCCTGCGTCACTCGTTCAGGGAAAGGTTCCACACGACAGGGATGTCCTGGGCGAGTGAGTCCCGGACCGAGCAGTACTTGTTCACCGAGAGCTCGACCGCACGCTCGGCGTGAGCGCGCTCGATTCCTTCGCCGGTCATCGACACGTTGAGGGTGATGTGCCTGAAGCGGCGGGGAATCGAGTCGACCCGTTCGCCAACCGCCTCAACGCTGTATTTCTGGAGGGGCGTGCGGCGCTTGGCCAGGATGTCGACGATGTCCACAGACACGCACGCTGCGAGCGCGATGAGCAATGCGTCAGGCGGAGTCGGGCCGACGATTCCGTCGCCGTCGAGCCGTACCTGGGGACGGCCTTCCCGTCCCGCGTCGAAGGTGTGTTCGCCCTTCCAGTCGACGAGTATCCGAGAGGGTGTGCTCAAGCTGGCGCTCCCTTCTCGAAAGCTGCATTGGAATTCATTTCCGATCCCGGTTGAGAGGGGAAAAGGAAACAATCGCGGGAGGAAAGCAGTGTCAACTTTTTCCTGCGGTCGGGACTGGGACCGTTGTGAAGTGATGGCATGTCTCCTGCGCACCGAATGTGATGTACGTTCCATTCGCAGAAAAGGAGTTTAAATATGGCCGGAAAGAGAGAGCTCATTGAGCCGAACGAAGGCGACAAGCGCTTCGTGAGAAGGGACGAGGAGGGGAAGTTCAGCGAGAGTGATGACGTCAGCCGCTCGCTTTCGCAGGACCAGAAGAAGGATGCCGAAAATACTTCGAAACCCGGGCACGGGGACAGGGGAGACCGGGAGTAGCAGCTTCCTTTGCGGCTAGCGCGGATTTTAATTGGTATTGATGCCCGTTCCCCATAATCCGCGCCGGCTCGCAATGGGCGCGGCGAAAAAATTCATTTTCGATGGGCGCGATCCGGAGACGATCCTGGAGCGCATTTCGGGCATTGACAGGCATGGTAACATACTGCCTTCTCCCCATCTCCCTGAGGACCTGATGTCCCGCCCTCGCGACCGCATCCTCCAGAATCTCGACGAGATGTACACCGAGGCCTTCGAGCGCGCCCGGGAATCCGGCGACAAGTCGCAGATGGCTTCGCTCGATTTTGCCTACAGACGAGAGCAGCTCTACTTCGAGGTCCTGCTCGACGTGCGCGACGCGCTGGAGCGACGCTGAACGTCGCAAGCCCCCATGATCCGGAAGCCAGCAGAATGAGAGCGCCTCTGTGAACCAGACGGCGCTCTTTATCGCGTTCAACCTCGGCGTCCTCGCCGTCCTTGCGATCGATCTCGGCGTTTTCAACCGCAAGGCGCACGCGCCGTCAGTCAGGGAGGCAGCGGCCTGGAGCGCCGTCTGGATCTCGCTCTCGATGGGATTCGCGGGAGTCATCTACTACCAGATGGGATCCCAGTCGGCTCTCGAGTTCCTCACCGGCTACCTGGTCGAGTACTCGCTGTCCGTCGATAACATCTTCGTCTTCCTCCTGATCTTCAATTACTTCAGGATCCCCGACAAGTATCAGCACCGCGTGCTTTTCTGGGGGATCCTCGGCGCGCTTCTCATGCGCGGCGGGATGATCGCCGCCGGAGCATTCCTGATCGCCAGGTTCCACTGGATCATCTATGTGTTCGGGGCGTTCCTGGTGTTTACCGGGATCAGGATGGCGATGCACGACGATACAGATATCGAGCCTGAGGCGAACCCGATCCTCCGCCTCGTCAGACGGCTGTTGCCGATCACCCACGATTACCGGGGCCAGCATTTTTTCGTCAAGGAGTCGCCAACGCCAGGCGCCCCGGTGACGCTGATGGCTACACCGCTTTTCATCGTGCTTGTGCTCGTCGAGACAACCGACCTGATATTCGCCGTCGACTCGATTCCCGCGATATTCGCGGTCACGCAGGATCCCTTCCTCGTTTATACGTCGAACGTCTGCGCGATTCTCGGATTGCGGTCGCTTTACTTCCTGCTTGCCGGCGTGATTCACAAATTCCACTACCTGAAGCTGGGCCTCGCGGTCGTCCTGACTTTCGTGGGTGTCAAGATGCTCCTCGGCAGCGTTTACCACATCCCGATTCAACTCTCGCTTGGCGTCATCGCGACGATCCTCGTGTCGTCAGTCGTGGCCTCGATGGCGTTTCCAAGGAAGCCATCGTAATCCGCCGCTGCCTGGCGTTACGAAATCTTTCGCGCCAGACCCTGGGAACTTATGTTGTTGACATACACCCACAGCTACCGCCCTGGTAGCGAGAAGGAGACTCAAATGCGCTTCAGATTGTCCCGCGCGGGACGGCTCGCGTCAGCCGCCGCCCTCCCAGTCCTGTTCATGGCCGCACAGCCAGTTATCGACGGCATGAGCTACGAATTCGTGATGAAGACTACGAGCAAGCAGACCGGAAACAAGGAGACCGTCACCCTCCGGGGGCGCGGTGTTTACGCCGGCGGCGACGCAAAGATCGAGATGCTCGAAGCCTCTTCAACCGCTGGCGGGCAGTCAGCATTCGGAGGGAAGGGCACATACTTCATCGTGCGGAAGGCCGGCCAGGAAATGCTCCTCGTAAACCCGAAGGAGAAGTCATACATGCAGTGGGACATGGCGAACATGTTCGCCGGCATGGGCCAGGCGATGAACGCCGTTGGCGGGATGGTCAAGATGGAAATGTCTGACATCAAGATCGACGCGCAGGACATGGGCGCGGGCCCGAC
>JBPPMU010000112.1:0-10071 GCA_051306215.1 Gemmatimonadaceae bacterium | reverse complement strand
TGACGGTTGAGGTGGAGCTGGATCAGGAGCGTGTAACCGTCACCCTCACCGACGATGGAACGCCGTTCGACCCGTTCGGAGGGGACGCTCCGGACACGACTCTGTCGGTGGAGGAGCGGCCGATGGGCGGTCTCGGTATTCATCTCGTGGGGCAGCTAATGGACCAGGTCAGCTACCAGCGGCGAGAGGGCCACAACGTGGTGGTACTCGTGAAGCAGCTGGAGAATGGTTAGGACACAAATTCTCGGGAAGGCACTTTGATGCAGATCTCCACGCGCACGAGCAATGACATTCATATAGTGGCCATTACTGGCAGCCTCGACAGCACCACGTCCCCGGAGGCCCAGAAGTCACTCGACGCAGTGCTGGCTGGCGCGAAGAAGGTCATGCTTGACTTCTCCGAGCTCGACTACATCAGCAGCGCGGGCTTGCGGGTTTTGCTCGGCGCCGCCAAGCAGCTCCGTGCCTCGGGAGGTACGCTCGGGATGTTCGGGCTTAACCAGTCGGTCCGGGAGGTGTTCGAGATATCGGGCTTCTCATCGATTCTGTCCGTCTACCAATCGGAAGCCGAGGCGCTTGGCGCGATGTAGGTGAATGTGGGTTTTGACGCCGCGGGCTTCGCCAGCTTTTGGCTGTTTGCATAATTAGCGCTCAGCAGTTAGCAACCGTAATGTGGGTTTCATGCTGATTCTCGTTACGGGGGCCACGGGCTACATCGGCGGGCGTCTGGTGCCGCGGCTTCTCGCCGATGGTCACCGCGTCAGGTGCGTTGTGAGGGATCCATCGCGCCTGGAGGGCCGGCCCTGGCATGGCAGCGTCGAGATCGTCGCCGGCGACGTTTTCGATCCGGCAAGTCTTCGAGTGGCTCTCGACGGAGTCAGCGTCGCCTACTATTTGATACACAGCATGGGCGCGGGCGCGCACTTCGAGGAGCGCGACCTCGTCGCCGCGCGAAACTTCAGCGCCGCGGCAAGAGCGGCGGGCGTGAAGCGAATCATCTATCTCGGGGGATTGGCCGAGCCATCTCCAGCACTCTCGGAACATCTGCGCTCGCGGCAGGAGACCGGCGAAGCACTCCGTGAAGGTGGCGTTCCCGTAACCGAGTTCCGCGCCGGCGTGATCGTCGGGTCGAACAGCCTCTCCTTCGAGATGATCCGCTACCTGACTGAAAGAGTGCCGGTAATGATCTGTCCCCGCTGGGTGTATACGCGGACACAGCCGATCGGTATTCGCGACGTTCTCGAGTATCTCGCTCAGTCACTCTCCGTGCCGGAAAGTGCCGGGCGAATCGTGGAAATCGGTGGTGCCGACGTGATTTCATACGGCGAGATGATGACTGTCTACGCGGAAGTGCGCGGATTGAAACGGTGGCTTGTCCCGGTTCCATTTCTGACGCCCCGGCTATCGTCGCTCTGGGTAAACCTCGTGACGCCCATTCCCGCGTCCATCGCACGCCCGCTCGTCGAGGGACTTCGAAATGAGAACGTCGTGACGAATCCGGCCGCACGCGAGTTGTTCCCGGATATCGAGCCCGCGGGATATCGGGTGTCCGTGGTGCGGGCGCTCGATAATCTCAAGGCGAGCAAAGTCGAAACAGCGTGGAGCGACGCGTTGAGCACCAGCCAGAGGGATGTCGCGCCGGTGAGGTTCGCAAGCGAGGAGGGAATGCTGATCGAGCATCGCCAGCGAATCGTCGCGGCATCCGCGGCCCAGGTCTTCCGCGAGTTTACGAGCGTCGGAGGAGCACGCGGATGGCTTTACATGAACAAGGCATGGAAGCTTCGGGGACTTGCCGACCGCCTGATCGGCGGCGTCGGTCTGCGCCGCGGCCGGCGCGATCCGGATCGCCTCCGCGCTGGAGACGCGCTCGACTTCTGGCGTGTTGAAGCCGTCGAGCAGGACAAGCTTCTCCGGTTGAGGGCAGAGATGAAGGTCCCGGGAATGGCGTGGTTGCAATTCAAGGCCACTCCACGGGCGGATGGAAGCACTCTTCTCGAGCAGACGGCTTTCTTCGCCCCTAAGGGCCTTGCTGGTACTCTATACTGGTACGCCCTCTATCCGGTTCACCGTGTCATCTTCAGCGGCCTGATCGATCGCCTCGGTGAACGTGCGATTCGAACTGCCAGAAGAGAGCAGGCAGCACTACCATGTTGAGCAGCACGCTCGACAGCAGTCCGCCTAGTATGACGATCGCCATTGGGGTCTGAAGCTCATTCCCAGGCTTTCCGCCACCGATGGCCAGCGGTAAGAGAGCCAAAGCCGCAGTCAGGGCCGTCATCATGATTGGCGAGAGCCGCTCCAGCGACCCTCTCACAACCGCCTCACGGAACGGTACACCTTCCGAAAGCAGCTGCCGGTAATGCGCCACGAGTAGAATTCCGTTGCGCGTCGCAATGCCGAAGAGCGTCACGAATCCAACGAGTGAAGCAATACTCAATACCCGCCCTGTCAGCATCACCGCGGCTACGCCACCAATCAATGCCAGCGGAAGATTCGCCATGACGAGGGCGGCAGTACGTGTCGACCTGAACTCCGCATAGAGGATGAGAAAGATTGCGGCGAGCGAGAGAAGCGAGAGTAGAGTGAGAACCCGGGTCGATTCCTCCTGCGCCTCGAACTGCCCGCCGTACTCGATGTGATACCCGGGGGGCATGGCAACATTCTCGCCAACGGCTGAGCGGATATCGGCTACCACACTTCCAAGATCGCGTCCCGCAACGTTGGCCTGCACCACGATCTTCCGCTGCACATTCTCTCGCGACACGACATTCGGCCCGCGGTCAACCGTTATCGTCGCGAGCTGGGAAAGGGCCACCCGCTGTCCCGTTGGAGTGTCGAACATGACTCCGGAGATCGCGTCTATTCCCGTCCGCATCTCCTCCGGGAACCGTACGACCAGATCGAATGTCTTCCCTTCCTCGAGGACCTGTGAAACCACCTCGCCGTTGAACGCTACGTCAATCGCCTCTGCCATGTCCCCGACGCTCATTCCGTACTGCGCAAGCGCAGTCCGGTCAGCGCGGATCCGAAGCTGCGGAACGTCCATCTGCTGTTCGAGCTGCAGGTCAGCCACGCCTTCTATGCCCTGCATCACATCGCGGACCTGCGCCCCCACCGTCCGCAGTCGATACAGGTCGGGCCCGAAGATCTTTACCGCGATGTTGGCCCTGGTGCCCGAAAGCATGTGATCGATGCGGTGGCCGATTGGCTGGCCAACCGTGACGCTGGTGCCGGGAATGACCGAGAACTGCTGCCTCAGCTCCTCGAACAGCTTCTCCTTGTCGATATCGCTCTTCAGCGTAACGTCGATTTCCGCTGCATTGACACCTTGAGCATGCTCGTCGAGCTCGGCTCTTCCCTGCCGGCGATCCGTATTTAGCACGGCGTCGTTGGCGAGCAGTATCTCCTCAACGCGCTGCCCGATCCCACTCGATTCCTCGAGCGAAGTGCCCGGCACTGTCACCACTGAGACGGTCAGGGCGCCCTCGTTGAACTCCGGCAGAAATGCCGAGCCAAGAAACGGTATGGCGATGAGCGTGGCGGCGAGCGCGCCGGCCGCCCCCCAGAGCACGTGCCTGGGTCGAGCGAGCACGCGCTCGAGAGTTGGCGCATATCGGTCCTTCAGCCAGCGCACAACCCGGCTCTCGCTCTCTTCCTGCACCGCTTTCGCATCCGGAAGGAGATATGAGCAGAGCACCGGCGTGACCGTAACCGCAACCAGTAGCGACGCCAGAATCGATACGACATATGCGAAGCCGAGCGGACGCAGCAGCCTGCCCTCTACGCCTCCGAGGAAGAAGAGCGGCAGGAATACGACGATAATGATGAGAGTCGCATTCACTATGGAGGATCGAATTTCCTTCGAAGCCTCGAAGACGACTGTGAAAACCGATCGCCGCTGGGCCTCGGGAACGTGATGATTCTCCTTCAGTCGGCGGAACACGTTCTCCACGTCGATGATCGCGTCATCGACAAGGGCACCAATCGCGATGGCCATTCCGCCGAGAGTCATCGTGTTGATCGTGATCCCCAGCATCTTCATGGCGAAGATCGCAACCACCAGGGACAGCGGGATCGCGACTATCGAGATTGCCGTCGCCCGGAGATTCCATAGAAACAGGAACAGAATGATGACGACGAATCCGGCACCATCTCTCAGCGCGTGGATGACGTTTTCTATCGCGACCGAAATGAAATCAGCCTGCCTGAAGAGGTCGGAATGGATCTGCATTCCACTCGGCAGGGCGCTCTGCATCTCCGCGAGTTCGGTTTCCATCCGGCGAGTCAGCTCAAGCGTATTGGCTCCCGGCTGCTTTTGAACAGCGAGCACAACAGCAGGCTTTGCGTTAACGGAACCGTCGCCATACTTCGGTGCCGCGCCGATGCGAACATCCGCGACCTGCGACATGAGTACGGGGATGCCGCCTCTCACGGCAACGACAGTCTTACCAATGTCCTCCACGCTCTGCACTCGCCCGAGACCGCGGATCACGTACTCCTGGCCCTGCGCCATGTACACGCCGCCCGAGGCGTTCTCGTTCGAGCCCTCCGCGGCACGGAGAACCTCGGCGAGGGTCACTCCGGCAGACATCATCCGGCTGGGATCTGGCAGAACCTGGTACTGCCTCACCTCTCCACCGATCGGAACAACCTGCGCCACTCCGGGGACAGCCAGGAGCCGGCGGCGGATCGTCCAGTCTGCAACAGTTCGAATCTCCTGAGGGGACTGCGGACCAGAGAGACCTATCATCATTATCTCTCCCATCACGCTCGACACCGGCGCTAGCAGCGGAGCCGAAACGCCACCGGGCAGGCCGCTCGCCACCGTTTGAAGCTTCTCAGAAACGATCTGTCGGGCACGGAAGATTTCCATGCCCCAGTCGAACTCGACCCACACGACCGAGATACCCTGGGCACTCGAAGACCTGACTCTTCGAACTCCTGTCGCGCCGTTCACTGCTGTCTCAATAGGGAACGAGACGATGGCTTCGACTTCTTCCGGGGCCATTCCATGCGCTTCCGTCAAGATCGTGACGGTCGGTGCCGTAAGGTCCGGAAAGACGTCAACCGGCATCCGGTACGCAGTCCAGCCCCCGGCGATGAGTGCGAGCGCCGCGGTCGCGAGAACCATCACGCGGTTCTTCAGAGACCATTCAATCAGCTTGTTCAGCATCGCTGTTCCCTAGTGCTCGTGGCCGTGCGCGGGCACCGCAGTCGAGAGCGAAGCGAGTCTCACCTGATACGCGGCTCCAGTTACGACTCTTTCTCCCGCCTTGATTCCGTCGAGCACCAGCACCCTGTTCCCCTGGCGACCGCCAAGCCTGAGGTCCCGCTTCTCGAATGTCTCACCGTCGCGCTGCACGTAGCCGATTGCGCGGCCGTCCTCGTCGAGCACGGCTGAAACGGGTATCAGAATGCCGCTCACGCGTTGCCCGGTCGCAACCTGGACTCGGGCGTTCTGGCCGACCTTGATCGACGCGTCACCGTTCGGGATCTGATACAGCACCGGGAGCGTTCGAGACACCGGATCCATGACGCTTCCAACGGAGAGAACCGCGGCCGCCTCATAGCGGCGCTCGTTTCCCTCGACCGTGAATGCCGCGCCGGACCGGGGCGATACAAGCGAAGCCTGCGCTGCCGGCACGTTTACTCTCAGCGTTACGATCGAAGGGTCGACAATCGTGAAGAGTGGAGCGCCTGCCTCGAGCCTCCCTCCCGGCGTAATGCTGCGGCGAGCTATCTCGCCAGAGATCGGGGCGCGAATCGGGAGCCGGCCTCCAGAAGCGAGTCCTCCCCCACCGAATCCTGACAAGGCTTCCCGCGCTGCCTGCAGTCTGTTCTCCGCTTCATTTAGACGTCGCCTTGGCGCGGCATCGGCATCGACGAGCCGCTTCGCCCGCGCGTGCTCATCCTGTGCTTCCCGAAGGGCGGCCCTGGCTTGGGCATATGCGCTGCCACCTTCACCCAAAGAGGGGATCATGTACGCGAGCACATCGCCGCGCCTGACCCGTTGCCCGGGCGTTGGAGAACGAGCCACGCTCGCAGCGTCAACGAGTCCGGCGATTGGAGCTGTAACTTCGGCCTGCCTCCCTGGAGCCGGCTCGATAACGCCAGTCGCCTCAAACGACGCGAGGACCTCTCCCGCCGCGGCGAATGCAGTCTGGAATCCGGGCGTCTTCCACTGTTGCTCCTTCAGGAAACTGATCCCGGCGTCCCCACCTTCCTCCTCCAGAGGCGCATCCTCCGCCTTTGCATAGACCTGCAGCCCGGGGACGCTGATGCTGTCACGGGCCTGGGGGCTTTGCACAAGAAGCGTCAGATCGTAGATGCCCGCGCGCTTGAATTCGGGCGCAGGTCCATAAATACCCGGTGCTCGGGGCGTGTCCTGCGAGATAACCAGCGTTTCGCCACCGTCACGAGGTGTGAAACGCAGCGTAAGGCGCCCGGAGCGTAGCGGCGCAAAGTCGGTGATGTCGGTGAGATGGACTGCGAACTTGTCCGGGGCGCCAACAATCAGCGCTGGATGCTCCATGAACAGCTCGGTGCTGTCAGTCCAGATAGTTATCGCCCCACCCGCGGGACCGGCGGGGGCTTCGTCATCGTGGGCGTGGGTGCAGCCGATCGTAATGGCTGCCACTGCGGCGGCGATCACTCGCAACCCGGCCCGGAACCAGTCCGTTCTCATTCGCATCAGTCGTTCTCCGGGAGGGGACTTTGGGAATGTGCCGCCGCGCCTGGAGTGATTTCCTGCATGTCGGTCAAGGCGGACAGGGGCGATGCGACAACCAATTCAAGTGTTGCTCGCCGAACCAGCAAATCGGCGACAAGATTCGAGTAAGCCGACTCGGCTTCGTGATATGCGCGGACAGCGTCGAGCCATTCGAGAAGCGGAATCTCCCCTTCCGAATAGGCCACCTGAGCCGACCTCAGCGAGGTGGCAGCAGGAGCACCAAGCTGCGGGGCGAGAATTGCTAGTTGCTGTTCAACTGCCGTCATTGCGTCGTGCGCGGCTGCCACCTCGCGGGTGACGCGTCGTTTCGCTGATTCCATCTCGGCGACAGCTCGGCGGTTCTCTGCTTCCGCCGCCTGGATTGCTCCCCTTCGCCTGTCGAAGAGGGGAAGCGGAAGAGAGATCCCTGCGGCGAAGCCATCCAGGGATTCCGGGTTCCCGGCTGATTTTTCGGTCTTGTAGCCGGCCGAGAGCACCGGCGATGGAATCCGATCGCGTGAAGCGAGCCGCGATTCAGCCGAAAGCGCTTCCGCCTCGAGTGATGCGGTCAGGTAGTCGGCACGGTTGCGGTGTGCCGTCGCCGAAAGGACGGCGCGACTGAGCGGAGGAATGGCTACCGGAATTGAATCGCTCAGAACGGCAGCCACTGCCTGAATGGAATCCGCAGAGGCCGAGATCAGAGAGGACAACGCGATCCGGGCCGCCCTGCTCGAGAGCATCGCTTCGGCCTCGAGTGCTGCGTACCGTGCACCTTCCAACCTCAACCGGCGGTCAGTGTAGCCCGAGATGTCGCCCGCGGCCAGTCTGCTTGCGCTCACTCGTCCGGCTTCGGTGAACGCGGCCGCCGCCTGGCGAGCGAGCCGGGCGCGGCGATCTGCGCCGATCACCTGAGCGTAGGCGCGGGCAACTTCGAAATCGACGGCTGCACTGGCGCCTCTGAGTTTTGCCTCGGCTGCGCGTCGCCTCGCGGTCGCGGCATCTCGCCGTGAACCTCGCTGTCCACCGATTTCGAGCCGTTGCTCGAGGCCCGCGATCCGCTGGCTGCTTGATTGCCCCGCTGATGATGTCTGTTCCGTCGAGTACGTGAGGCCGGGGTTTCCAACGGCGCCAGCCTGAAGCTCGCGTCCGCGGGTGGCGTCGACCGCCGCCTGTGCCGCCCGCAAGTCCGGGCTTGCCGCTCGCGCCAGAGTCCTGGCTTCCTCGAGAGACAAGCGGTTTGCTGTCTGCGATTGTGCATACGCGGGAATTTCGACGGAGCACAACGCTGCCATCACGACGATTACTACGTGTTTGACTTTCAATGATCTCGCCCTGGTTCAGTCCGCATGCGCCTGTTGGCGCACTGGCTGTGAAACGACGGAGTGTGGTTTTGGCGCGAGGTCGGATCTATCAGCCACTGTCGGCCGGATCCGGGCAACGCGATTTGCCGATGCGAAAAAGCATCGGCTCAGGACTCAGGCGATCGGCGGGGCGCGGAGGCTCGGAGGGGGCCCTGTGGCACGGTCTCCGGAAGGGCAAGCGCCGGAGACCGGAATCGGGACAGCAACCGCGATGAAAGGAGGATCGGCAACTATTTGCGCTGCCGTAAGCGCGACAAACCCGCCGAGATCGCCCCGATTGCGCAACGCTTCCGAGATTCGCTCATGCGGGTGATTTGTCGAATGACTCGCTGAAGACAAGATGCCTTCGTCGTCATGCGACACCCCTTGCTCATGTCCGGACTCGTGCTCGTGGGCCAGCCCATGGCCAACCTCGACGGCAGGCGAGGCGATGGCTATCGCTAAAGCAGTGAGTGCTCGAACAAATGGGAGGCGCGAGAGTCGCAACACGGGTTTTAATGTAGCGGGCTGCCAGCAGGCCGCAAATGAGCGATGCCGGCGCTAATCACTCAGCCGATTGTTTAGACGGACACCTGCGGTCGCTGTAGGAGCAAAACACGCAGCAATCTCCGGGCTTCGGGCGCAGGACTGTTCCACACCCTGAACATGGATGAAAATAAGTGCATGCGTTCAGGGGCATCGCCAGCCAGTCCGCAAAACCGCAGTCGGGGCACTTGAGCGTGGCAAAACGGTCCATCCGAAAATCGTAATGCCTGCGCTCGGGTTGGGATAGAGCGATGCAAGAATAACTGGTCCGACGTTCATAACCCCGGCAGGCGAGGAGCCGTCCATCTATTCGATGAGCGACCACCTCGCAGTGGTGCCGCATTCAGTGCAGCTGAAGTACCCGCCGCGCGACAGCACGAGCTCCGCATCGCGATCACATCCCGGGCAATGCCCCAGTGCCTTGCGCCTGACCTCCGGACGGTAGCCAAGCTTCGCGAGCCGCGCGTCAACAGCTTCAGGCGGCATCGCGCAAACCGGACACATGCTGCCCGTGCACTTCTCGCCTATCTCGAGGCATATCAGCTCACTGTCGAGCAGCGTCGCCTGGCCCTCATGCGCCGGCTCGTCCGTGAGGAGCACGCGAACTTCGCTGTCACGCGCCGAACAGAACATCGTGATCTCCCGCATCGTTCCTCCCACCTGGAGTAAAGGTGAAACCCGCGCCGCACTCGCGGCGCGGTCTGAAATCAGGCGGTCCCCATTCCAGCGAACCCCATGAACACAAGCGAAAGCGCAGCTACGATCATGAAAACCAGCGCAGGGCCGCGAGCGACCGCGGGAATCGGCGCGAACTCGAGCCGCTCCCTTATGCTTCCGACGATCGCGAGCACTGCCGTGATTCCAAGTCCGCCACCCACCGCGAACATGAGACCTTCCACGAGCCCATAGCCGCGGTTCGTCTGGAAGATCGTGAGACCCAGCACCTGGCTGTTGCTCGCGATCAGCGGAAGGAAGATCCCCAGCTCCCGATACAGTCCCGGACTGGTCTTGCGAATGAACAGCTCGACGATCTGCACGACTGACGCGATCGCGACGATGAACGCGATAACCCGCAGGTAAGGCGCGTTCTCAAGCACAAATCGATTGAGCACCCATGCAGCGAGGCTCGCCAGCACCATTACGAACGTTGTCGCGAGCCCGAGCCGCAGCCCGGTCACGCTCTTGTTCGTCACGCCGATGACGGGGCACAGTCCAAGAAAATAGACGAGGACGAAATTCGTGACGATCGCCGCGGAGACAAAGATCCAGAACATATCGCTCATACCGCTGCCGCCTCAGGCTCTTTCGCGGTGGGCAACGGCGCACCGCGTGTAAGCACTATTGGCGCATCGGCGCGCGGGCCAGCGACCCGCCGCAAGTCGCGCCAGTTTGCGATGAGAAGGAGGATGCCGATCATGAAGAAGCCGCCCGGCGGCAGCATCATCACAACCCAAGGCTCGAACCCGGCAGGCATCA
>JBPPMU010000111.1:0-15307 GCA_051306215.1 Gemmatimonadaceae bacterium | reverse complement strand
CAGGGACCTGGCGCGCTTCGTGTCGGCGCGCGCGGCATCGAGTCCCCTGAGCGCAGCTTCGACGTCGGCTCTCTCGCTTCCGGCGACCGCAGCCGTATCGCCTGACACCACCGAGCGAATCAGATCACCGGCTGGGAGCGCTGACATCGTCGCGAGAGGAGCAGATGCGTTGCCGGTCTGGCCCAGAAGCACGGCAAGCCCGCGACGCGCGCTCGATTCGGCCCCTTCCGCTTCCGCGAGCTGCGCTTCGATCTCGCCTGCCTGGACCGAAGCCAGGAGCGCATCTGACTTCGTCGCGAGGCCCTGGCGGACCAGCGCTTCGGCCTGGGCAACGTGCGCCTTCGCCGCGAGCGATGCAGTGCGCAATGTGAGCACCCGCTCACCGGCCAGAACAGCGCCGTAGTAGCCGCGGATCACATCCACTCGAGTGGACAGCCTTGTCCACTCCTCGGATGCCCGGCTGGCGTCGGCTGCGTTGAGTGCAGACCGTCGCGCGATCCACGCATCGGCGTTCACCAGTGGCAGTTCGAGAACAGCGGCGCCCTGATGATTTCCGAGTGCGTCTGGATAATTGAGGCGCTGAGGGTCGAAGTTGGCCTGGGAGATATTTCGCTGCCGAAGGGTAGAGCCGAAGACGCCGATGGGGTCAGTCGTCCGGACGTAGCCGCCCTCGAGGCGTGCGGTGGGGAGAATCCCTTTAAGTGGTGCAATTGACTGTGACGCGCGCTGAGCGGTTTCGGCGCTGGCGATCCGGTTGCCGTATGCAGACCGGTCAGCCTGCCGAAGCGCATCGGCGAGCGTCAGTTGTGCGCCGGCCGTCTGCAGGGCTGCGGCGCCGGCCGTCAGTGCGAGCCCGAGGGCGGCGGCCCGGGCGATCGAGCCGCGGCGAGAAGGAGCAGATAAAATAACCATATAGCTATATAATTATCTGGTAATATAGTAATGTCAAGACCTGTCTCCGCAGGATCGGCAATCCCGGGGAATCCCCGACCAGGCTTAAGGAGGTTGCCGACAGACTTCGGCCGGCCGTGGGCTAGCCTTCCAGATGCGCACGGGAAGCAGAACTGATTCAGGAGGCAGTGTGCAGTGGCATCGAGTGTTCGTTTCTGCGGCAGCTCTATTCGCGGCAGCCGTTGTCAGTGAGCCGGCAGACGCCCAGCGCCACGGTGGCGGAATGATGGGTATGGGCGGCATGATGGGGATGGGCCGCGATTCCGCGACGAGGGCCCAGATGTCGGTGATCCACGAGCTCCTCTTCGAGCATGGCCAGATCACGCGCACGGTGACCAGCCTCCCGGACGGAATCAGGACCGTCACCGAATCGGATGATCCGGCGATCGCTCAGCTCATCAAGGAGCACGTGCTGACAATGAATGCCCGGGTATCCGCCAGTGATGACCCCGGACTGCCGATGGAGAGCGACGCGGTGCATGCGATCTTCCGGAATTCGGACAAGATCCGCATGTGGACCGAAATGACCGCGAAGGGCATCGTCATCGTGCAGACCTCCAGAGATAGCGCGACAGTCGCGGCCCTGCAGCAACATGCGTCCGAGGTGAGCGACCTCGCAGACAGGGGCATGATGGCGATGCGCGAGGCGATGATGAAGAATCGGGGGATGTCCCACCCGGGCCCCCACCGCTAACGTCCCAACTTGCGGCGCGCTTCCACGTATCTCGTAATCGCCTCCAGTTGTCCATCCCCGTCGAGCCCGGCCTCGGCGATCACCCGCTCGCCCGGGCCGCTTCCCGGATAGCGGCCGTGTGAGAACGGGTGAAGCGTGTACGATCTGCCGAGGTCCGAGCGGATCCAGCGGTACATCGTTGCAAGCGTGAATCCCGTAAGACCCATCGCATGCATGGCGACGCTTTCCGGATAGATCCCGTTCTTCTCATCGTCCGGCAGCAAGTCGAACAACTCGGCGCTTGCAACATACCAGACGTCGAGGTCCAGTCCCTTCGACGCAAGCAGCGGGAGAGTCTGTTCGACGAAAGCGTACGCGACTCCCGACTCCTGGATGACGATGGAGCCGTCGCTCCGGCCGTTAGCGCTTCGGAGCTTGTACACGCCGCTCGCCGCAGCCGATGCGGGAGCGAGACCGAGGGCGACGCGGTCCGGCACGACTTCGGACGGCCGGCTGACGAACGGTGCAATCACTGCCGGCGAGCTTCTGAGGGCAGCCGCCATCAGGGGCCATATCTCCTGCGGCTCCCACGGTGTCAGCGTCACCATCGTCCCCGAGGGAAAGTTCTCCTGCAGGAGTTGCAGTGGCTGAGGGTCGGCGTGTGTGGGTCCGTCCTCCCCCGTCTTGAGCCCCGCATGCCCGCACACGAGAATGAAGGGGCGATAAGGACCCGGCTCCGTTGCCTGTCTCGCCTGGTTCCCGATGGCATGCAGCCTTGCGGCGATGTGTCCCAGCGGAGCAATGAATGCCGCATATGACGCACCCACTCCAATGTGATGCCCGAACGTCGAGATTCCCGAGAGAACGCCGGCCATTGCGTCCTCGCAGATTCCGCCGATCGAGAGTGTCCGCGACCCCGGATTGGTGCGTGCATTGAAGTAGCCTTTGTCGAATCCCGTCGCTGCCTCATTCAAGCTGGTGGATCCGAGAAGATCCGCTGCCGAAATAAGGAGCGATCCCCCGCTCCCGGTATTCAGGTAGCCGAGGACCTTACCCAGTTGCCCGCGTAGCGTCGTCACCGAGTCGGGCGCCACCTCCAGCGAAGCGGGAGTCTCGCGCGATTGCACCATCGCCATGACCTTCGGCAAGTCAGGCGATCCGGGTGCGAGTGTCCGTCCGCGCTTTCCAAGGCGTTCGGCTGCCGCGCGAGTGCGATCGGTCATCCTCTCGACGACGCCCGGGTTCGACTCGAGGATCATGCGGACGGTGAAGAGTGCTTCCCAGAAACAACTCTCGACGACTTCACCTTTCGACCCGCCCGCGCATCGCGGATTCGCCGGGTCGCAGAACGGCAACCCGACGGGACCTTTCGCGACGAGCGAATCGAGGGCGACGTAGTATCCCGGCGCGCACAGCTTGTGTCCGGCACCGTGTGATGCGCGACCCTCGACTCCGTAGCGCCAGCCCTTCGTCGTGCGATACACGATTGCCGTCGGCTGGCCGTTGTCCAGCTCGAGCGCGCGACGCTGTGCGGTGACGATCTGCTGGAAGCTGGTGCCATCCGCCACGTTGATCACGTTCCAGTCGTTTAGATGGAACAGCTCGGCAGGAGTCCACTGGACGTAGTCACCGGGATTCGCTCCCTCGCGCGTCACTCTGTCGGAATCGATCGATGACTGATTCCAGTCCAGGTGTACTATCACGTTGCCGAGAGACGCCGTAGCCGCGGCTGCAAGCGCCTCGGCAGCACGGCCGGGAGTCAGTCCCCCCTCTCCCTCTACTACATGAATGCGCGGCGGATCATCGGGGTAGCAGTCGGCCGCGGCGAACGCCAGGCCGATTGACGACGCGAGTCCGACGCCAGAGGCGCCTGTGGAAAGCTTGACGAAGGGGGTCGCGGGTGTCGGATGACCGTCGAGCGGCTTCGAGTTGAACTTCCGGGCGAGCGGAGCAGGATCAGCTGGGTTCCGGCGAAATCCGAGCAGGTCCTCCAGTCTCAATTGAAGGTTTACGTCATCCGGCAGGAGATCGGGCGCCCCGATCCGAATGATTTCGTTTCTCAAGGCCCACATCGAGTATAGCCCAAGCGCCTTGTGGCCTGCCGCGTACGAGATGATGTCCGCCTGTTCGCTCAATGGATTCGAGAAGTCGTAGTCCATCGCGTCGAACAGGAGCGCGGATACGAAGCGCCCCGATGAGACCGATCCGCCCGGATGTCCCGATGTCGGCACGTAGTTGTACGTCATCGCGCACATCGACCGGTAGATCATATCCACGGTTTCGAACGCTTCCAGTTCCTGCGCGCTCAATGGACCGTGCGTGTCCTCTCCGACGTCCATCCAGACACCGCGGCGCTTTGCGAACGGAGACGATTCTACGGACTCCCGTACGAGGCTCTCCAGTGCGATTGCCATTGTCACTCCAGTCGCCGCGCGGGCTAGTTCAGGTGTCGTCCATCGCTCACGAAATCGCGGAATCCGTCCGCGTCGTTGGTCGCGCGCTCCAGCCGGGCCATGCCGAGCTTCAGTTGCTCCATCGAAGTCGCGATCGAGAGCCGGAGATAGTGCTTGCCTTCACTTCCCAGCCGCCCGAAGGATTTTCTGTCGAGAGTCGCGACGTGGTGCCTGAAGAGGAGGAACAGCTGGAAGAGTGTTGACGGTGTCGTGGTGTCGCGCAGCGGCTGAGGCAGCGAAGCATGCGCCTCGATCGCGCCAACTCTCTCGCACGCTCCGGCGATGTTCGGGAACACGTAGAATGCTCCCTTGGGATTCTGGCAGGTGATGCCCGGAATCGAATTGAGCGCGGCAACGACGTAGTCGCGTCTCGTCGAGAATGCATCAACCATCGTCTCGATCGCTACTTCGCTCTCCGGCGACTCGAGCGCGACCTTCGCCCCCAACTGGTTGTAGGCAGGGAGGCAGGAGAAGTAGTTGATGTTGAGATTCTTGAAAACGGCTGCCTCCTCGGCCGTGGGAAACACAGCCCACCCGATTCGTCCTCCGGTCCAGGAGTACGACTTCGAGACTCCGGAGACGATTATCGTGCGCTCTTCCATGCCGGGCACGGACGCGATCGACGCATGCTCTTCCCCATCGAACACGATCCTCTCGTAGACTTCGTCCGAATACACTCGTACGTCGGGTGACGTGTGCTCGAGAACGACAGCAGCAGTCTCCTCCAGCTGTTTCCTCGTAGCAACTCCACCCGTCGGGTTGGACGGAGTGTTGACGTAGATGAGCCGGGTGCGATCGCTGATCAGGGGAAGAAGATCGCTCCCGCGGAAGCTGAACCCGGTGCTCTCTTCGAGATGAAGCGGAACGGCCGACGCACCGATGTAGCGAACGAACGACTCGTATATCGGGAAGCCGGGGCTAGGGTAGATGATCTCGTCGCCGGCGTTGCAGTACGTCTGCTGCGTAAAACCGATTGGCGGCTTCGCTCCGGGAAACACGACGACTCGGTCCGGAGTTATCCGGAGGCCTCGCCTCGCCCCCATCGTGTGGGCGATCGCTTCGCGAAGGGGGAGAATGCCCTGGGGGTCGTTGTAGTGCGTCATGTCGTTGTCGATCTGACGCTTCACCTCTTCGGCGATGTGCCGAGGCAGGGGGAAATCCGGCTCGCCGATGTTGCACCTCACGACATTGTGACCGTCGTCCTCGAGCTCCTTGATATAAGGGCCGACCTTGAAGGCGTTCTCAGTGTCGATCATCGCGACGCGATCGGCGTAGAGTCCGCGTTTTGCGAGAGTTGGGGGAGCGGCGGTTGCCATCGGTTTCTCCTGTGCGGGCGGAGGGACGCAGCGGTCGATCCCGAATCCTGCCTGTGCGGCCTGGCCGAGGCTGTAGGGTGAACCAACGAAACTCGGTAGGGAGAGTCCTCACACTTGACGACGGAACAGAGGCGGCCGGGTGCCTCTGGCCTGCGTCGTTCTTTCCTGATGTGGGGCTGGTAGGCGAGATTATTCGCTCTCCCAGCCACTATCTATGCCGACCAGCCTCCGTTTTTCGATTCTCGTCCTCGCCGCGTTGGTGTCAGCTGCCTGCGCGATCGCCCAGCCAGCAGCCGCTCCTCCGCAAACGCGCTCAGCCTCGCGAGGCGAGGCAGTCGACTCCGTTATGAACGCGAAGATCCGCGCGGAGGGATTCGACAGGTCGAAGGTCATGCGGACTGCGATCATGCTCTCGGACGCGGTTGGACCGCGACTCGCGGGATCGCCGGAATATCGAGCCGCAGCCGAGTGGGCGATTCGAGAGCTGAATTCGTATGGGGCGCGGGCGACGCTCGAGCCGTGGGGCAAGCGGCGCGGGAAGAGCTGGCAGGTCGTGCGACATTCAGTCGAGATGATGTCGCCTTACTACGCGCGACTGATAGCGTATCCGAAAGCGTGGAGTCCATCGACTGAAGGAACGATCAGCGGCTCGCCGCTGCGCGTATCCATCCGTGCCGACAGCGACCTCGTAAGGTACAAGGGCAAACTGCGCGGATCGATCCTGATGAATGGTACAGTCCGGCCCGATTCGATCGCGCGCTTCGCTCCCTTAGCCCACCGGTTCAGCGATGCGGAGCTCGACTCGCTGCGCCGGTTGACCGACCCTGGAGAGCCGCGCACCTACTGGGAGGACGCGGGTGGTTACGCGGAGGCTGTCGCACGAGGCAACCGACGCGCAATCGCGATCAGGAATGAGGGAGCCGCAGTCCTGCTCCAGCCGAGCGCGATGTACGATGCCGTCGCAGTGACAGGTTACCAGGCTTACGACACGGACATGTCCGGCGCGGTCCCTGCCTTCGTCGTCGATCGCGGCGACTACCAGCGACTCGTGAATCTCATCGAGAACGACATCCCGGTGAATCTCGAGATCACGCTCGAGACACGCGAGGTGCCAACGGATTCGATCGGATACAATGTGATCGCCGAAATTCCGGGCACCGACCCGGCGCTTCGCGGCGAGGTGGTGATGCTGGGCGGTCACTTCGATGGATACCCGGTAGGCACTGATGCGACGGACAATGCGGCAGGCTCAGCCGTGGCGATCGAAGCGATGCGGATTCTGCAGGCCGTGAGCGCGCGTCCGCGACGCACCATCCGCCTCGCGCTGTGGGATGGCGAGGAGCACGAGGAATACTGGGGGTCACTGGGCTACGTGCGAAAGCACTTCGGAGACCCCGTTACAATGCAGTTGCGTCCGGAGCAGGCGAAGGTGTCAGCCTACTTCAACTTCGACAGCGGCACCGGTCGCGTGCGCGGGCTCTGGATGCAGGGCAACGAAGCAGTGCGTCAGATTTTTTCTTCGTTCCTCGATCCGTTCGCCGACCTCGGGGCTTCCACGCTCACGATCGCGAACAAGGGAAGTACTGATCACATGCCGTTTACGGCTGTCGGAATTCCAGCGTTCACGTTCATCCAGGATCCGATAGACTACGAGACGCGGACGCACCACTCAAACCGGGATCTCGCGGCATACCTGCTGGAGAACGACCTCAAGCAGGCAGCGGTCGTCACCGCCAGCGTCGTTCTTCACACGGCCAATCGCGATGAGCTCCTTCCGCGAACGCCGCTGCCGGAACCTCAGCAGAAGGCGAAGTAGGCAATGGATCCGGGTTCGAATACTCCTGGGAGTGAAGCTGGATTCCCCAGAAATCGCCGCGTCCCGGGACGTCCGGAACAAACGACTCTCCTCCCGTCGCACTGATGACAGCCTTGGTGATCCACTCGCCCGAGGTCATTGTGACGCGAAGAGGATGACCCGGAGACGAGTTTCGCTCCCCCGACAACACACGCTCGCTCCTCATGATCTTAAGAGCGTAGCGCGACTCGTATTCACTGAGGTAGCGCACCATATCGTTCCGTGATGGATAGTCATTCCCAGCCGACGAAGGTAAAAGCCGAGTGCAAGGGCTGCCTGACCGCCTCCGACGATGACGACATCCTTCAAGCGGTCAAACGCCAGCTAAAGAACCTTATCGACGGCCCATATTTGCTTGTCAGTATTCTACTTGTCCGGTGAGGTGCTGCCCGACTCATCCTGAAGCAGATTCTCCTCCGGCTCCACGGGCTGGGCCTGTCGGGCTTGCTCCCTGATGACTTCGGCTTCACTGTTCAGTCCCCCCTCAGCCCTCGTCGACGCGGCCGTGGAATCGTCGATGCGCTCGGCATCCGGTTTTTTCGCCTTGCGCTCACCTTCTCCTGGCCCACCGTCATCCTCCGGCTTTTCCAGGGTGACATGGACGCCGCGAGGAAAGAGGATCTCACGCGCTTCGTCGGGAATCGAAATGCCACGCTCCTGAAACGCGCGCTTCACGAGGCGTATCACCGAAGAGCGCACCTTGAGCCAGCTATGCCGGCTTCCGTCCAGCCAGAAATACACACGAAGGTTTACAGTCGAGGCACGAAGGTCGTTTACCAGGACCCACGGCTCCGGATCCTTCAGAACCGCAGGATGATCGAGAAGCACCGACATGGCGATTTCCTGCGCATCGCTGATAGTGTCATCGTATCCGATTCCGACTTCGAACACCTCGCGCCGGTTGCCGTTGGTCGTGAAGTTGCGAATGTTGCTCTTGTACACCGCGGCATTGGGGATCTGGACGACGATGCCGTCGAGCGTCATCACAACCGTCGTGCGCATGTTCAGCTGCTGGACGTAGCCGGTGATTTCGGCCACCTCGATCAGATCCCCTGTCCGAAAAGGCCGTTGCATGCTGAGAAAGATGCTGGCGAGGAAGTTCTCGGTTATGTCGCGGAAAGCGATTCCAAGCACCAATCCGATGAGGCCCGTTCCGCCCAGTACAGTCAGCGCCAGCTGCGTGAGCCCGAGAATCCGCAGCAGGACATAGAACCCGAGCAGAAACACCAGCAACCCGATCCCTCTTGCGATCACTCTCCGCAACAGCCTGGGTTTGACGCGGTCGGCGAGCAGTCCCTGGGAGAGCCTGGCAGCCAGGATGCTGGCGCCAAGAAAAAGGCCAAGAACGACTGCCCCGAACAGCAGCATCGGCAGCACCCGCTGAACGTCCCGCCAAAACGTTCTCAGCCCGGAGGATGCGCGACTGAAGTCCCAGGGCGACCGCTCCCTTACCTCGATCCGGTTGGCAACGGCGACGACGTCTTCAGTGTTGCGGGCGAGGTCGCCCGCCCATCTCCGGAGGTCTTCCGACGGCGCTTCGCCGCCGAGAAATACCACTCCTTCCTCGACGCGAACGGTCGGGTTGGTGAACCACTCCGTCGCCTCGAGAACCCGCTCGAGGCGTGAGCGAATGTCCTCGTCACGGGCGCCCGGACGGACGTCGACCTTCGACTGGCCCACCGCAAGCTCGTCCTGCTGAGGGGCGCTGAGCCGGCCGGTGTCGGTCGCCACCTGTGAAATCGCAGCAGCCGGGAGCAGCAGGAAACCGGCTGACGCCGCGACGAACCTCGTCCATTTCAACATCAAATGACTTTCTCGACGGCGCATGACGTTGGCAACCGGATTCCGGGCGGCGATCAGCGCTCCACGAGCAGGAACCCGATAGCGCCCTTCTGTCCGTGTCCGAAGCCGTGGTTCACGAACGGGAACTCTCCCGCAATGTCGCACAGGAGCTCGAAGCACATCCCGCCACCCGGTGGGACCGCCCAGGTCTGCACGCCGCGCACTGGATTGGCCGGTGGGGCACCGATGTACATCGTATCGAACTGCTCGCCCACGACGTGGAAGTTGCAAGGGTGGGTCGGCCCCGCGTTGACCAGCCAGAAGCGAACCCGATCCCCAACCTTCACCTTGATTGGAGCATCCACGTACTGGTTTGACCTTCCGTTAAAGACGACATAGTCCGGCATCGTCGCCAGCATCTTCTGGTAGTCGAACGCACGTACTCCGCCTGCATCCGCGCCGAGGTAATACTCGCTCTGGACGAGAACGAACTCCTTCGCGGCAGGGAGTGCCTCACGCGGCGATACGATGATCGCGCCATACATGCCGGAGCCGATGTGCATGAGCACCGGAGCTGTTCCGCAGTGATACATGAACGCGCCCGCCCACCGCGGCCGGAACGTGAATGAGACCGACTCGCCCTTTCCGACTGACCTGAATGCAACCTTCGGATCGATCTGCGCCGAGTGGAAGTCCATTGAATGCGGAACGGCGACGTCGTTCGTCAGCGTGAATTCGACCGTGTCGCCTACTTTGCAGTGCACCACCGGGCCCGGAATGTTGCCCTCGAACGTCCACCCCGCGACCACCGTATTCGCGTCGATGCGTACCGGGGTTTCCTGCGCTCTCCAGTGAAGCTGAATGCGGTCGCCCTGCGGCAGCGGCGGCAACTCTGGAGCGAATCGCTGGAACGTCGCCTGCGCTGCCCCCTGCACTGCTCCGGTCACCGACGACGTTCCGTGCGCTCCGGTGAGGAGCGACGAATCGAGCCGGCTGTTCGAGTTCTGGAGCGCTTGCTGGCTCAGACTTCCGTCGGGAGGTCGCGGGCCCGTGTATCCGCCCGGGGCGGGATCTCCGCCGGAGCACGCAGCGAGCGCGACGCCTGCGCCGGGGATGGCGAGCATCGCCGATGCACGCGAGATGAACGTGCGACGGTTTGTCGCCGCCGCGTTCTCGATCAGGTCGGAAAGTAACGGGATATTCTCAGGCATGCCACGCGACCCTTCACGATTTATGCCTGCCGGCAGTGAGTCCCGGTGTCGAGGCGCGGTATCGCACTGCGCCGGTTTTCATCCTGAGCTTGCTCTCCCCCTCACCGCAGGAGTAAAATCGCCTCTCGATGCAAACGCGATGAGTTATGCAACTCCTTAGATCCTCCCTTCTCTGGGCCTCGCAGAACAGGCGAATCGAGCGTCTCGTTCGCGCGAGCAGCGCCATGCGGCCAGTCGTATCGCGGTTCATGCCAGGCGAGACGATCGACGACGTGATGCCCGCAGTCGGGGCGCTGCGCGGGGAGAACACTCCTTCGATCATCACATACCTCGGAGAGAACGTCGACTCCGACTCGGCAGCAGATCACACCGTCGCGGAATACGAGCGACTCATCTCCGCCCTCTCAGCGGGCGGAGAGCATGCCCACATCTCGATCAAGCTCACGCAGTTCGGTTGGGACATCGACCGGACCCGGGCGCTCGACCGGGTGCGATCCGTAGCGGGGATCGCCGCCGCAGCCGGATCTGTTTTCGCGATCGACATGGAGTCGTCGCCGTACGTTGACTCGTCAGTAGAAGCATACGAATCGATTTTGCGGGACGTCCCCGGCTCGACGCTTTGTCTCCAGGCCTATCTCCATCGCACCCCTGCGGATCTGAAGCGACTGCTCCCGGGGAGACCGTACATACGACTCGTGAAGGGAGCGTACCGTGAACCGGCAGACCGCGCGCTGCAACGCCGCGACGAGGTGAGCACACGCTACCGCTCGCTGGCGCGTGAGCTCCTTGCAGCTGTGCAGCGCGGGGATGCTCAGGTCGCCTTTGGCACGCACGACATGCGGCTGCTGAGCCAGATACGCCAGGACGCGCGGGAGCTCGGAGTGCCGCCCACGGCGTATGAAATCCAGATGCTCTACGGGATCCAGAACGAAGCGAGACGCTCGCTTATCGCTGAAGGTGAGCGGGTTCGCGTACTGATCAGCTACGGCAGGGCCTGGTACGCATGGTTCGTGCGGCGGCTGGCGGAAAAACCCTCCAACATTCTGCTAATCGCACGGCGGTGATTCTCACTCCGGGCGAAGCCTCCGGCATTTCGTGGTGTGGCCCTACTGGATCGTGAGCGTGTATGCGCCAAGCGCGGAAGCGGGGACGGCACGGGTGAAGATCGCGTAATAGTTCGCCTGCGGTGCCGTGAACGTGATCCGCGAGTTCTTCGTCGCCGCATCCGCATTGTCGTTCTCCGCCAGGACCAGTCCGTCGAGCCGCACTACCTGCAGGAAGGAATCGAGCGCGGACGATGACATATTGATCGTGACGGACGCGCCGGCATCGAGAAAAATGAAATACGCGTCTGCATAGGCAGGGGTCGCGCCCGGGTTTGCGACATTGCAATCGCCGGAGCCGAGATTCTGCGCGGTCGTCACGTTTCTCACGACGAAGACAAGCTCGCATCCCGTTACGTCGTTCGCCGCCGTCGCCGATGTGATCGTGTAATCGCCAGTCACGCCCGGCTCGAACGTGCCCGGACCGAGTAAATAGCTGCCAGCAGGAAGAAGGGCTTTGAAACCGGAATTCGTCCCTGTCTGATCCTCATCATCGTTCTCGCCTATTGTCGTCCCATCCGGCATGGCCAGAAGGAGGTACGTGTCGAACGCTGCCGTCTGACGGAAGAAATACGCCCCTGCCTGCGGGATGCTGGTGGTGTAGAAGTCGATGAAGCTGCCATCGGATAGCCGGCAGTCGTCAGACGAAAACGTTCCGCTGGTGCTGGTCCCGAACGTGTGCGTCGACGTGGCGGAACAGAGGTTGGAGATGGCGGCGGCAGTAAATGTCACAGGGGGGAGGCCGGCAACTGTCGCAGACAACGTGTTCGCGCCCGCTGAGTTGCCAAGAGTCCAGCTGCCCACCGTGGCAATGCCGGACGCGTTCGTCACAGCCGCCGCCCCGGTGATCGACCCGCCGCCTGACACGACCGCAAAGGCTACCGGCACATCTGACTTCGGGTTCCCGTTGGCGTCCTTTACGACAACCGACGGCGGAACAGGGACAGCAGTGCCTGCCACAGCGGACTGGTTGTCTCCCGCGTTCCGAGCGAGCGAAGCCGCACCACCCGCGACGGATGTCGCCGCGAAGACAACGCCTTCGAGCGTTCCGGAAGTTGCCCTTAGAACGTTTTCCCCTGCTGCCGGGCCTAGCGTCCACGAGCCGACTGTCGCTATTCCTGAAGCGTCGGTCGTGACTGATGCTCCAGTGGCTGATCCCCCGCCGCTCACCACGGCAAAGGTCACCGTCGCGCCACCCATCGGCGATCCGTCCTGGTCGTAGACGATGACGGATGGCGGCGGCGTTACTGCCCCGCCTGCAATGCCGGCAAGCGAGATCGAGGAATTCGCTGCGAGAGTCGTCGCAACCTTGGGCGGCGTGGGCGCTGCAGGCTCACCCGAGCAGCTGACTAAGGCCAGCAGGAAAAATACGGGAGCCAGCCGGGTGGCGCTCCTCCGAAAATCTTTCACTGAAATGCGATTCCCCGAGTGGCCGAATTCCTCCGTCTTCAGCACAACTGCCAGAAGCACAGGAGCGGACTTTTCCCGCGTCCCCTTCTGTGGTCGGCTTCCGGCTCGGTCAATGCCAGCAGCACTGTGTTACTGAAGGGTGACCATGCGGCCTGGCCAACAGCGTTCACGTACCTGACGCGCCCTTGCACCCTGTCGCCGATGTTGAACGCCACAAAAGGCGTCTGCTCGGCGCCGAGTTCTGCGACCCGCTCAGTTTTCAGAGGAACGAATGTATCCGAACCAGGGGCCTGCACCCAGAACTCCGCCTCAGCTCCCCATGCCGAGGTAGTGTTGCTCCATCGGAGATTCGCGCTTCCGTCGGCCGAGCCGGCGATCTTTACGCCCGTGGGAACGTCAGTCATCGGGTTCGCGTACGCTTGTCCTTCTGCCGTCAGGCTTCCGTCGCCGTGAGCCAGATAGTGGGCTTCGCCAGCCCAGGACTCCAGCGCCCAGTAAACAGCTCCGTTGATCCTGCTGTCGCTAAGCAGGCGCCCCATTCCCTGCTTCATGTGCTCCTGGTAGTCAGCGATAGGTTCCCGCCACCCGAGAAAGCCCCAGGCGCCGAGCACCATGTTCGCGCCGTGGGCGACGGACCACGTTGCGGCGCTGTCTATCGCGGCCCACCAGCCATCGACGTCGCCGACGCCGTATCGAAGCCCGAAATCGTGGAACCGCCACTCGTCGACGGGCGGCGGCGCTCCGTAACGCTGTACATACGCATTGTAAAACCGCTCGGCGTAGCTGATCGCGTGCATGCTGGCGTAGCACGCCTTGTCGTCCTCCGGGCAACATCTCGCATTTGGTTCGGCAAAGCCGGCGGGAGAAAGGCGCGCCGTCGGATCGACGGCGCGGAGTTTCGAAACCGAGTTCTGGTACATCCCAGCATATTCGTAGGGTGCGATGCACCATTGGTCAGGCTCATCGCCGATGATATAGACGCGGCCGGGGTGGCTCCTCGCGAATGTCAGGACGGCCTCGTCAGGGTACCAGTCGACGTATTGCCTCTCCTGCCGGGGGTCGAGTCCGAAGACCTGCGTCTGGATCGGACCCGAGCTGTGGAAGCGCGACCACGCTGTAAAATATCTGCCGAACGTGAGGTTGTTCGTCAGCGCGATACGCGGACTCTCGGGGGCGGTGGGCTCGAGTTCGGCGCACCCAGACAGGATCACGCACAGGAGCGCGGCCGGGACAATGGCGGATCTGACGCATTTTGGCCGTGATAACTTCGGATGAAACATGACTATCCTCTGAGCGCGCCATTTGAAAACGGCCCGACCGTTACTGAAGCTGCTTGAGTTGGGTGAGTGCGCCCAAGCTAAGGCGGATTTTCGATCCTACAAGGGCGAATGCGCGCTACCTGATGACGATGCACCCGGGTAAATGTATCCGGCGGACGGGGAGAGCGGGGTCGATGCCGGCGTGAGCGGGCTTCGCGACGTTGTGACCGGCGTGGCTTCGCTGCTTTTAGCGCTTAGCAGCGTTAGCTCACGGCTGTTAGCGAGGACTGCGGTGAGGTGCGGCTAGCTGACTCCATAACCAGCGACTCTCACAAATACCCACGCGCCGTTTCGCCGCTCGAATCGCACCATAGTGAAAGAAATATTGTCGGAACGGAAAATCGCCAACGCCGTGTCGCCGCGAATGACGACCCGGGGCCAGACCATGCTGTCAGGTACAGTGAATGCTCTCGCAACAGCCGCTCTGACCGCGACGGTGTCATTTACCGGGTCGCCGCGAACCGTTGCTGGCGTGACTTCGCTCGGAGCAGTCGCACACGCAGTTACGATCAACATGGTACACGAATCGTCCCTCCTCCCGAAATCGCAGAAGCGGGTCGTCGCCTGAAGTAAACGCCGAGTGCCCTACCTAGAGCGTCTTGAGATAAGTCACCAGATCA
Organism: Gemmatimonadaceae bacterium; assembly: GCA_051306215.1. Lineage (GTDB taxonomy): Bacteria > Gemmatimonadota > Gemmatimonadetes > Gemmatimonadales > Gemmatimonadaceae > UBA4720. The sequence goes on along the minus strand of JBPPMU010000111.1, from coordinate 614 downwards.
TTGCGCTGTTGCGATGAAAGTGTGAATCCGAAAACGGTCGAATAGTGGTTGACCACTTCCTCGAGAGTCTCAGCGCTTCCGTCATGGAAGTACGGGCCCTGCAGCTGCGGCGGGTGCCACAGTCCCCGCAAGGGTGTGGTGCGGTAAAGCTTCGTCGCGGTCCGGTTTGCGTAAGTAGCGTCCTGACCGACCTCCGAGGGCGAATGCAGTATTCCGTCGTTGACGTCGGTGAGTGATCCGCCGTAGTGGCAGCTCGCGCAGCCGGCGGCTCCCATGAACACGGCCTTTCCGCGCTGAACCGCCGCGCGATCCGTCACGACGCCTGCAGGCGCATTGAGGCTGAACTGGTACGCGCGAAGGGCGGCGAGCTTGGGACCGACCAGGTCGGGCGGATTGCTGATTGTCAAACCAATGCGCGGATCGCTGAACGTCCCGTGGCCGTGCATCTGGGTAATCGCCACATACGCGTTCCAGTACGACACCGGGCCGTCGCCGGTGTAGGTCTCGAGGGCAACATGACGAAGGCCGAATGCACCGGGAAGGACAACCGGCTCATTGATGCCGTCGACGTTGATGCGCGGATCGTAGCGCCCCGGTCCCCACGTCGCGAGTAC
>JBPPMU010000110.1:0-12660 GCA_051306215.1 Gemmatimonadaceae bacterium | reverse complement strand
TCAAGGGGACACCGACGAGAACGACGAAAGATCTCGCCCTTGCCCTCGAGACACTCGGCGGTTCGCTCGACGCCTGGACCTCACGGGAGCACACATCGTATCAGGCCCGCGTCCTCGACGAGCACGTTGCCAAGGCAGCGGATGTTCTCGCCGACCTCATGTTCCGACCGTTGCTCCGGCAGACCGACCTCGATCTGGAGCGGAAGGTCGTGCTCGAGGAGATAAGCACGGTTTACGACACGCCAGACGACCTTGTATTCGAGTTGCATGGTGCCGAGTTGTGGGGCTCACATCCGCACGGTTACCCGATTCTTGGAACCCGCGAGACTGTCACGGCTCTCACTCCCGGGGATCTCCGCGCACTGCACGATCGCGCATATCATCCGGGAAACGTTGTGCTTGCGGCTTCCGGCAACATCGAGCACGACGAGCTCATAGGCATCCTGACCGATGCCGGGTGGGACGATATCCCAGCGAGCAGGGCCACTCCGGCGCCGCCTCCTCCGGCGATCCCGATGCCACCTGTCATAAGGCATGTCGAGCGCGACGGAGCCCAGACGCATATCGTGTTCGGCTCGGCAACCATGCCCCACAGCGATCAGCGGCGGCATGCTCTCGGCCTCGTCGGCATGCTCCTCGGCGGCGGAATGAGCTCACGGCTGTTTCAGCGGATTCGTGAGGACCTCGGGCTCGCCTATGCGGTTTTCACCTTCCAGTCGTTCCACCGGGACTCGGGAAGCCACGGCATATATGTAGGAACGGCACCTGAGACGGCAGGGAAGGCGGCTGACGCGATCCGCGAGGAGCTCCGGCTGATTGCCTCGGAAGGAATTCCCGATGATGAGCTGACCGCTGGCAAAAGCCAGCTAAAGGGTCAGATTACACTTTCGCTGGAGAGTGTTTCTTCGCGGATGTACAGGGCTGCTGGCTCCGAGCTTTATGACGAGGAATACCACACTCTGGACGAGCTCCTTTCAATTGTTGACGGAATTTCCCGCGATACGGTAGCCGAGGTGTGTCGCGAGTTTTTCCAACCGGATTCACAGACAATCGTGAGCCTCGGGCCCCGCGCGGCTTACTGAGCGCGAAACAATATTTCAACTTCTCACGCAAACGAAATGAAGATCGGCGTTCCGAAAGAGATAAAGACAAACGAAAATCGAATAGCGCTCGTGCCTGCAGGCGCTGAGGCGCTCGTTTCGGCGGGTCACACCGTGCTCGTCCAGCAGGGAGGCGGGGAGGGAAGCGGCTTCACGGACACCGACTACACTTCCGTTGGAGCGCAGATCGCACCCGACGCCGCATCCGTCTGGGGCGAGTCGGACATGATAATGAAGGTCAAGGAGCCGATCGCTCCCGAGTGGCCGATGATGCGTGAGGGTCAGACGATCTTCACGTATTTCCATTTCGCGGCTGACGAAAAGTTGACCCGTGCCCACATCGACAGCGGCGCAAGATGTATCGCGTATGAGACAGTCGAGCTGCCGAGCCGTGAGCTTCCGCTCCTGACGCCGATGTCAGAGGTGGCCGGCCGCATGGCCGTCCAGGAAGGCGCCAAGTATCTGGAGAAGCTGTACGGCGGCCGCGGCGTGCTGCTCGGTGGTGTTCCGGGAGTCGCTCCGGCCAAGGTCGTGATTCTCGGAGGCGGTGTCGTCGGGATCAACGCCGCGAAAATGGCCGCTGGAATGGGAGCAAAGGTCACGGTTCTCGACCTTTCTCTCGAGCGCCTTCGCTACCTCTCTGATGTAATGCCGGCGAATGTGACGCTGATCTACTCGAATCGTCACAACATCCTGGAGCAGATCTCGACTGCGGACCTCGTCGTTGGCGCAGTGCTCATTCCGGGCGCCGTCGCACCACGGCTCATCCGCCGCGAAGATCTCAGAACAATGCAACCCGGATCAGTCATCGTTGACGTCGCCATCGACCAGGGCGGCTGCGTGGAGACGATAAAGGCGACGACGCACGAAAACCCCACTTACGTGGTCGATGGGGTTATTCATTATGGTGTCGCCAACATGCCGGGTGGGGTCCCGCGTACATCGACTCTCGCCCTCACGAACGCGACGTTTCCGTATGCGATGCGCCTTGCGAATCTTGGCTGGAAGCGCGCGCTGCAGGAGAGTGTCCCGCTTCTAAAGGGACTCAACGTAATAGATGGACAGGTTGTGTACCCCGCGGTCGCTGAGGCATTCGGCTTGCCTCTGAAAGACGCCGAATCATTTCTGAACTAGCAACGGGATTTTCATGCGCTGGCCCTTCAAGAACACATCCTTCTTCCCCGCAAACGCGATTGCCGTCGACCTCGGCACCGCGAACACGCTCATTTACGTAAAGGGCCAGGGAATTGTTCTCAACGAGCCGTCGGTCGTGGCGCTCGACCGTGAGACGAAGAAGATCAAGGGGGTGGGCCTCGAGGCAAAGCGCATGCTCGGCCGCACTCCGGAAGGCGTGATCGCCGTGAGGCCGATGAAGGACGGGGTCATCGCCGACTTCGACGTAACGGAGAAGATGCTTCGCTACTTCCTCGCGCTGATCATCGAGAACCACGTCTTCAAGGTGAAGCCGCGGGTTATCGTGTGCGTGCCCTCCGGAATCACTGAAGTGGAGAAGCGCGCAGTCCGTGACTCGGCGCTCGGCGCGGGGGCGAAGGAAGTCTTCATGGTCGCGGAGCCCATGGCTGCAGCAATCGGGGTCGGACTGCCCGTCGAGACCCCGACTGGCAACATGGTGATAGACATCGGCGGAGGCACAACGGAGATCGCGGTAATCGCGCTTTCAGGCATCGTCAGCGATACCTCGATCCGCACTGGCGGCGACGAGCTCGACATGGCGATCCTCCAGTCGATGCGCAAGAATTACAATCTGCTGATTGGGGAATCGACGGCGGAGCAGGTGAAGATCCAGATTGGGTCGGCCTATCCGATCGGCGAGGAGCGCGAGATGGAGGTGAAGGGTCGCGATCTCGTGTCGGGAATCCCGAAGAGCATCAGGATCCATTCGGCCGAGATTCGTGATGCCGTCCAGGAACCGATTCAGCAGATTGTCGGCGCGGTGAGGCGCGCCCTGGAGATTACACCACCCGAGCTCGCGGCGGACATCGTCGAGCGCGGCATCGTGATGACCGGCGGTGGCGCGTTGATTCGCGGGCTCGACGTTCTGCTCTCTCAGGAGACAGGACTTCCGATTCACGTGGATGAAGATCCCCTGACGTGCGTGGTTCGCGGAACTGGCCGTATCCTCGACGACGAGGAAAAGTACTGGTCCGTGCTGGCCACCTGAGGTACTTGCAGTGGCACGCGGAGTACGAAGCAACAGTCGTGTTGATCTGACGGTTCTCGCCGGCGCGGCGCTCCTGGCGCTTGTCGCCCGCGGTCTGCCTGACAACCTTCGCGACCCCGTCGCAAGCTCGATGCGGCGCACCTTCCTCGCGCCCCTTGTCATGCTTCAGGAGCGCGCCGAGGCAAGCCGGCGCTCGCTGCTGCTCGACAACGCCCGTACCGCGATTCGCGACAGTGTCGCTCTTCGCGCGATGACTGTTGGCGCACTCGAGACCGAGAACGAACGCCTGCGTGAGCTCATCGGGCTCGGCTCCCGTCTCAAGTGGGGCTTCGTTCCTGCCGAGGCGATCCACGGTCGCGGGGTACGGGATGTCACGACAATGACCCTCACTGCCGGGTCGAACGCCGGCGTGACGCGTCTGAGCCCGGTTGTTTCCCCCGAAGGCGTCGTCGGAATGGTGACGACTGTCGACCCGACGATGAGCGAGGCGATGATCTGGACCCACCCTGATTTCAGGGTCAGCGCAATGTCCGAGGACGGTATGGCGTTCGGTATCGTCCAGGCCCACGCCGCAAGCGCGACCACGGGATATCTCATGGAGCTGCGCGGGATTCCGTTCAGGAGCCAGCTCGCTCCCGGGTCGCAGGTCATGAGCTCAGGTCTTGGCGGAGTCTGGCCGCGCGGGATTCCCATTGGGATCATTCTTTCCGAAATCAGCACGTCGGAGGGCTGGGCAAGGTCGTATCTCGTTCGGCCTGCGGTTTCCCCCGCCGATGTCGGAGCGGTGATGGTCCTCAAGTCGAACCGGGTGAGCCAGGGCTTCGAGACCGTGTGGAGCACGGCGGCAGCTGCTGAAGCCGCTGCTCAGAGAATCGTCGTCGCGGGCGACTCAGCGGCGAGAAGTGCCGCTCTGGCTGAGGCGGCTGCGCGCCGCGCTGCCCTCGATACGATGCAGCGTGATCAGGGGATCCAGGTGCCCGGCGGACTCCCGCCCGAGCTCATGCCTGATACCATGAGGCGGGCGCCTGTCGCGCCGGTCCTCACCGACTCGGCGGCGGCAGCAGCGAGACGCCGCGAGGCGGCCAGACGCGAGGCCGCGAGGCGGGATTCAATACGCCGCGATTCGATCCAGCGCGATACAACGTCGAGGCCGTCGAGCCCGACGAGAGGCCTCTGATGAACCTGGGCAGCATCGCCCGCGCGCTCGCGACGTTCCTGATCCTTGTCCTGCTCCATTACACCCTCCGGCCCCTCCTGGGATGGCGGGCGCCGATGGACTTTCTCGTCCTCGCGCTCCTGCTGTCGGCGATCCGGGTCAGGCCGGCGTGGGGTGCGATAATCGGGCTCCTCCTCGGCATCGTATCCGATTCGCTCACGCCCGACGCGCTCGGGTCGGGGGCAGTGGCAATGACTGTCGTGGGATATCTGGCTGCTTGGCTCAAGGCGGTATTCTTCGCCGACAACATCGCGCTCAACGCGTTCTTTTTCTTCCTCGGCAAGTGGGTGTTCGACGTCATCTACTTCAGCGTCGAGCAGCGGCTGACCGGCGTCGAGCTGATACAGCAGCTTCTTCTCTGGTCGCCTCTTTCGGCGGCAGCGACTGCCGTTGCGGGCGTTCTCCTGCTATTCATAATGAAGCCACTGCTGGAGCCGGCCCGAGTATGAGTTTTCATCCCAATGACATCGCGAGGCGGACACGGATAACCTCCGTCGGGCTCGCGGTTGGTTTCGTCCTGCTGCTCAGCGCGTTTTTCCGCGCCCAGGTGCTTCAGAGCGAGTCGTATCAGAGGCAGTCCGAGGAAAACCGGCTGCGCGAGATTCCGCTTCCCGCGCCGCGGGGAATCATCTACGACAGGAAAGGCCAGATAATCGCCGAGAACCTGCCGGCGTATTCGGTATCGATCACGGCGCCGTCGCTCGACTCGCTGCGACATTCGCTAAGCCAGCTTCAGCAGACGCTCCAACTCACCGATTACGACATTAACGCGGCGATCCGGCGCTACAATCGGGCGCCGACGCGTCCGACTGTCGTGCTCGCCGATGCATCGATCGACGTCGTGTCCGTTCTCGAGGAACACCGGATCGACTATCCGCGCCTGATCATTCAGTCAGTGCCGAAGCGATTCTATCCCGAAGCGTCGATAGTCGCTCCATTCGTCGGGTACACAGGTGAGATCTCCGAGAAGGAGCTCAATCTCGAGGAGTTTGCCGGCTACAAGCCGGGGCAGACCATCGGAAAGGGCGGTCTCGAGAAACAGTATGAGAGCATCCTTCGTGGCCAGGAGGGACAGCGGTTCGACGAAGTCGATGCTCGCGGCCGCCCGGTGAGCGGGGCGGGCCCGAGGCCCGACAAGGATCCGGTCGGCGCCCCGTCAATGAAGACGAACATCGACCTCGACCTGCAGAAATACGCGGCGGCGATCTTCACCGATTCCCTCGAGTTCTCCGGCGGGCTCATCGCGATAGACCCGAAAACCGGCGGCGTGCTGACGCTGTACAGCCACCCGAGCTTCGACTCGAACCGGTTCACCGGCGGCATCCCGGCCGCTTACTGGAAGGAGCTTCAGGAGGATCCCCGGCGGCCGCTGTTCAACAAGGTCATCCAGGGCACGTATCCCCCGGCTTCGACGTGGAAGCTCGCGACCGCCGCGATGGGTCTGGAGCTCGGTCTGGTCCAGATGAACGGGCGCATGCCCGTCTCATGCAGCGGCGGCTACCAGTATGGGCGGCGCTACTTCAGGTGCTGGAAAACCACCGGTCATGGCGCGCTGACCCTGGCGGGAGCCGTGACGCACTCGTGCAACGTCTACTTCTACCAGCTCGGCCTCAAGATCGGATTGTCGAAGCTCGTCGCCGGCGGAATCGACATGGGCTTCGACACGCGCTCAGGCATCGACCTGCCGAACGAGTACCGCCCGAGATTCCCGACGCGGGATGTGCGCGAGTACTTCAACCGCCGGTTCGGGGCCAACTGGAGCAATGCCGAGACGCTCTCGATGGCGATAGGCCAGGGGCCGAACTCCCAGACGCTGGCGAACCTCACGAAATTCTATACGGCTCTCGCGAACGAAGGCGTCGCGTCGACGCCGGAGGTCGTGTCGAAGAAGCCCGAGCAGAAGAAGATCATGAACCTGACGAAGGAACAGTACGCGGGCCTTCGACTGGCAATGGCGGGCGTGACGACAGCGGGTGGAACCGCGGCATCAGCCAACATTCGGGGGCTGGTAATAGCTGGCAAGACGGGAACAGCGCAGAATCCGCCGAACAAGGATCACGCGTGGTTCATCGGCTTCGCTCCTGCCGAGGATCCGAAGATCGTCGTGGGTGTGTTCCTCGAGTATGGCGAGCATGGATACTTTGCGGCGCGTGTCGCATCGAAGATCATCGGGCGGTATCTCGGTTTCACTGGAGTAGCTACAGTGAATACCGAGGGACAGTAACAGGACCTGAATGCGCCGTATCGTCGCTGATTACCCCCTGGTAATCACTGCTCTGCTCCTGTCGGCGTTCGGCATCGCGATGGTCTACTCGGCCGGGCAGACGGACACGCCGACGGCGGTGGCCCGCGTCTACAAGTCACAGCTCATGTGGCTTTTCATCGGAATGATCGGCGCGTATGGGATCAGCCGATCGTCGGTGAGGTTCATAGAATGGGTGACCGTGCCCGCCTATGTGCTGTCGATACTCCTCCTCGCAGCTACGCTGGTGATCGGCGCGGGCGCGGGAACCGCTGCGTCGACGAAGAGCTGGCTGGCGATCGGCGGGGTGAGGATAGGCCAGCCGTCGGAGCTCGCGAAGCTGACGGTAGTGCTGATGCTCGCGCATCTGCTCGCCTCGAGGAAGGACGCGCCAAAATCGCTTCTCGACCTCTGGCAGCCGGCGATCATAGTCCTGATCCCGTTCATCATCATCATGCTCCAGCCCGATCTTGGAACGGCGATCGTGTTCATCGGGATTTTCTTCGGGATGCTCTACTGGTCGGGCGTGCCGTGGCCGCTGCTGATGCTGCTCGGAAGTCCCGTGGTGAGCCTTATTCTTTCGTTCAGCACAGGGATGTGGGGAGCATGGTTCCTCGTGCTGCTGGCGCTGATCCTTTATTACCGGCCGTATCTCGTCGAAGGGATAATTCTGCTGGCGGCGAACATCGCGACCGGCGTGGTTGCTCCGATATTGTGGGAGAAGCTCGCACCGTACCAGCAGAACCGGCTCAAGGTATTCCTCGATCCTTCGGCTGATCCGCGAGCGTCGGGTTATCACGTGATCCAGTCGAAGATCGCCATCGGATCAGGCGGCGTGACCGGCCAGGGATTTACGCTTGGGACCCAGAAGCGCCTTGCCTTCCTTCCGGAGCAACACACGGATTTCATTTTTGCCGTGCTCGGCGAGGAGCTTGGTTTTCTCGGCGTGACGGTGGCGCTCACGCTGTTTCTCGTACTGTTTCTGCGCATCACACAGATATCCGGTCGCGCGAACGACTCCTTCAGCTCTCTGGTGGCATTCGGGCTTCTTGCTAGCTGGTTCGTTCACGTTCTGGAGAACGTCGGCATGACGCTTAACCTCATGCCGATCACGGGTATCCCGCTGCCGTTCTTCTCGTATGGCGGATCTTTCATGCTCGCATGCTGGCTCGCGGTCGGTGTGCTGATGCGAATATCCGGGGAAGGGCGAGGCAAGGCCGCGTTCAAGGCGAGCTGACGGGGAGTCAACGGCAACAGCGGGAACTGCCTTTTTACATTTCGCGGATTGGGCGGATTTGGCGGATCGAGCGCTGGCGCTCCGCGTGACTAGCTTGTTTCTGGCCCGCCATGCCTTGCCGTTTTGTTGTTAACCCAGAAAGCACAATCTGTATTTACAAAGGTGGGTGGCTCATGCACCTCCCTCTCCGCCGTAAAAGCCTTATCCGCAAAATCCGCCCACATCCGCCCAATCCGCTCTCTTAAAAATGGGTTTTGGTGTCCTGAATCATCGCCCAGCCTTGCTCCACCCCCCCGACAAAGTATCATTAACTGAATGGCATGGTTCCGCAAAGAAAAGAAGCCCCGGCAGCCGCGGCGGGAGAAACACGAGATACCCGCGGATGCGTGGGAGAAGTGCGAGCGCTGTGACCATACCGACATTCGCGAGAAGTTCATCCGGAACCTGAGTGTCTGTCCCAACTGCGACTTCCACCGTCGCATACGAGCCATCGAGTACGTCAACATCCTGCTCGACGAGGGAACGACCGAGGAAACAGAGACCGAAATCCGCTCGACTGACCCTCTCGGTTTCCCGGAGTATTCCGGGAGACTCACAAAAGCCACGCAGAAGAGCGGCGAAGGCGACGCAATCCTGACCTTCACCGGCCAGTTACTGGAATTGCCTGTCTGCCTCGGCGTCATGGATTTTGCCTTCATGGGCGGCTCGATGGGATCCGTTGTCGGTGAGAAGATCGCGCGCCTCGGGCAGAAGGCGATCGAGAGGAAGTTCGCGTTCATTCTCGTTTCCTCCTCCGGTGGAGCAAGAATGCAGGAGGGCGTTCTTTCGCTGATGCAGATGGCGAAGGCGGCGGCAATCCTGTCACAGCTCGCCGAGCGGAGAATTCCCTACGTGTCGATTCTCACGAATCCGACTACCGGGGGCGTGAGCGCCAGTTACGCGATGCTCGGCGATGCAATTCTTGCCGAGCCCGGCGCGGTGATCGGTTTTGCGGGTCCGCGGGTCATCAAGCAGACGATCGGCCAGGACCTTCCGGAAGGATTCCAGACGTCGGAGTTCCTGCTCGAGCACGGAATGGTCGATGCGGTCGTGCACAGAAAGGATCTCAAGCAGACAGTCGGCCAGCTCCTTCGCCACATGAGCGGCAAACCCGCAGCCGCGGGGTGGGACGCGGCCTGAGCGAATACCGCCAGGCGCTCGATTCGCTCTTCGCGCGAACGGGTGCCACCTCGAAGTTCGGTCTCGATCGCACTCTCGCCCTTCTCGACACGATCGGGAACCCGCACCACCGGCTGCGCACGTTTCACGTCGCCGGGACCAACGGGAAGGGAAGTGTCGTTGCGATGCTTTATGCGCTGCTCCGCGACAAGGGACTTAGCGTCGGTCGCTACACATCTCCGCACCTGATTGACTTCAAAGAACGGATCGTGGTAGACGGGGAAGAGGTGAGCGAGGAATACGTCCTTTCGTTCCTGTCCCGCTGGCGATCGGCATCGGAGGAACTCGGTGCAACATTCTTCGAGATCACGACGGCGATGGCGTTCGACTACCTCGCCAGCCGCGAAGTTGACGTCGCGGTCATCGAAACCGGACTCGGAGGACGGCTCGACGCGACGAACGTAATCACTCCCCTGGTCTCCGGCATTACGTCAATCGCAATCGACCACGTTGAATTCCTCGGTGACACGGAGGGGAAGATTGCCACCGAAAAGGCGGGGATCTTCAAGCCGGAAGTTCCGTCTGTAATCGGCGCGATATCGCTCGAGGCCCGGCGTGCCGTGCACAGGGTTGTGAAAGCCGCGGGCGGGCTGGCCGTCGTCGATGCGCAGTCGCGGTTCGCCACCAGCGATATCAATGTTTTGCCGGACGGAACCGCATTCGCCATGTCCCACGAAGGGGAGACCCGACGAATTACTACCCCCCTCACCGGAAGGGCCCAGGCCGGCAACGCGTCGGTCGCGATGGCGATGCTCGAAGCGGCGGGCCGGGACTGGGCGGTCTCTCTCGATCGGGCCGCCGTCGTGTTTCCGTCCATCAGGCTGCCTGGAAGATTTCAGCGGCTGGGGAAATATATTCTCGACGTGGCGCATAACCCCGACGGGATTCGCGTGCTCACCAGTACACTCGCGCTCGTCGCACCGCCGCGCCCCGTTACCGCGCTTCTGGGCGTGTTGCACGACAAGGATTGGCGAAAAATGATCCTTCAGCTGGCGCCTCAAGTCGACACGATTGTCCTCGTCCTTCCGCCCACCGTTCCTCCGCAGCGCGCGTGGAATCCGGCGGAGGCGTTGGCGTTTGCTACTGCTAATGGAATCCCGGCCGTGTTCGAGTCTGATTTCGAGCGAGCCATATCGGCTGACCATGGCGCGGGCGGGACAGTATTGATCACCGGTTCGTTTCACACGGTTGGAGACGCCCTGCAAGTCCTCGAAACGGCTCGGACGAGGTGAGTTTATGCCTCATATGCTTGCAGCTAAGTCCATGTAGGCCGTAGCTTTCCGCAATGGCGCAGGGAGCTTTACCGGGATTCAGGGACTTCTATCCAGAACAACTTGCGGAGCGGACCCACATCATGGGGGCCTGGCGCTCCGTGCTGCGCCGGTATGCGTTCGTGGAGTACGACGGTCCTCCGCTCGAACCCCTTGATCTCTATCGCAGGAAAAGCGGCGACGAGCTGGTCGGCCAGCTCTACACCTTCACCGACAAGGGTGATCGCGAGGTCGCGTTGCGGCCCGAGATGACTCCGACCTTCGCGCGCATGGTCGCCGCGCGTGCGAACGCGCTTCGCAAGCCCGTCCGCTGGTTCTCGGTGCCGCAGCTTTTCCGCTACGAGCGTCAGCAGAAGGGAAGACTTCGCGAGCACTACCAGCTGAATGCCGACATCGTCGGCGAAGCGGGAGTAACCGCTGATGCAGAGCTCGTCGCGCTCGCGCTCGATATAATGCGGGAGCTGGGGCTCACTCACGCCGATGTAAACGCAAAGGTATCGGACCGAAGACTTCTTGACGCTCTGCTTTCGCACGCCGGCGTGACGCCTGACAGCATTCCGGCGGTTTACGCGGTTATCGACAAGCGCGGCCGGGAGCCCCGTGAGATCTTCGGCGAGAAACTTGTTGCTGCAACTGGCTCGGCCGAAGTTGCCGACCGCGTAGCGGCGTTCCTCGATATGCGCGACCTGAACGAGATCGCCTCGAGCGTCGGTGATACGCCCGGATTGATCCCCCACATCGACCGCCTGCGACAATACCTGGCGTATGTCGATGCCCTGGGGTTCAGCGACTGGGTGGTTCTCGACCTCTCGATCGTGCGCGGGCTCGCTTATTACACAGGGGTCGTATTCGAGCTCTTCGACACGGCCGGTGAGTTTCGCGCCATCTGCGGCGGCGGGCGGTACGACACCCTGCTCGAGACACTCGGCGGAGTCGACCTGCCGGCGCTCGGGTTCGGCATGGGCGACGTGGTCCTTGGAGAGCTCCTGAAAAGGCGTGGGCTCTTTCCGGACACGGCGGCGCGGACCGATTACTGGGTGGTATCTGATGACGAGGCGCTTGTGCCGGAGGTGATGAGGGTTGCATCGCGGCTCAGGCGCGCGGGGCGGAGCGTGGAGTATCCGCTCAAGCAGCAGCAACTCGCGCGGCAGCTCAAAGCGGCGAGCGCAGCAGGCGCCGACAAGGCAGTCCTGCTCAAGCAGGATGAACTCTCGAGTGGCAATGTGACAGTCAAGGATCTGAGGGACGGGAGCGAACATGCGATTCCGCTCGATGACCTGATCAACTCAATGAAATAGAATATGGCAGACGACAAGAAACTCCCGACCCGCGCCGATGATTTCAGCGCGTGGTACAACGAGACGGTGCTCCGTGCGGAGCTTGCGGATTATTCGCCGGTCCGCGGATGCATGGTGATAAGGCCGCGTGGCTACGGTATCTGGGAGCGCATGCAGCGCCAGCTCGATACTGCGTTCAAGGATACCGGACACCAGAACGCATACTTCCCGCTGCTGATTCCCGAAAGCTTCCTGCACAAGGAGGCTGAGCACGTTGAAGGGTTTTCTCCCGAGACGGCTGTTGTCACGCACGGCGGCGGGAAGAAGCTCGACGAGCCGCTCGTGATCCGTCCGACTTCGGAGACGATCATCTACGCGATGTTCGCGAAGTGGGTGCAGAGCTACCGCGACCTCCCGCTGCTCATCAACCAGTGGGCGAACGTGGTGAGGTGGGAGATGCGCACCCGCCTGTTCCTGCGCACACTCGAGTTTCTCTGGCAGGAGGGACACACCGCCCACGCAACTGAAGCCGAGGCGGAGGAGGAGACGCGGAAGATGCTCGGGGTGTATCGCGATTTCATGGAAGGCTGGATGGCGATGCCCGTGATTACCGGCGTCAAGACTGATTCCGAGCGCTTCGCCGGAGCCGTCCGCACCTACGCGTGCGAAGCGATGATGCAGGACAACAAGGCACTACAGGCCGGCACGTCGCACAATCTCGGGCAGAATTTCTCAAAAGCGTTCGACCTGAAGTTCCAGAGTGAGTCTGGGTCGACTGAGTTCGCATGGAACACGAGCTGGGGGGTTTCAACCCGGCTGATCGGCGGGCTCGTCATGACGCACGGCGACGACTTCGGCTTGAAGGTCCCGCCGCTGCTCGCGCCACAGGAGCTGGTGATAATTCCGATCTGGCGCAC
>JBPPMU010000109.1:0-4785 GCA_051306215.1 Gemmatimonadaceae bacterium | reverse complement strand
GCCTGAGTGAAGTACCAGGAGCGTTGAAGGTTCAGGATATTGTGAAACATCCTGATGGAGCCGTTGAGAATCTCGCCGGTCCGCGGGTCGTTCACGTGTGGCCCCTGCGCGTTCTCGGTCGTGGAGGGCAGCCAGCGAATCACGGTATGCCGGATGTCCTCGGGCGACCAGTCGGGATCGTTCGCGGGCGGTTCCGCCGCAACTATCCCTTCCTTGAATCCAGCCATCTCGAAGGCCGACTGCCACTCGACGATTCCAGCGCGAACAAACGGCTTCCAGACATCGGGCGTGGCGGGATCGATGTAATAGACGATAGGCTTTTTCGGGTAGCACAAGTCGCCTTCCCGGCGATCCGAGCACTCGAGCCGGTATTTGGTTATGTATCGCCGGACTGCTGACCTGTGCTCCGGCGTTCCGAAGTCGAGCTGACGGACCGAGAAGTACCCAGCTCTCTCGTCAAAGCGGCGCGGCATCATCGGCTGCTCCGGAAGACGGACGAGGCTCCAGTGCGCGAGAACGCTTTGCGCGGGCCGCGGCTGGCCCGCCGCCGACGCTGCGCCCGCTCCGGTGGGAGCGGGGGGCGTGCCGGTCTGCGTCGCCTCGATCCCGATGTTGTCCGGAAACGCGATCGCCCGCTCGATAAAGGAGCGCTGCGAGTCGATTGTGCCCCTGATGGCGGCAAGCTCGGGTATCGCCGTCGTGAACAACCTCGTCACGTCGATTACGGCGGCGCTGTCCGGCCCGTATGCCTCGACGTTGAATGCCGCGATGATCGGCGGGTAGTTCGCGGACTCAACCGCGCGGTACACAGACAGCGTGGTGTCAGCAGTTATCGTGAAGGACGGTGAGCGCAGGATCACGCGGTGACCCGTGCGATCCCACCTCAGGGTGCGCTCGGCGAACTGATCACCACCATAAGAACCGCCGAACTGTCCCGTCTGGCCGGTGGGCTGCGGAGCGGCAGCGCGGGCATACCGACCCACGATCAGCATGTCCTTCCGCATTTCGCTTCGCGGGATCTCGAAGAAAAGCTTGTCGCCAACGCGATGGACAGAGAACATCCCTCGCCGCGTGATGGCATCGGCCGTAATCACCCTGTTATACGGGCGTGGACTGGGCGGTCCGCTGGCGCGGGAACCCCCAGCCGAATCACTGCCGGGGGCGCCGGCGGATGTCGCGGTGCGTGACGCAGCGGGCGCGGGTGAACTGGCCGGGGGTGAAGAGGCCGCGCGCGCGCAGCCTGTGATCAGGACTGCGCCGAGAATGAGGGTTTTGCGTGGCATGATCGTGGCGGTTGATTTGGTGTTCGCAAACAGATTCTGCCTGATGCTATTTAGCCAGTGATTTCGTCGCCCACAATGACCCGGCAGCCTCAGGCAAGTCTCGCGTCGTGTACAGCTCAAAGCCGAGCGCTGATATTGCTAACTGCTAACAGCAGGCAAAGCCCCCGCCGTTTCCGTTTACCGATTCCTGTACCGCGTCGGCGATTGCGCGCCGCAACGGTACGATCTTCTGATTCTCGCGCGTTGGATTCACACGATTTGTGAGCAGGACCACGAACATCCCCTTCTCCGGATCCGCCCAGATCGAAGTTCCCGTAAATCCGGTATGACCGAAGCTGCGCGGCGAGAAGTGATTGCCGGCACTCGAGTTCGGAGACGGTGTATCCCATCCCAGCGCCCGGCTCGCATCTTCACGCTGGGGTGCGGTCCATCGCGCGATCGTCGCCGGCTTCACGATACGTATGTCACCGTAGCTCCCGCCGTTGAGCATCATCTGCATGAACACTGCGAGATCGCGCGCGCTCGAAAACAGGCCAGCATTCCCGGAAACTCCGCCTAGTGCCCACGCGGTTTCGTCGTGGACTTCGCCCCAGACCTGGCCGCCCCGATAGTCCTTCGTTTCCGTGGGTGCGATGCGGGGCCTCAGTGAGGCCGGCGGGTTGTAGCGCGTGTCTCGCATGCCGAGCGGACCTGATACACGCGCGGCGACGAATTCGTCGAGCATCTGGGCGGTGATGCGCTCTATCACGAACTGAAGCAGCAGCATGTTCCAGTCTGTGTACAGTGCCTGCGCACCGGGCGTAAACGCCAGCGGATGTTTCGCCATAGCGGCAAGGTATCCTTCCCGCCCTTTCGCATCCCGCCAGAGCGGGTGATTTGAGCGGACGCCGCTCGTATGCGTAAGCAGCATTCGTACAGTGATCGCGCGCTTGTCAGGCTGGTCATACTCCGGCATGTAGCTCGCAACCGTCCGGTCGAGATCGAGCTTCCCTTCTTCCTCGAGAATCATAGCCGCCGTCGTCGCAGCGACGACTTTTGTGAGCGAGGCGAGGTCGTACATCGTGCTGTCGTTCGCGACTGGTGCGCCCTCTGCCCAGTCAGTGCGACCGTAACCCTTGAGCAACACCAGTTGCCCGTGTCGCGCAACGGCAATGGTAGCGCCGGGTGTCGCGCTGTCGGCAATTGCCGCCAGCATGATGGAGTCGATGCGGGAGATGAGCGCATCGCTGAACCCCGCATTTGCGGGGAGCGATCTTACGAGTGTGGTCGTGGTCCGCGGTTCCGGAACCCCGACGCGCGACGGTTGGGCTGACTGCGTTGCACACGCGGGAGCGGCAAGCAGAAGCGCCGCGGCGATAATCGCTGGTCGATTACTCATCACCGACGCCAGCCTCGGCTTAATTGATGTCGTTGTCAGGCAAGCCTAACCGGGCAGCCGGTCGCGCGTCTGCATCAGCAGCTCGATCGCATCAGCCAGGTGCTCCTCGGTGATGTGATGATCCCCTCGCTCGGTGCGCAGGCGGTGAGCCTGTATCATTACATCGGCATCACGGAACCCCTCAGGGGTCTGGAACTTGTAGCAGGCGAGCTCGACTGTCAGGCCGTTCGGATCCTTCATGTAGATCGAATCCATGAACCCGCGGTCGCGCTGGTAGAACGAGACTCCATGGGCGGTGAGGCGGGCTGGCGCCTCGTGAAAAGTCGCCCGCGAGACATTGAACGCGATGTGATCGACTGAACCGAGCTCACGCGGAGCCGGACGTCCGGCGTCTTCTCGTGATTCGTTCGTGAACACCGTCAAAAGCCGTCCGTCTCCCGGATCGAAGTAGAGGTGGTTCTCCTCCGGGTTGCCGAGGTTCGGCTGCTCGAATATGAAAGGCATGCCGACCACGCCCTGCCAGAAATCGATCGTGCTCTGTTTCGTCGAGCCGACGATCGTGATGTGATGCACGCCTTGAATTTGAACTTTCTTCACGCTCGACTCCTTTGACTCACCGCGTCAGGTTGATTCCGGTTGATGGAGGAGCATCCACGATGTGCCGAATCTGTCGCGCAGCATTGCGAAGCGGTTGGCGAAAGGGGTCTTCTCAATCTTCATGAAGATCTCGCCACCGTCCAAAGCAGGCCGTAGATCCGCTCCGCTTCTTCCTCGCTGTCGAGGGAGAGAGTCAGATACGCACTTCGCATTGGTTCGGCACTCGGAATATCCGCGCCCATCAGCGCAGTCCCACCGATCTCGATGAGGGCGTGAAGAATCTTGTTTTGCCAGTCAGCCGGGATCTGCGGGTTGGGCTGATCTCCGTGCCGGACCATGCTCAGGTTCCTGCCTCCGAGATGCTGCTCGTAGAAGGCAAAAGCCTGCTCGCAGGTTTCGCGGTAATTCACGTAGACGTCGAGTTTCATGAAATCACTCCTGAACCGGCCAATCGAGAATCTCCCTGGCATGCGCCAGTGCGATAGTCGGCACGAGTATCTCGACGCCCCCGCTGAAGGCGCCCTGAAACGCGGCACCGAATATTCCCGCGCGATCTCCCTTCACCAGGACGGGAATTCCAGCTTCTTCGAGCGCCTGTCGTGCGATATCAGCATCCAGACCGGTTGGAAACAAGCCTAGCGATTCCCATTCTGTGTTGACGTCCATGGCTTCCCTGTCAGTATACGAAGGTCACCTGACCGACTATGCCGGCGGCATCGCCGATGTGAACGCGCAAGCACGCCCAGACCTTGATGTACCAGGGAAATTAGGGCGCGTGCGGGGGAAGTGTCAGGGAGCGAGCGGCAACTGGGCCACGTGCGGCACCTCGTAATGCAGCTCGGCGAACGCCGTCCCGACCGCCCTGACCGACACAAGCTTGAGCGGCGGGCTCGTAATCTTCCTCGGAAGAAGCGGCTTCCCCGCTCCAAGTGTCACTGAGCCAATCTGGACGAAGATATCGTCGAGCAGCCCGTGATCGTGGAACTGCCCTACGAGATCCCCGCCGCCGACTATCCAGACATTCTTGCCGGCTGCAGCTTCAGCCATTGCTGCATGGACTGGCCTCACATCTCCCTGCGCGAAGCGAATGTCTGCGCCTTCAACATCGGGAAGATTACGCGAGCTGAACACCCACGTCGGCTGAGTATACGGCCACGGCTGTGGAGGCTCTGCGTTGATTGCATGCCGAAGCATCCATTCGTAGGTAGCCGACCCCATGGCGAGCGCGCCAACGTGCTCGATGAACGAGGGATAACTCGTCTCATTCACGTCGCCGAGGGGGAATAACCAGTCGAGTGAGTCATTCGGGCCGGCGATGAAGCCGTCGAGGCTCGCCGCCGTGTAATACTGTGTTCTCATCGTGACAGCAGATCCGGCTGCGAGTTCTCGATCAGTATTAGTTTCATTGTGATACTAAAAGGTAATGAACTCTCATGCACTTCCTATCAGGCTCCTGAATGCCAGCACAACGAAGAAGCTGTAGAAGACCGCTGTCGCCACCAGCGCTCCACGGCGCCACATCGGCGG
>JBPPMU010000108.1:0-23884 GCA_051306215.1 Gemmatimonadaceae bacterium | reverse complement strand
GTTTTGCGCCCCACTCACAAATAATGCTTACAGAAGCATCGCCTCGCTTTTGTGGTTTAACAACAGAACAGCAGTGCATCTTTTTCTATGAGGTGGTCTGGTACTCCAAGGCGTTGCCGCACCCCCAGCCCGCTTGATCCGCCCAATCCGTAAAATCCGCCCAATCCGTTCTCCCTATGGATTCACATACCGGCACTAATGACACACCAGCGGCAACTGAGTTAACCTTTCCTTATGCCACCTGATCAGCGAGAGACGATCCCCGAAGAACCGGCATCTGTACCGCCACCATCCCGGCCGATCTTCGGCACGGGCTCGGCGATAATCGCCGGCGCGCTGATAATCGTAATCGCGATGGGCTACTGCGCCACCCAGCTGATTCCCCGCTCGTTCGGGCGCAACGAATCGCGAATCACTCACGACGTCGTGATCTCGCAGATTCAGGCGGTCGCGAAGCTCGTTTCAAGCGAAGCCACAGTCCGTGATGTGGTGACATACGAGAACACATGGTACGGCTCGACGAAACGCTCCCTCGTCGTCGTCACCGGACGGCTGATGGCAGGCATCGACCTCGGCGACAATCCCGAGGTTGAGATCGATCACGACGCGAAGCGGATAAAAATCACGATCCCGCCCGCAAGGCTGATCGGAGTCGAGATCTCCGAGATGCGCACGTACGACGAGCGCGGCGGGTTATGGAACCCTTTCAGGCCCGCGGATCGCGACGCAATCCAGCGGCTCGCGCGCGCCCAGCTCACGGCCGCCGGGCAGCAGGCGACGCTCCTGCGCCACGCGAACGACAGTGCCGCCGAAATGTTGCGCATGCTTCTCGCAAGGGACGGCTACACCGTCGAAGTAAACACACGGGGGGCTCCGGCCGGACCCTTCGTGGACTGATAGAACGGCGTAAAAAAAGGGGAGGAGAATGGACCGGCTTCGTGTAGCATCCCTTCAGTATTTCATAAGGCCAGTATCCTCATTCGAGCAATTCGCCGAGCAGGTGTCGGCCCTGGTCGATACGGCGAAGGACTACGGGTGCCACCTCGTCGTGTTTCCCGAATACTTCACGATACAGCTGCTGACACTCGGCGACGTGAGGAGCCCGATTGCCGAGCAGGTGAACGAGTTGGCCGATCATGTTCCGCGTTATCTCGAACTCATGTCGATGCTCTCGAAGAAACACGGGCTCTACATCGTTGGCGGGACGATCCCGGTCGAGGAGGGAGCCGACATCTTCAACCGGGCATTCGTGTTCGGCCCGTCGGGGCAATACGGCGTGCAGGGCAAGCTCCACATGACCCGCTTCGAGAGTGAAGACTGGTTCGTCAAGCCGTCGCGCGGGCTGCGTGTATTCGAGACGGAGTTCGGGATGCTCGCTGTCTCGATCTGCTATGACGTGGAGTTTCCGGAGATGGCCCGCGCCGCGGCATGGCTTGGCGCGCACATACTCTGTGTTCCGAGCTGCACCGATGACAGGCAGGGGTTTCTCCGCGTGCGCTACTGTGCCCAGGCACGCGCCATCGAGAACCAGATGTATGTCATCCACTCGTGCACCGTTGGCTCACTGCCGATGGTGCCGGCGGTATCGCTCAATTACGGACAGGCTTCGATACTCACACCGAGTGATTTTGCCTTCAGCCGCGACGGGATTCTTGCGGAAGGGATTCCCAACCAGGAGACAATCGTGGTAGGCGAGCTCAACCTTTCGACGATTCTCACATCGCGGGATACCGGGACGGTGCTTCCGCTGAACGACAGCAAGAATACGGCTGAGCTTCTCTCAGACCGGGAGATAGTGCGCCTCTGATGGCCGCGCGCAAGCAGCGCAAGGGTATCCGCACCCGCAGGACGCGGGCAGCCGATCTTCCGGGGATCATCGCCCTCACCCGCGAGGTGTATCCGGGATCAAAGCCATGGTCGGCGGCACAGCTCGCGAGCCACATCGAGATATTTCCCAAGGGACAGCTTGTCGCCGAGGACCTCGCGACGGGTGAGATAGTCGGCATGGCGGCGAGTCTCATCGTCTTCTGGGACGACTATGACATGTCCGCATCATGGCGGGATTTCACCGCCGGCGGAACCTTCACGAATCACGACCCCGCGATGGGAAGAACGCTCTACGGCGCGGAGGTGATGGTGAAGCCCGGCCGGCAGGGCGAGGGCATCGGCGGGTTTCTCTACAATGCGCGCCGGAAGATCGCGCAGCGGTTCGGGCTGCTGCGAATTCGCGCAGGCGCGCGGCTTCGCGGATATGGCGAGCATGCCGACGAGATGGGCCCCGAGGAATACGTGAAGCGGGTCGTGAAAGAGGAGCTGACCGACCCGACCCTCTCATTCCAGATCCACCGCGGCTTCCGCGTGCTCGACGTAGTTCGCGGATACCTCCGTGACGACCCGGAGAGCAGAGGCTACGCGGCGGTAATCGAGTGGCTCAATCCTGCGGTAGCGACTCCCGAAGATGAAGAGGTGTCAGAGCGGAGAAGCGCGGCGTTCGTTTCCTGACCGCGATCAGCGAGGCGCAGCGCGGTTCTTGTCGATTATCGCCGCAAGGATGATGAGAAAACCAAGCAGGCGAAGCCCGTAAAGCGCGACGGCATGCCCGTCGGCATCCGTGGTGAGCGCGAGGGCAAGTCGCTGTATCGCGAGGATGAGGAAGGCCGCGGAGAACATTGCGAAGAGACGGTCCGCTGTCTGCCGCCAGAAATGGAAGAAGAACGTCGCCGCTGTGGCGTACCCCATCACGAGTGCACCTGAAATCAGGATTGCCGTCACCGTGAATCCGTGATGAGTCCGTAAACCAGGAACGAAATTCCGGCCAGCGCGGGAAGCGAGCGCAGAACCGAGAGATCGCGGTCAGGCACGACCTGCAGGTCTATCACGAGCAAGGCGTTGTTGAGGAAGAGCCCGACGAAACAGAGCGCGCTCCACAGGAGGAGCCGCGCGGCCGAGCGTCGGTACCCGCGGTAAAGAAGGAGCGCGCAGACGAAGCTGGTCCCGGCGCAGAGCATGTAGATGAGCAACGCCATCAGTGATCGCCTCCGCGTAGCCTGAATGCATCAGCAAACGAGAGAACAGGCTGCGCGGGCCGGTCGTAAATCGCCCTGATCAGGGTCACGGGTCGCTCGTTGTACATCGCCGCCAGGTCGTTCACGACACTTCGAAGTGACTCCGATTGCGGATCGTACCTGAAGGACTCAACGCCGGCAGCCCCCGGTACCGAAGACACGAGTCCGCCCGTTGAGAGGTCCTGCACCGCGTTGGTTATGAGCTCCACGGGGCGACCGGTCTCGCGGACGATATCGTCCATGGAAAGCGCCGCCGGATCCCTTTTATGCAGAAGAAGGAGAACCTCCACATGGTCCATCGACGCAAGGTGCGACGCCACCAGGCGACGCACCTCGGGTCCGAGAGTGAACTCAGCCACTGTCTTTCCCGCCCGGCAAGCTGCTTGTCATTGCCGGGCGGACATGCAAAAGCCAGTCCTCAACCCCCGAAATACAATCCCGCAATGGCATCGCACAGGGCGTCCGGGTCGATGCCCTGGAGGTTCGTCAGCACAACAACAGTGAGGTCGTCATCGCGGTAATGGCGGAACGCCACCGATGACCCGCCGGTGCCGCCGGCACTCCGGTGCCCCGGGACATCGTCGACAATCCACCCGAGCCCTACGCCGAGAGTCTTCTCCATCCTGAAGGTTGTCCCGTCGATCAGCGAAACAGCTGTCCACATGCTGTCCACAGTCGCCTTGCCGAGAATTTTTCCGTGCGCGATCCCGTCAGCAAAACGTGCGAGATCGAGTGCCGTCGAGTTCAGCCCGGCAGCGGTGTGAATGAATGACGGGTAGATGACTGACGTTGGATATATCGCTGCGGCGCGCCTGGGACGCCCCGATGAGAAATCGATCATCGAGTACCATGACCCGCGGTTCGGCACCACCACCCTTGAATCACCATAAACGAACGCTGCAGGCTCGAGCGGCTCTAGAATGTTCCGGGCGAGGAAAGTCTCGAAGGGTACACCCGCAACCTTCTCGACGATCAGCCCGAGCAGCATGTAGTTGGTCTGGTTGTAGCTCCACGCTTCACCAGGCTGCGCCTGCAGCGGCATCTTCGCGAGCTCGGCCAGCGCCTCCTCGGCAGTTTCGCCGAGCCACGTTCCGGCGACAGGGTTAACGACAGCGTCGGGGAGTCCTGATGTATGGCCGAGCATCTGTCTCACCTTGACGGTCCCCCATGCCGGCGGGGTGGCCGGAAGGAGAGTGGCGAGCCGGCGTCGAGCGAGAGCTTCCCCTGCTCCACGAGCAGCATAACCGCCGCGGCGGCGAATGTCTTGGTGATCGAAGCGAGCGGAAAAACGGTTGCCGGAGTGACAGGCACGTTGAGCTCGATGCTCGCAACTCCGTATGATCCGTGATACAGAACTTTCCCGTTGCGCATTACCACTACCGACGCTCCGGGAACCTTGTTCTTCTGCATCTCCGCCCTGACGAGCGAGTCTACCTCCTCATTCTGGGATAGGAGTGGGGCTGGGAGAGCCGAAGCCAGAAATCCCGCAACTATCCCGACGAATCGCGTTTTCATGCAGGGAACTACGGTAGGTGGGAGTACCCTGGTTTCACAGGGATTAGTAATAGTATGCTACTAATTAGAACCTGACAAGGTAGCTCAGCTTACCGAAGAAACCATCGCGGGTGCGGCGAAGATCTGTGAAGGAGAACCCGTCCGGCTCTTCCATGGTCGACCCGTAGCCGAAATATGCAAGAGTGCCAGGAGTCGGCCTGTAGCTGAACAGCCAGTCCATCGACAGCTCGTTAACCTCGCTTCCCGGATCGAGAACGCCGTCCAGGAGCAGCGGCACTCCATCCCGGTTCACGAGCGGCGACCGCGACCTCGCCGCGTATTGTCCGACGAGGCGGAGAAACAGTGCTCGCGTGACCTGATACTCGGTCTTGATGCGCGGAATCGTCTCGGTCGAAAAGCGCGAATCGTCGCGCGTCCGATCGAGCGTCAATCGCGAAACCTGGAGCGTCGTGCGCAGCGCGGCGGTCGGCCGCATCTCGATGGCGCCGTCGAACCGCGTGCTGCGTCCCGGGGCCGCCTCGCTGAAGATCGGAGTTCTTCCGTGAGTGACACCGGCGGTGGCGCTGAAGTAGCGAAGCGTCGGCGTCGTGATACGGAACGAGCCCCCGATCTGATCCCGCTCTCTTCCCGGAACCACGAATGCGCCGGGAGGGAGGGCTTCGTCGGCGGGCCCCTGCCGGAACACCGAGTAACCGGCATATGCCTCGGGATCATACGCGAAAGAATTCCGGCCCAGTGACCCCGAGAGCTGCCATCCGCCTCGAAGCGTCGCAGATGGAAGGATTCCTTCTGCGGTCTCGATAACCGGCCTTCCGCTCGAGTAATCCCAGGCGCGGCTGACCAGGAAGAACGAGCCGTACGTCTGCACCAGCGCGTCCTGCGCGCCATAGAAGCTGAGACGGTTGAAGCTCGAGAGCTCGATGATTCCCGTACGATTCACGAATCCCGCAGCAGCGCCGAAGCCGGGCTCGAGCGCCCGCGCAGTGTAATGAAAACCCCACATCCGCCCCGTTCTGTCCCACTCGGCCTGCAACAGCGACCCGCTTCTGTTTGAGCCGAGACTGTCGCTCCACGATTGTGCGGCCTGGAGCTGCACCCAGTAGAGCTTCGAGTGGTAGAAGCGGAAATCGGCGCCGGCCAGGCGGGAGTTGTCGTCGCCATCCTCGCGCGCGGTGAGAACCGACCCGACGGTGTAATTCCCGAAATCCCGGCGCAGCCTGGC
This sequence comes from Gemmatimonadaceae bacterium, assembly GCA_051306215.1. Lineage (GTDB taxonomy): Bacteria > Gemmatimonadota > Gemmatimonadetes > Gemmatimonadales > Gemmatimonadaceae > UBA4720. Next base: position 18,082 of record JBPPMU010000108.1, on the reverse strand, counting down.
GATCCCGTACAGTGGATTGTCCCCCGATGCCCACGACTGGTCCTCGCCGTCCTGGACTACCATCGCTGCCACGCTCGTACCCGCCAGCTTTCCGGCGAGCTTGAGTCCCCCGGTCGGCGCCGCTATCCGCCGCGTATAGATGAGCTGATTCGGCGTATCGAAGAGCTCGAGACCATCGAGAAAGAACGGCCTCTTCTCTGGATAAAAAAGCGCGAAGCGCTCGTTCAGGAGCACCTGGCCGACGTCGGCCTCGACCTGAGAAAAGTCAGGGTTTATCGTCGCATTGAGCGTCAGATTCTGCCTGATTCCCCATCGCGCATCGCCGCCGAGCTCGCTTTCCCCGCTGTAGACGCGACCGCGGCCGACCCTCGGGGAGCCGTCGAGCCGGGCAGTGAGAGTCGGCGTCGCCTCGAGCACCAGTCCCCTTCGCATTCCGGTCAGGCCCTCGAGCGTTCCTGACTGCGCAAGGAAATTCGCATTCGCCCTGACTGCCGGAGCCCACGTGTCCTGGAATCCGGAATGCTGAATGCGCCGAAGCACGTGGATTCCCCACGTTTGCACTTCCTGATCCTGATACCGGAGGCTCTTGAACGGGATGCGAACCTCGACGACGTAGCCGTTAGCAACGACAGTCCCCTTCGACTCGAATGCATAGTCGGGATTGAGGTCGACGCTTCCTTCGAGAGGGTTGATGTTCCTGAATCCGCCGCCTGTCGCGGAGCCGCCGCCGGCACCACCGCCAAACTGCGCGCTTCGCGTTCCGTCCTGCTGAACGCCGAGCGGGTTCACTCCGAAGAGGAACGCAAGCTGGCGGTCGTTGTTGGTGTCGAGGAGGATCTGGATATGGTCTTCGCTGGCGATGTCGTCGCGGTTCGCTTTCGTCGCCCGCACGACGTTGCCGTGCAGCTCCGTTGCACGGATGCCGAAATAGACCGCATCGGGTGAGTACCAGACGAGAACCTCGGTCGGCTCCTCAGCCGGTCTTCCGTCGACCGGCTGATACTGGGAGAAGCCGGTGAGTCTCGCCGCGCTTGCCCAGACCGGTTCGTCGAGAACTCCGTCGATCGAGGCGGCTGACTCGATGCGCGGGATTTCCACCCGCGTACGGTTGGCCCTGCCGTCGTATGTTGAGTCGGCGACGACGGCGGCAAGAAGAAGTGAGGCGAGCAGCATCTGCGGGAATTTACAAATTCCGGCAGATGTCTGGGCGTCAGGGCGTCAGTACGCCGAGCTTTCTCTCCGTCCAGCTCATCGAGAAGATCGAGAGGTTGGCGGCCGGGCGCGGCAGCTTCATGACGCGCTTGAACCATGAGGCTGCGAGATCCGTCATCGCGGCGAAGGTGCCGGGCTCTTCGAAACGGCTCGTCGCGTTGGGGACTGTCACGAGGCTCTTCTCGCAGTTCAGGCGGCGCAGGGCCCATCGGTTGAGCTCGAGATTCTGACTGTCCGCCGATCCTGCGATGAGCAGGACCGGAGGGGCGACTTTATAGAGGCGAATGCTGGCGAGATCAGGTCTTCCGCCTCGCGAGGCGATTGCGTCGATCTGTCCTGGCGACTGCACATCCGCGACGAGTGCCGCGGCGCTTGCGACGCCGGATGCGAGATGCCCAACAGGCAGGTGCGCCACCTCGGTTTCGTCCTTCACCCACTCCGTTGCCGCCGTGATGCGCTCGGCGAGCATGTCAACGTCGAGCCGCAGGGCTCCGGTGAGCGCGTCCTCCTGCTCTTCGTCGTGGCTCAGCAGGTCGACGAGGAGCGTTGCGAAGCCGTCGTCGTAGAGGCGCCGGGCGACATCCCTGTTCCGCCGCGCGAACCGGCTGCACCCCGCACCGTTGGTGATTATCACCGTTCCGCGTGGACGGAGGGGCACCGTCCAGTCGCCGTCGATCGACGTGGAACCCGCTGCGATTTCGACTGATTGATCGATTGGACGATCATGTGAGATGGCTGTCATTGGAATGAGTGTTGTCTGAGTCGCGTGAAAGCCCAAGCCGGAGCGATAAGTGTCGCAAGCGGAACGAGCGGCCAGATGCGGCCTTCGAGCAGGTTGTAATCGGCGAGTATCGTCTCCCACGGCGTGCCGAAGACGTAGTGTCCGGCCAGGAACTCGAACGCGAGAGTGAAGGCGAGCCACATGATGCCGGCCCGCCACGCCTGAGCCGCATTCGCCGGTCCGATCCACCGGATCGTGATGAATGCGACTGCGACGATCGCCGAGGCGAGCAGCAGGGTGGAGATGACGTGGCCCTGTTGTGGTCCGAACCGGGGAGTGACAAGAGACTCCCTGACAGCGCCGTTGGTGATGGCGAGGAGCATTATGCCGAACCATACGGCGATTGCCCTCTTGATCATCCAGCCCTCCGTGCCGCCGATGTCATGTGTCTGAGCCTACGGCGCGAGCCGGCTGACTTTCCACGATCCGCGCGTAAGCGGGTGGTTCGAGCCGCTTCCGACACTATCGAACGTTCCTTCGATTGTCGACGATCCGCGGAAGCTGCCCGTGAAGACGGTGGTGATCCTGCAGCCGCATTCGGGATCAGCGTACGGATCCATGCTGCCGCTCACCTTGTCGCCATCGAGCCGGACGAACCTGATCGTCAGAACGTCTCCAGGCATTTGGGCCGTTTCGGGGCGCGGTACCGATGGGTCTGCTGCGATTGAGGCTACACTCCTTCGCGGAATCATCACAACGTCGCCGAACGCTGTATCGCTGGCGCTCCGCAACCGGAAGACGATGCTGCCGCTTCGGCCGGTTTGCGCGCTGCTGTATTCACCGCTCCACTCGCCCACCAGCGGAGCGATCTCTGCCGGCGCGGCAACCAACTCGACGGGTGACTGGCGCGATGCGCAGCCGATTGAGCCAAGGGCGATCCATCCGACGATCAGCCAGGGCGCCACAATCAATCTGTTCCCGGCCATCAATTCTCCTCGCTATCCGATGGCCTCAGGATACTGGGATGGGTGAACCCGGCCTATCGGGGATGGTCGGAGGTCGTGTGGGGGGAAAACCTACATATCGACGGGGAAACCTTGAGGGTCACCTCAACTGAAAACTGAAGACTCAAACTGGCTACTCGCGACTCGCATGGACTTCCCGCCGTCAAAGGGCGGTAAAGACGAAATCCGCGCGAGTCTCGAGTACCCAGTTTGAGTTTTTCAGTTCTTAGTCCAAGACGCTCACAGCGGATTAGATCCAGCGGCGGACGCGGCGGCAATACGCCAGGTACTCCTCCCCGAACTCAGACCTGAGGTAAGCTTCTTCCCGGCTTATTACGAATCGGTAGAGGGCGGCGAGCACGGTTGGGAACATCACCAGAGCCCATCCCCAGTTGAGCAGGAGCATCGCGCCCAGGTATGCCACGGACATCCCTGTGTACATGGGGTTGCGGGAGATCCTGTATGGCCCGTGGTCGACAATTCGTGAGGCCGGACGCATCGGGAGAATGGCGGTGTGGGCCCGGACGAAGGTGAGCATCGCCCAAAGGATCAGGAGCACTCCGGCAGCTATCAGGACAAGGCCGGCGGTTTCGATCGGTGCCGTCGACGCATCGCCGCCGATGAGCCTGAACCGGCTTACCCGCGACTCGAGAAACCATGCAGCGATCAATCCCGCCACAAAAAAAAGCGGGGGAGGAAACTTCACTCCGGGGTTTGCCAGCCGCGTTTCTGCCTTGTGCTGATTCACTAACTCCTCCGAAGGGCGGTGCGAACGACCGACTGCGGGCTTACAATACTACCTGCCGCCGGGATCTGCAGCGACAAAGTTCAAATGTCGCTTTCGCGGCATTACCATCGGGGGCAGCGTTTGAAAGTCGCGATAATCGGCGGAGGCCCGGCAGGTCTTTATACGGCCCTGCTGCTCAAGCAGGCAGACCCATCGCACGATGTAACCGTGCTCGAGCGGAATCGCGCCGACGACACATTCGGCTGGGGAGTCGTATTCTCCGACCAGACGCTCGAGAACTTCCGGAGCGCCGACGAGCCGACGTACCGGGCGATCACCGACAATTTCGCGCACTGGGACGACATAGACGTCTTCGTCGGGGACCGCCGGATCACGTCGAGCGGCCACGGCTTCAGCGGGATCGCCCGCAAAAAGCTCCTGCAGATTCTACAGGAGCGTGCCGCTTCGCTCGGCGTCGATCTGCGCTTCTCATCAGATGTGTCCGACGAGACCGAGCTCGACGCACACGGCCTCGGAGACGCCGACCTGATCGTCGCGGCTGATGGAATAAACAGCTTGATCCGCCGCCGGCATTCGCCAAAATTCGAGCCCGACCTCGACCAGAGAACGGCCAGGTTCGTCTGGCTCGGGACGACGTTCCCCTTCGACGCCTTCACGTTCTACTTCGTCGAGAACCGGCACGGCGTGTTTCAGGCGCACTGCTACAGGTTCGACGAGCACACGTCCACGTTCATCGTGGAATGCGACGAGGCATCGTGGCGGTCGGCGGGTTTCGACGCGATGGACGCGGACCAGACTGTCGAGGCGTGCGAGGAGATGTTCGGCAATTGGCTCGCCGGCCATCGCCTGATGTCGAACGCAGCTCATCGACAGGCATCGCCCTGGACACAGTTCACGAGAGTGCGGAACGACAAGTGGTTTCACGGCAACATCGTGCTGATCGGCGATGCCGCCCACACGGCGCATTTCTCGATAGGCTCGGGAACCAAGCTGGCGATGGAGGACGCGATCGGGCTCGTGAAATCGCTTTCTTCCGGCGGCGATCTCGGGACTGCTCTCGCGCGCTACCAGGAAGATCGCGCGACCGAGGCACTGCGCCTTCAGAATGCAGCCCGCAACTCGATGGAGTGGTTCGAGCACGTAAAGCGCTACATCCGTCTTGAGCCGGAGCAGTTCACTTACAGCCTGCTCACGCGGAGCCAGCGCGTGAGCCACGAGAACCTCCGGCTCCGCGATGAGACTTACGTCACGGGCATCGAGCGATGGTTCGCCAGCCGTGCTTCGATTGGAAAGGTCGAAGCTGATCCGCCGAAGTCGCCGATGGTGCGGACGCGGAAGGAATCCACTGATGCAGCGCCGCCGCCGATGTTCACCGCGTTCAGGCTGCGGGAGATGACGCTACACAACAGGATAATCGTCTCACCGATGGACATGTACAGCGCCCAGGGCGGAGTGCCGAACGACTTCCATCTCGTCCACCTGGGCTCCCGCGCACTCGGCGGTGCCGCCCTCGTAATGACAGAGATGGTTTGCGTTTCACCGGAGGCTCGCATCACGCTCGGCTGCACAGGGCTCTATACCGATGAGCATCTCGAGGCCTGGCGGCGCATCGTCGCATTCGTTCACGAGTGGAGCGATGCGAAGGTCTGTCTCCAGCTCGGCCATTCAGGGCGGAAGGGCGCTACCCGACTTCCCTGGGAGGGGACTGACGTTCCCCTCGACGACACTACCTGGGAGAGAATTGGGCCGTCACCGATAACGTACGGGCCGACACTGCCCCCTCCGCGCGAGATGACGCGCAATGACATGAAAAAAGTTCTCGACGACTTCGTCAGGTCGACGGAGCTGGCCGGGAAGGCAGGGTTCGACATGATCGAGCTCCACTGCGCGCACGGATACCTCCTGTCGAGCTTCCTGACGCCAGTCAGCAATCGCAGGAAAGATGAGTACGGCGGATCGGCGGAGAACAGGCTGCGATATCCGCTCGAGGTGTTCTCGGCAATGCGCGCCGTCTGGCCGGAGGGGAAGCCGATGTCGGTGAGGGTCTCGGCGACCGACTGGGTAGAGGATGGCCTGACTCCCGACGAGTCTGTCGCAATCGGGAAGGCATTCGTGGAGGCAGGCGCCGATGTGATCCACGTTTCGACCGGCCAGACGGTTAGCGATGCGCAACCTGTGTTCGGGCGGTTGTTCCAGACTCCCTGGAGCGACAGGATACGCAACGAGGCGCGCATCCCCACGATTGCGGTCGGCAACATCACGGAGTTCGACCAGGTGAACTCGATAATCGCCGCGGGAAGGGCGGATCTCGTCGCGATCGGCCGGCCCCATCTGAGCGATCCGCACTGGACGCTTCATGCGGCGGCGGCGCAGGGATACGCCGGAGCCCGCTGGCCGGTACAATACTATCAGGGCAGGGTACAGCTTGAACGAGAAGTGGAAAGAGCGCGGATGCTGAAATGACAAAACCATCTTCGATCCCGATGCCAGAGCTCGAGCGATACCTCGAAGGAAAACACGCGATAGTTACCGGCGGCAGCCGCGGCATCGGAGCAGCGGTGGCTGCCGAGCTGGTCAAGCGGGGCGCAGACGTGACGATAATGGGGCGGTCGGCGGAGACCCTCGAGCGAAAGGCTGCCGAGCTTCGAGGTGAGCCGGGGGCGACTGTGGCGATCGAGGAGTGCGATGTCGCCGACGGGGCATCCGTCACGTCGGCGTTCGCGCGCGCCACGGCTGCGCACGGTCCTGCATACATCCTCGTGAACAACGCTGGCGTCGCGAAAAGCAGGAAGCTCGTCGATCTCACACCGGATATCTGGAACGAGACGATCGCAGTCAACCTGACCGGCACGTATCTCTGCACTTCCGAGGTGATCCCCGCGATGATCGAGGCCCGCAGCGGGCGGATCGTGAACATTGCTTCGACCGCCGGTCTTCGCGGATATCGAACGATGACCGCGTATGCCGCATCGAAGCATGGCGTGATCGGCTTCACCCGCGCGCTCGCGCTCGAGACGGCAAAACTTGGAATCACTGTCAACGCCGTGTGTCCCGCGTACGCGGACACCGACATGGCGGCGGGGGCGATCGATGCGTTGAAGACGAAGCTGGGGAAGACTGAAGACGAGGCGATGGCGATGCTGACCGGGACGATCCCGCGGGGAACGCTCATCAGGCCCGACGAGGTAGCCGCGGCAGTCTCCTGGCTCTGCTCACCCGACGCATCGGGAGTGACGGGAATCGCGATGCCGGTGGCGGGAGGGGAAGTATGACGAGGGGTGCATCCATCAAGCCGGCGCACTTCCTGTGGGAGGTGACCGACAGGGTCGGGACGATCACGCTGAACCGCCCGGAACGGAAGAATCCACTGACCCTCGAGTCATATCGCGAGCTCACCGACACGTTTCTCGCGCTTCAGAAAATCGACGACGTAAAAGCTGTAGTGATCACCGGCGCGGAAGAGAATTTCTGCAGCGGCGGCGACGTTCACGACATCATCGGGCGCCTGGTTGAGATGAAGCAGAGGGGTGACACTGCGGCCCTTCTAGAGTTCACCCAGATGACCGGCGATCTCGTTAAAGCGATGCGCGCCTGCCCGCAGCCGATAGTCGCAGCCGTCGACGGAGTCTGCGTCGGTGCTGGGGCAATTCTCGCGATGGCAAGCGACCTCAGGATCGGGACCGCGAGGAGCAAGGTCGCGTTTCTCTTCGTGCGAGTCGGGCTGTCCGGTGCCGACATGGGTGCGTGCGCAATTCTCCCCCGGATAATCGGCTTCGGCAGAGCGGCAGAGCTGCTGTATCTGGGGCGGTCGATGAGCGGCGAGGAGGCGGAGCGCTGGGGATTTTACACGCGGCTCGCTGCTCCGGAGTCTGTGCTCGGCGACGCTCAGGACCTTGCCCGCACCCTCGCGCACGGCCCGAGTGCCGCGCATGCCATGACAAAGCGGTGCCTGCATGCCGAATGGTCGATGGACATCGACGAAGCGGTGGACTTCGAGGCAAGGATGCAGGCCGAGTGCATGATGACTGACGATTTCGAGCGCGCGTATGCGGCGTTCGTCGCCAAGTCGAAGCCGGTGTTTCAGGGTAACTGATGAACTCGATAAACTGGCCGTTCTTCAGCGAAGCGCACCGCGAGCTCGACAGGTCGCTTTCGTCGTGGATACGTGACCATCCCGAGGTGCGGGAAGCCGACGAGAAAGATCCTGATGCCGCATGCCGATCGATAGTGAAGTCGCTCGGTGATTCAGGCTGGCTCGAGTTCGCGGTGCCGGCGCCCTTTGGCGGGCGTGCGGATTCGCTCGATGTGAGGTCGCTCTGTCTGATCAGGGAGAAGCTGGCATACGAGTCGGGTCTCGCCGACATCGCGTTCGCCATGCAGGGGCTCGGTGCAGGTCCGGTCTCGATTTACGGGTCACAGGACCTGAGGCGGCGTTATCTCCCTCGCGTGTCGAGTGGGGAGGCGATAGCTGCCTTCGCGATTTCCGAATCCGAAGCCGGATCCGATGTCGCTGGAATGCAAACGACGGCCCGGCGCGATGGCAACGAGTATGTCATCGACGGCGCGAAGACGTGGATATCGAACGCCGGCATCGCCGACTTCTATGTCGTCTTCTGCAAGGGCGAAGGAGAAAAGGAGTACATCGCGCTGGTCGTCGAGCCGTCCGATCCAGGGTTCAGCGTGACAGAGAGAATCTCGACGATAGCTCCGCATCCGCTCGGCTCGCTCGGGTTCGAGGGCTGCCGTGTGCCTGCCGATCGCGTTGTTGGTGACCCGGTGAAGGGATTGCGAGTTGCACTCGGCACGCTCGATGTATTCAGGACCACCGTCGGTGCAGCAGCACTTGGCTTTGCGCGCCGTGCGCTCGACGAGTCGCTCGCCTATGCCGGCTCGCGGCGGATGTTCGGCGGGGCCCTTGCAGATCTTCAGCTTACTCAGGCGCAGATAGCCGACATGGCGACCGACATCGACGCGAGTGCTCTGCTAGTGTATCGCTCCGCATGGACCAGGGATAATGGTGCAGAGCGGGTAACACGCGAGGCGGCGATGGCGAAGATGTTCGCCACCGAGGCTGCGCAACGAGTGATAGACCGCGCGGTACAGCTGCTCGGCGGTCGCGGAGTTGTCTCGGGAAACCCAGTGGAACGGCTCTACCGGGAGATACGGGCGCTCAGGATCTACGAGGGGACGACCGAAGTGCAGAAGCTTGTCATCGCAGGCCAGGTGCTGAAGGATTCCGCGGAGGCGTCGAAAGGATGACTGAGCGGTCAGGGCATGTCGATACGTTCTGCGCCGACAACGCTCCTCCGCGTGAGCTGTGGTCGGAGAGAGACTGGACCGGAGTTCCGGAGCTCTCGTATCCCGGCCGGTTGAACTGTGCGGTAGAGCTTCTTCAGCGGATCGTCGAGAGCGGGCGCGGGGACCGGATCGTTTTCAAGTATCCTGGAGGGGAGTGGACTTATTCGGATCTCCACGGGATGTCGAACCGGATTGCGAATGTGCTCGTCAACGAGCTTGGTCTTGTTCCGGGGAATCGGGTTCTCCTGCGCGGGCCAAACAATGCAAAGATGGCCGCATGCTGGTTCGCGGTGCTCAAGGCGGGTGGAGTCGTCGTCTGCACTATGCCGCTGCTTCGCGAGCGGGAGCTCAGGTGGCTTGCCGACAAGGCGGAAATTAAGCTTGCCCTGTCGGACACCCGGTTTGCCGACGAATGCGAGGTAGCGTTCAAATACCACACTGACGGAAGGGAGCGAGAGGGAGCGCGCGTGATGCACTTCAACAGCGACGCGCATTTCAGCATCGACCCCAGGATGCGGCGGCAGTCTGCCGAGTTCACCGCCTGTGACACTGCCGCCGACGACACAGCGATTATCGCCTTCACCTCCGGGACGACGGGTGAGGGAAAGGGAACGATGCACTCCCATCGCGACATCATGGCGGTCACCGATTGTTTCCCGAGATACGTTCTCGATCCGTCGCCCGACGATCTCTTCTGCGGATCGCCGCCTTTCGCATTCACCTACGCCCTTGGCGGACTGATCCTGTTTCCGATGCGGTTCGGTGCTTCGTCACTGCTTCTCGAGCAGCCGACGCCACCGCACCTGATCAAGGCCATCGCTGATTTCCGGCCGACTGTGTGCTTCACCGCGCCGACTGCATACCGGGCGATGACTGGAATGCTGGGCGATCACGACGTGTCGAGCCTCAGGAAGTGCGTCTCGGCCGGTGAGACTCTTCCGTTGAGCGTATTCGAGGGCTGGAAGAAAGCGACTGGCCTGGAGATCATCGACGGCATCGGTGCAACGGAGATGCTTCACATCTTCATAAGCGCGTCGGGTGACGAGATAAGGCCCGGCGCGACGGGCAAGGTGGTTCCGGGGTACAGGGCAAGGGTGGTAGACGACGAAATGCACGATGTGCCGGTGGGGGAGGTTGGGCGGCTTGCGGTGATCGGGCCGACCGGGTGCAGGTACCTCGACAACATCGAGCAACAGCAGCAATACGTGAAGGACGGGTGGAATCTCACAGGCGATTCCTACAAGCTCGACGCCGACGGGTACTTCTGGTATCAGGCGCGGACTGACGACATGATAATCTCGGGCGGATACAACATCGCCGGTCCCGAGGTGGAGAACGTTCTGCTCGAGCACGAGATGGTGCTCGAGTGCGGTGTGGTCGGCGAACCTGATGAGGAGCGTGGGAATATCGTGAAGGCGTTCGTCGTGTTGCGGCCGGGCGCCGAAGCGAGCGATGCACTGAGAAAGGAGCTTCAGGATTTCGTGAAGGCGCGAATCGCGCCATACAAGTATCCGCGGGCTGTCGAGTTCTGCGAATCGCTGCCCCGCACTTCCACAGGAAAGCTTCAGCGCTACAGGTTGAGACGATGACTGAATTCGAGTTGCCATTGGAAAAGGAGCGCGGCACCGGCGGGACCGTAATTCATCCCGAGGGTTGGGCGATCCCAAAGGGGTTCAGTGACGCGATGGTATCGTCGGGGAAGATCGTGACGATTGCCGGGCAGGTTGGCTGGAACCCGGAGACGCATAAGTTCGAGACAGACGATTTCGCCGAACAGACGAGGCAGGCGCTTCACAATGTCGTGGCTTTGCTGCTCGAGTCCGGCGCCAGACCTCACGACCTCGTACGGCTCACATGGTATGTAGTGGACAGGAACGAGTACAACGCCGCACGCCGGGTCGTCGGTGAGGCATACCGTGAGATAATCGGGCAGCATTATCCGCCGATGACACTCGTGGTGGTGGCAGGCTTGCTCGAGCTGCGGGCAAGGGTCGAGATAGAGGCTACGGCTGCCATCTCCTGACATCATGTCTCTCCCGATTTTCACAGCCACCCGCTACGTCCAGCCCCTGAGGGAAGGGGGATCACTGCCTGCCGTTGTCGACACGCACGGCGGGGGGATGTTTGTCGTCAAGTTCCGCGGAGCGGGTCAGGGCGTGAAAGCACTTATCGCCGAGTTGATCGTCGGGCGGCTGGCCCTGGCTGCGGAGTTGCCGACACCGGAGATCGCCCTCATCGACATTCCCGATTCGTTCGGACGTTCGGAGCCTGACCCTGAGATACAGGATCTGCTTCGTGCAAGTCACGGAATCAACTTCGGCGCGCGATACCTCGATGGCGCTTTCAACTTCGACGCGAACGCCGCAGCGGACCTTGTTTCGCCGGAGCTTGCCGCGCGCATCGTTTGGTTCGATGCGTTCGTCTCGAATCCCGACAGGACCCATCGCAACCCGAATCTCATGCTTTGCGGAAGACTTCCTTACCTGATCGACCACGGGGCCGCTATCTATGCTCAGCACGACTGGCCGTCAGTCGACGAAGCGCGGATGCGGGCACCATTCAGGATGATCGAGAAGCACGTGCTGCTCGAGCGAAGCGCGGATCTCCGGGAAGCAGATGACACGATGGCCCCCAGGCTGGGCGAGTCGGTCATCCGGGCTGCGGTTGATGCGGTGCCTGACTCCCTGCTTGAGGCGCCCGCGCTCGCCGTCGATTTCAGCAGCGCCGGTGCGGCGCGCGAGCGGTACGTCGATTACCTGGTCACGCGGATCAGCACGCCCCGGGCATTCGTTGATGACGCCGTCGAGGCGCGCGCAAGGGCGGCACGCATGCCGGCGATGCGGGTCAAGGCGAGGCGATGAGCGGAGTTCCCGTCAGCGACTGGATCTCCTATAACTTTGCTGTTTTGCGGGTTGTTCCCCACGTGCACATCGGGGCATTCGTGCCAGTCGGGATCGTCCTCCACGCGCGCACCACCGAGTTCATCGGGGCAAGGGTGATATCGGACCGCGACGAGCTACTGGCACGCGTTCCCGATGCTGACGTCGATCTTCTTGCGGCCTATCTCGAATCGTGTGCGGCGATCTGCGCGGGAGAGATGACAGCAGGGCCTATCGCGCTTGCGCCTCCATCTGAACGGTTTCACTGGCTCACCGCGCCGCGATCCGACGTAATACAGTCGGGGCCGGTGCATGAAGGGATATGTGAGGATCCGGCTGGCATGCTGGAGGAATTGTACGCCGGGATCATTCGGGCCTGACGACGGGAAGGCCACGCGAGTCGCGAGTTTCCAGTTCTGAGTGCTCAGTTTTCAGTAAGCTGGCCAGACGGGCAGCTTCCGAATCGACCCCGATGACTGGTCAACTGAGCGACTGGATACTCGCGACTCGCGTGGACTTCCGTAGTTGAGCTGGTCGACCAGCCTGTTTTGCCGGCCAATTCGCCCCGGGTGTGGTATCCGCCCCCTGCGCATTGTCGTAAAATTGTCGTTACACAAAAGTTCCCGGCACCACTACATGCATACTACGGCCCTCCCCATAGAGCGTCTTCGCGACGCCCTCGGGCAGTCATATACGATAGACAGAGAGCTCGGTCGCGGCGGGATGGCGACGGTTTTTCTCGCGCAGGACGTGAAGCACGACAGGGTTGTCGCGCTGAAAGTGCTGCATCCCGATCTCGCCGCATCGCTTGGCCCTGAGCGGTTTCTCAGGGAGATCAAGCTTGCCGCGCGCCTCAATCACCCTCACATCCTCCCACTCTTCGATTCCGGCGACGCAAGCGGGCTCCTCTACTACGTCATGCCGTACGTCGAGGGAGAGTCGCTGCGGGAGAGGCTCGACCGCGAGCAGCAGCTTCCCATCGAGGAAGCCGTCCATCACGGCCGCGCTATCGCATCGGCACTCGACTACGCGCACCGGCAGAACGTCGTTCACCGGGATATAAAGCCCGAGAACGTGATGCTTTACGAAGGTGAGGCGATGGTGATGGACTTCGGTATCGCGAAAGCGGTGAGCGCGGCCGGCACCGAGACTCTCACCCAGACCGGGATGATGATCGGAACTCCCGCCTACGTGAGTCCCGAGCAGGCCGCCGGCGAGATAAACCTCGACGGCAAGAGCGACCAGTACAGCCTCGCATGCGTCGTTTACGAGATGATCACCGGGGAGCGCCCGTTCGCCGGCGGGACACCACAGGCGATAATGGCGAAGCGGTTCACCGAAGCCCCGCGCCTGTTGAGGGAGCTGCGCGCCGCGGTGCCTGAGAGCGTTGAGAAGGCTGTCGCCCGCGCGATGTCAACCGAGGCGACGGCCCGTTATTCGACAACGGCGCAGTTCGGCCAGGCGCTCGCTTCAGGCAATCTCGTCACTCCGACGAACACCGAGACAATACCGGTGGCCGTCATCTCGGCAGCAAAGTCCGTCGCGGTTCTCCCCTTCGCCAACATGAGCGCTGACGCGGAGAACGAGTACTTCACCGACGGAATGGCCGAGGAGATCATCAACGCTCTTTCCAAGATCCAGTCGCTTCGGGTGGCATCGAGAACTTCGTCGTTCGCGTTCAAGGGGAAGAACGAGGATATCGGCGAGATCGGAAAGAAGCTGAAGGTCTCGACGGTTCTCGAGGGAAGCGTCAGGAAGATGGGGAACAAGCTCCGCATCACCGCGCAGCTCATCAACGTCGCCGATACATACCAGCTCTGGTCGGAGAGATACGACCGCGAGATGGAGGATGTCTTCGCGATTCAGGACGACATCTCCCAGGCGATCGTCAAGGCGCTCAAGGTCATCCTTAGCGAAGGCGAGAAGAAGCAGATCGAGAAAGCCCGCGCCGAGAACGTGAAGGCGTACGACTACTACCTGCGGGGCCGCCAGTACTTCCATCACTTCCGCCGCAAGAGTCTCGAGTACGCCCGGCAGATGTTCAACAAGGCGATCGAGATAGATCCCGACTATGCCCGCGCATACGCAGGCGTGGCAGACGCGTGCTCACTTCTCTACACGTACTTCGACGCCCGCGAGTTCAACCTCAGGCAGGCAGACATCGCGAGCAGCAAGGCACTCGAGCTCGAGCCCGAGCTGGCCGAAGCGCACGTCGCCCGCGGGCTGGCGGTGGCGCTGAGCAAACATTTCGACGAGGCGAACGCCGAGTTCGAGATAGCGCTGCGGCTCGATCCAAAGCAGTTCGAGGCGGCCTACTGGTATGCGCGCACGCGCCTCACGCAGGGTGAGTTCGAGGAATCGGCGAAACTCTTCGAGCGGGCGATCGCCCTTCGCCCGGAGGACTATCAGCCTCCCGGGTTCCTCGCCCAGGTACTGACGAACCTCGGCAGGAAAGAGGAAGCCGAGGCGATGTACAGGCGCCATGCGCGGCTGATCGACCAGCATCTGGAGATGAACCCCGACGATCCGCGGGCCTGCGTGCTTGCGGCGATCGCGCATGCAGCGCTCAACGACCCCGAGAAGTCAGTCATGTTCGCCAACCGCGCCCTCGCGGCAGATCCGGACGACCCGATGCTTCTCTACAACGTCGCATGCAACTACGCCCAGCTCGACAGAGTCGACGACTCTCTCGATGCGCTGGAGCGGGCGGTTGACAAGGGATGGGGTGACAAGGCGTGGCTCGAGCACGACAGCGACCTGGATTCGATTCGCAGCTCGCCACGGTACAAGCAGATCATCCAGGCTCTGTGAAAAAGAGGCGCAGAGGGCTTTGCCACGCAGGGGCGCAGAAGTGACGGCGCAGAGTCAGCTGCCACTGGACAGGCTGCGGGCCGCGCTGTCGCAGACGTACACGATAGATCGCGAGCTTGGGCGGGGTGGCATGGCGACCGTGTATCTCGCGCAGGACACGAAGCATGAGCGTCTCGTGGCGCTCAAAGTACTGCACCCGGATCTTGCTGCATCGCTTGGTCCCGACCGGTTTCTTCGCGAGATAAAGCTTGCGGCCCGCCTGAATCACCCGCACATCCTCGGGCTTCACGATTCGGGAGACGCTGACGGCTTTCTCTACTACGTGATGCCCTATGTGGAGGGCGAGTCACTGCGGGAGCGGCTCGACCGCGAGCAGCAGATCGGTGTCGATGAGGCGGTGCACCATGGGCGCGCAATCGCATCGGCCCTGGATTATGCGCATCGCAACGGGATAGTTCACCGGGACATCAAGCCCGAGAACATCATGTTGTACGAGGGCGAGGCGATGGTGATGGATTTTGGAATCGCCAAGGCCTTGAGCGCGGCCGGGTCCGAGACGCTGACGCAGACGGGCATGATGATCGGCACTCCCGCGTATGTAAGCCCGGAGCAGGCAGCGGGTGAGACGAACCTCGACGGCAAGAGCGATCAGTACAGTCTCGCCTGCATGGTGTATGAGATGTTGACCGGAGAGAGGCCGTTCCAGGGCTCGACCCCGCAGGCGATAATGGCGAGGCGGTTTACGGAGATGCCGCGGCCCGTGCGGGAGATCAGGAGCGCGGTTCCCGAGAGTGTCGAGAGGGCGGTCACGAAGGCGATGTCGATCGAGGCGTCGAGCCGCTATGCGACGGCTGCCCAGTTCGGGCAGGCACTCTCGTCCGGCAGCCTCGTGACGCCAACCGATACGGCCAGCCTTCCTCAAGCGACAGTCTCGGCCGCGAAATCAATCGCCGTGCTCCCGTTTGCCAACAACAGCGCAGATCCGGAAAACGAGTACTTCACAGACGGGATAGCCGACGAGATTATCAGCGCCCTGACCAAGATTCAGTCCCTCCGTGTCACTTCGCGCACCTCGTCATTTTCCTTCAAGGGGAAGAACGACGATATCGGCGAGATTGGGCGCAAACTAAAGGTCTCGACGGTGCTCGAGGGGACTGTCCGCAAGATGGGGAACCGGCTGCGCCTGACTGCGCAGCTCGTGAACGTGGCGGACGGGTCGAACCTCTGGTCGGAGCGCTACGATCGTGAGATCGAGGATGTGTTCGAGATCCAGGACGATATCTCACAGTCCATAGTAAAAGCGTTGCGCGTCATCTTGACCGAAGGGGAAAAGAAGCAGATCGAAAAGGCCCGCGCTGTGGACGTCAAGGCGTACGACTACTACCTGCGGGGCAGACAGTACTTCCATCATTTTCGCCGGAAAAGCCTCGAGTACGCGCGGCAGATGTTCAATCGCGCGATCGAAATCGATCCGGAGTACGCTCGTGCCCATGCGGGGGTAGCCGACGCATGTTCGCTGCTCTACACGTACTTCGACGCGCGCGAGTCGAACCTGCGCCAGGCGGACAGCGCCAGCCTGAAGGCGATAGAGCTGGAGCCCGAGCTTGCCGAAGCGCATGTGGCAAGGGCGATAGCCCTGTCAATGAGCAAGCGATTCGATGAGGCCATTCCCGAGTTCGAGGAGGCGATCAGGCTCGATCCAAAGCTGTTCGATGCGACCTACTGGTTTGCGCGCACGCGGCGGCAACAGGGGGAGTACGAGGAGGCGGTAAAGCTGTTCGAGAGATCGGCGGCAATCCGGCCCGAGGATTATCAGGTTCCCGGGTTTCTCGCTGTGGTGCTCGTGACCCTGGGCAGAAAGGAGGAAGCCGAAGCGCAGTATCGCCGGCAGATCAGGCTCGTGAACGAGCACCTCGAGCTCAATCCCGACGATCCGCGTGCGTGCATCCTGGGGGCGGTGGCGTATGCTGCGTTGAAGGACGAGGAGCGCTCAGTATTTTTTGCGGGCCGCGCGATTGCGGCAGACCCCGACGATCCGATGCTTCTCTACAACGTCGCGTGCACATACACTCAGCTCGGCAGGATCGACGACGCGCTGGCAGCGCTGGAACAGGCCGTGGACAGGGGATTCGGAGACAAAGGCTGGATGGAGCACGACAGCGATCTCGACCCGCTTCGCGAGACCAGCCGGTACCAGGCAATAGTGAAGGCCATGTGAGGAACAAGAGACGCAGAGGGCTTCGCCACGCAGAGGCGCGGAAACTACGGGACCACTGCGCAGAGGCGCAGAAGTGACGGCGCAGAGTCAGCTTCCGCTCGACCGGCTGCGGGCCGCGCTGTCGCAGACTTATACTGTGGACCGCGAGCTCGGGCGCGGCGGAATGGCAACCGTGTATCTCGCACAGGATACGAAGCACGAGCGGCTTGTCGCGCTCAAGGTGCTGCATCCTGATCTCGCGGCATCACTGGGGCCTGACCGGTTCCTGCGCGAGATAAAGCTTGCCGCCCGCCTTAATCATCCGCACATACTTGGGCTTCATGATTCAGGGGACGCGGACGGGTTCCTTTACTATGTGATGCCGTATGTGGAGGGCGAGTCGCTACGCGAGAGGCTTGACCGCGAGCAGTCGATGAACGTCGATGAAGCAATTCATCACGGTCGCGCGATCGCCTCGGCACTCGACTATGCGCACCGCAACGGCATCGTTCACCGGGACATAAAGCCCGAGAACATCATGCTTTACGAGGGCGAAGCCATGGTCATGGACTTCGGCATCGCGAAGGCCGTGAGCGCAGCCGGGCCCGAGACGCTGACGCAGACCGGGATGATGATCGGCACTCCTGCCTACGTGAGCCCTGAGCAGGCGGCTGGCGAAACGAACCTCGACGGGAAAAGCGACCAGTACAGTCTCGCATGTGTCGTCTACGAGATGATGTCGGGCGAGCGGCCGTTCACCGGTGCGACGCCGCAGGCGGTGATGGCGAAACGATTTGCCGAGATGCCGCGCCCGCTTCGCGAGATCAGGAGTTCGATTCCGGAGAGCGTTGAGCGGGCGGTGACGAAGGCGATGGCAATCGAGCCGACCGGCCGCTACTCCAGCGCAGCCCACTTTGGGCAGGCGCTTGCTTCAGGCAGCATGGTGACGCCAACGGATACTTCAACGATTCCGCATGCTGTGGTCTCGGCGGCGAAGTCAGTGGCAGTCCTGCCGTTCACCAACATGAGCAACGACCCGGAGAACGAATATTTCACCGACGGCATGGCGGAAGAGATAATCAACGCGCTCAACAAGGTTCAATCGCTTCGCGTTGCCGCCCGCACTTCTTCGTTTGCCTTCAAGGGAAAGAACGAGGATGTCGGAGAGATCGGAAGAAAGCTGAAGGTCTCGACTGTTCTCGAGGGGAGCGT
>JBPPMU010000107.1:0-11565 GCA_051306215.1 Gemmatimonadaceae bacterium | reverse complement strand
CATGCTCTCGGGCGCATCGAAAGCCTGCGCGTTGTAGCGCGCAGCTCGGCATTCCAGTTCAAGGGGCAGGATATCGACGTCAGGGAAGCCGGAGCCAGGCTCGGCGTCGATCATGTGCTCGAGGGGAGCGTCAGGCGCTCAGGCGACAGTCTTCGCATCACTGTGAGGCTTGCCGAGGCGAGTCAGGGCTTCGAGGTGTGGTCGCAGGTGTTCGACAGGAGCGCCGACGACGTCCTCGCAATTCAGTCTGAGATTTCGCGAGCTGTCGTCAACGCGCTGCGGATACAACTCGATCCGCGTGATCCGCCGCGCTTCGCGCGCAGCACAAACCCCGATGCCTATGCGCTGTACCTGAACGGCCGTCATCTCTTCAACCCGCGCACGGACCTGCAGCAGGCTATCAAGTATTTCCGCGAATCAATCGCGATGGATCCGGGGTTCGCGCCCGCCTGGACAGGACTTGGCAAGACATGGCTTGTGATGCCTTCCCACGAAGGCACCGCCCTGCCCCGGGCGCTGGACAGCGCGGAAGCGTCGATAAAGAAAGCGCTCGAGCTCGACTCAACGCTTGCCGAGGCGCATTCGGCCCTTGGGTCGATGGCGGCTGACGATTGGCGGTGGTCCGAATCGGAGCCTCATTTCAAGCGCGCCCTTAAGCTCAACAGCGGCGACGCCACGACTCATCAATGGTATGGCGAGATGCTGATAAGGACAGGTCGCTATGACGAGTCGATTTCCGAGATGGAGGCAGCACAGAAGCTCGATCCGCTGACGAGCGTCATTCCCGCGACACTCGGCTTCATACTTCACGCGGCGGGCAGGCACGAAGAAGCGATCGAGGCCTTCCGCGAAGCAATCGACTTCAATCCGCGACTCGCGCGGGCGCGAGTGGGACTCGGAACGACTCTCATCCAGCTCGGACGATTCGGCGAGGGGATTCCCGAGCTCGAGAAGGCGGTTGAGCTGGCGGAAGGCAAGGGATCAACGCGCGCTCATCTCGCGCGGGGGTATGCCCTCACCGGGAGGCGGCGAGAAGCAGAGCGACTTTTCGCCCAGCTGAAGCGTGACGCGCTCGAGGGAACTGAATCGCCGTTTGCGGTCGCCCTTGTCGCAGTCTCGCTTGGTCAGAACGACGAAGCGTTTCACTGGCTCGAGCTTGCGTACCAGCAACGTGACATTTCCATCAGTTATCTAAAAACGAGCCAGGCGTTCAAGGGGCTGCGGTCGGATCCTCAGTTCGTGGCGCTCCTCAGGAAAATGGGATTATAGCCCCTCAGAAATCCCACTGGTTGAAGGCGGGTATCACTTCGATGCAGGCCTCGAGTAGCTCCCGGTTTCGATTACGTAGAGGAGCGGAACTCCGTCACGCTTCACAACGTGGAGAACCTTGCCCGGATACTTGAGATGAGTATCCCACCGGGTAACAGCCAGCATCAGGTCTGGCTGCTCGTTTTTCTCCACCGAAACGAAACGCTCCGCGGCGTTCCCCGCTCTTTCGATATGGTAGGACGCCTGGAATCCGGCCGAGGGAGTCGCCACGCGTATCGAGGCAGGTGGCGCGCCGGGCCGATGATTCTTGATGAGCCATTCCACCCCTTCCTTGTGCGACTGACCCCAGTAGTCCGTCTCATATTGACCACGGGCGGCGGGAAGGCCGCCAAACGCTCGGTTGTAAAAGATGTACTGATAAGGGTGGAGGCGGATCATGTCGGCAACGGTGAGCACAAGAGAGGTCGCGATAGCCACCGCGACAACGGACTTGATGAATTTCGGTGCAGCCGTCCTGAACACGAGAGCGAGTGAAAGAGCGGCCAGGACCGCGAGCGGAGGAACGATGAACAGGAAATGACGGTTCGCGTCGTAAAGAATCGGCCGCAGCAGGAAGATCGTTGCCAGCGGAAACAGAATCGTGAAAAGGAGGAACGCGAGTTTCGCAACGGCATCGCGGTCGAGGTGTGGGCGGGCGCGCGGGCCGATCAGCAAGGCGGCGAGTGCCAGGCATCCGCCGATCAGGGCAATTGCGTAGTACTCGGGCAGGGTGATGAGGAAAGACCCTGGTATGTAGTCAAGCGGAAGCGCGCTCGATGGAATGTAGCGTCCGCCGTACAGGACATCGGCCGGGAAGTCAGTGAAGTTCGCCGCGCGCCGGAACGCGCGAAGCGGATTGAGGAGCGGATTCAGCTGAGCGTACGGCCACCACACGAGCATTACCGTCCACGCTACAACGAAGATTCTGGCGAGCGACACCCCGATGCCGGCAACGGATTCGCGCAACCCTGGCGCCGTCGGACGACCATCGGGCCAGTGGGCCGCGAGGATCCAGAACGATGCAAGAACGACAGCATATCCAAGAAGCATCAGCGCGCCGATCCGTACGCCGAGACCGAGCCCGATCACGATTCCAACAGCCAGCACCGTGCGCCAGGGGAGCGCGGGCAGCCTGTCGTATGCGCGAAGCAGAAGGTAGGTGGCCGCAAGGCTCAGGACCGCGAAGGGCATGTCCTTCGGATTCATGAACATGTGGCCGAAGAACACCGGGGTGGCCGCGAGAAAGACAGCCGCAAGAAACCCTGCCAGGGCGCCCCCGAGCAGCTCGGCAGTTCGCCAGGTGAGGAAGATCCCGGCAAGCCCCGTCAGGGCGATAAGAAAGTGACGGGTCTCGAACGGTCCGAATGGCGAGATGCGCGCGGCGACCGCACCGAGCGCGTTGAAGAAGCTCCCGTAGAGGTAGTGGTTTCCATCGGTAATGATCGTACGGTCAACGAATCCTGACGCGTACCACGCCAGAAAGTATTCCCCGTTGTCGCGGCCATGCCCTTCGTCAACTGTCACTCCGTAGTCCGTGACGACAACTGCGGCGACTACGAGCAGTCCGGCGAGCAGCAGGGCGGAGGCGACGGACCAGGGCGACCGCTTCAGCCTGCCACCCGCCCCGAAACAGTGGACTCGGTCTGCGGAGGCCCGATGCGGGGCGTCCTGTAGAGGCCGCGCGCCGCGTTCCGGCGGATTCGCAGCAGGTCATTCACCATCCGGAGGCCATCGGGCACGACGGCCACCTTTGAGCCGTCCTGGTGGGTCCAGTTCACCGACAGCTCGACGATCTCAAATCCGAGGTTCCGCCCGATCAACAGCATCTCTACGTCGAAGCTGTAGCCGTGCATGCGCATCCGGGACGCGATTGCCGTTGCGGCTCTGCGCGTGAAGAGCTTGAAGCCGCATTGCGTGTCGACGATGCCCTTGACGCCGTAAGCACGCACGAACTGGTGGAATATCCGGCCGGCGAAGTGACGGAACCACTTTGCCTTCACTGTCGTGTGGCTGCCCGGGAGGTGCGCGCGCGAGCCGATCACGATGTCGGCATTCGTCTCGGTCATGAGGTCGAATATCCGCCCGATCTCCTCGAGGGCGGTCGCCGCGTCCGCGTCCATGAACAGAATCCGCTCACCCGCCGCGTTGACGATTCCGCTTCGCACGGCGAGTCCCTTTCCGCCGTTCTGCGCGAGGCGGATGAGCCGAAGCCGAGCATCGCGGCCAGCCATCTCGGCCACGATGCCGGCCGTCCCGTCGGTGCTGCCATCGTCGACGACAATCAGTTCGTAGGCCAGATTCAGCGATTCCATGTGCGCGATGGTAGCGGCCAGGGTTCGGCCGAGGCGGCGCTCTTCGTTATAGGCGGGGATGATGATGCTAAGTCGGCACATGCTCGCGTTTCTGGAAGAGCGCGATGATACTGACGCCGCGTTCGTAGGCCGGCTTGCCGGCATCGATGTGACCGACAATTCGTCTCGCCTCGCCTGCGAAGATTGCCTCGAGCGCGCGGTTCAGCGGTGCCGGGGGGAGAGAAAGGTCGGTGTCGTTGTGGGATGCCGCCTTGCGTCGCAGCTGGCTGATCCGCCGCGATGCGTAGACCAGCGGGTAGAGCCGGTAGTTATAGTATGAAAGCAGCTTGACCTCTACCGGGAGGTTCTGCCAGAGGACCCCGAATGACTCGAGCGTGTAACGGCGGTAGTGTCCATGGCTGACGTCGTGCTCGGTCCAGAGATCCTCGTTGGCCGGGACCGTGGTCAGGAACAGTGCGTCCGGCTTTGCCACCTTGACGAGCCGTTCGACCATCGAGCGGTCATGCTCGATGTGCTCGAGCACGTCGGTGAGCACGAAGATGTCGGTGTTTCGCGCGTGATCGAGGACGGCGTCCGGCGCCAGTCCGGCGACGAACTCGATTTGCGGGAAGCGCTTTCGCGCGAGCTCAACTGCCGGCTCCGACGGCTCCACTCCCACCACCTCGAAGTTGGAGGGAAACCGCGCACTGGTGCCACCCGTGCCGCAGCCGACGTCGAGCAAGCGTGCTTTCCGTCCTGGCGGAAACCGAGTCCGGAGGATGGCGTTCAGGATCTGCTGGCGCGCGCGGAACCACCAGTGCGCGTCTTCCATCCTGGCATGCGTGGCGAAGAGATCTGCGTCCATCTACTCTGTGAAGGAGTGACCGGTGGGCACTGGATCGAAATAAAACACCTGATGAACTGGATGGCACGGTCCAGGTGGAAGAATGACGCGCCGGGGTAACGCGAAGGTCTGCGGGAACGACGCGCGCGTCGATCGATCGTCCCTGCTAGAACTCCACGCAGCCAGGAGTGACACTCGTTACACTACACCTCATGATTTCTCAAGGGACGTCTGTCAGGCTAACCCGGGAATCGCTATCCATATCGGAGTAAGGCCACATTGACGCATTTGATTTGAGCCTGAAATGGTCGCGCGAGGATGCGCGAATGGTGGCTTTTCTAGTGCTGCTCACCGGATCTTTCCGGCTCGTACGCGCTTCATTTCACCAGCTCACAACCCCGCTCGATCTCGCCTATGAGAGCGCACTTCTCAGTACGATAGAGGCGCTTCGCGCGGGCAAGAATATCTATGCCTACGGGTTCTATGCCGAGCCGCCGTTCGGACTGACGATGTATACTCCGCTGTATCACCATGTAGTGGCATTGTTCCCACTCCCGGCTGCGAATCCATTCCTGCCCGGACGCATTGTAGGGCTGGCTTGCATGGTTGGCTCGGGGTTGCTGCTGATGTGGGTAACCCCGGCAAGGAGGGGTAGAATTGCTGCAGTGATTGCCCTTGGGCTCTTCTTCCTGTTGTGGGTTGTTACTGCCAACGCCGCCACAGTTAAGAATGACAGCATCGGCCTGCTCTTCTCTGCAGGCGCAGTGATCGTGATCGGCCGGCGCGCCGGCGGGAATCGGGATGCGGTAATTGCGGCATTGCTAGCGTCGCTTGCGTTCGCCTCCAAGCAGTCCTTCATCGCGGCCCCAGTCGCCTGCTGGCTGTTTTTGCTTCACAGCGACCTGCGTGCCGCAATGAGGTTCGCCGCATACTACGCCGGGTTCATGACGCTCTTTTTGGGGGGCGGCGCCCTGCTGTGGGGCGAGGGATTCTGGTTTTCCATTTTTAGCGGAGGGCGACATCCTACGTCCGCCTCGGAGCTATGGAGTCGGGTTCAGCATTTCTCAGCCCAGCGATTCGCCGTTTTGGTAGCCATCGTCTCGATCTCTGGCACGGCGGCGACGGTTTATCGGCGGTATCACCGAAGCAGCAGTCCGTTTCCACTCTATGCCGCAACGTCATGGCTCCTCCTTGCCGCGACTCTGGGAAAGATGGGATCAGCGACGAACTACTTCCTTGAGCCCCTGCTGGCTTCCCTCATTCTGGGCGTCTGGTGCGCGGATCGCATTACGCAGCGAACGGGCACGGTCTTTCCTTCCCCGCGCTTCGCCCTTGCATTGTGCATCATCGTTGCAGGAGACTACTGGCAGTCGAAACTCTGGCATTACTCAACGGCCATCCAGCCTGGCACGTACTCGGCGCGTCAATCCGCGATAGCGGAGCGACGCCACGTCCTCGCCCCCCTGGGTGACACGCCGCGTCTTCTCAACCTTGCGCATGCTCATTACACCTCGACGCTTCCGGGTGAGGTCAGCCTTCCGGACGTCTTTCTGTACGCGACTATGTGGCGGACAGACCAGCTCGACGAAGACCCAGTCGTTCGCTCGATCCGCCGACGATATTACGATGCAATCGTGACAACGAACTATCTCCTCACCACGACCGACGAGCCTTTCGTGGGCGACAGCTGGAACCGGGTTCGTGAGGCCGCCGTCGCCCATTATCCGTGCCGCAAGCTTACATCCGGAGCAGTGCTGATGTTTCCGGCGGGTGAATGTGATCGTTAAGCCCTCGCCCACAGCAGCTGGGCGACAAGCGGCACTACCTGACTATCTCGGGAATTCGGGGGACTGCTACTGGCAAAAGCGAAGCGTGATCTCATTGAATCGCCCCGCGGTGGGTCGTCTGGCGGAGGAAAGACCGTCTTCCAAGCACTTCTCACACCCTCTTGATTGATAGAGGCTTCGCCGAGTAGCGACCGGGTTAGTGCCACCGTCCCTGCGTTTCTGGTGTCGCCCGGAGCCTGACCTACTGGAGGTGGGCCAGGAGGCGGTGCTCCGTAGAAGGTGTTCTGTGAGGAGATCACCTTCCATGCACTGCCTCGCTTCTCCATCACGAACTTCAAATGCGCCCTGATTGTATCGGGCGCCGCCGACCCGGGTGGAGCCGCTGCCGGCGCGCTCAGCGCAAGATCGAGATCAGCGATCATCAATACCGGACTGAGGGCGCGAGTCTTTCTCACGACACCGCGGACCGTGCTTCCCTTGAACGGTCCCTGCCAGAGGTCGACGTGCATCTGCACGACTGCCGGCTGGCCCTCCCACACGCTGCCCATCGGATCGACAAGATCCGCCTCCGCCCAGTAGAGCTCCCCGTACTGCCTGACTCCCGCGCTGTCTCCCGCGGCCGCGCGGTTCCATGCACCCACAAACGTCGCGAGTGCGGCTGCCGCCGCCCGCTCGACCTCGGTCGGCTGCGCCTGAACCGGCAGAGGTTGCGAAAGGAAGCCAGCGATAACTACGACGCAGAAACCGGGGAATCTTCGCATGAGTTCAACCTCCTGTGAGGGCGCCTCGAATGTTGGCGGTTCGTCTGGCAAAACATTAAGCACTGTGGGATGACGGGGAAGCCCCTGAGGATGACGCCGGGCGGGCACAATCGTCCCTTGTAGGAGTCCACCGCACCATACTTCTGATAACGAGGCAAAGATGTGGATCATTGGAGGCCTTGGCGTCCTGCTTGTCATCGCGCTGGTGGTGCCCATGCTTCGGGACCGCGCGGTGCGCGGGTATGTCATCGATCGGGACACACCCTCAGTGGCGGATGATCCCGACGATCAGCCCCATGATGCTACAAGGGGCACCTCTGTTCTCCAGAGGAAGGCCGTTCTCAAGAGCCTTGTCAACGGAGCCCCCCCGGCGCCCTGGGTGCTGCGAAAAGAAGACGAGTCAGCGATGGAGGCGCTTGAAACATTCTTCGCCCGCGCCATACCTAATCCAACGGCGGATGGGCGGCCTTTTATCACGGGAACAATGGGTTATGGTGGCCCTCAGCTCGAGTTATATGTCCCGATCCTCGGCACAAGGGATCCCGTTGCCGTCGTCGCGCGGAGCTGGAATCCGGCGAGCGAGGTTCTGGAATCGAACCTGTTCTTTGCGGGAGCCGTAACGGGTCGTCTGGCCGAAGTGGTCTCGAGAGCTGGTTTCGAGCGTACGAGCGCGCAGAACGACGGGGGGTTCACGGTTTTTCGAGACCGGCAGGAAATGGCGAGGCAGCGTACCGCCTGAAGTTCTTATTGCGGGAGACTGTCTCTCACATAGTCGGCAAGCTCAGCTCGCGACCTTACGCCCGTCTTCGCGAAAATGTTCGAAAGATGAGTGCTCACGGTGCGGGATGAAATGCTGAGTGCCTCACCGATCTCCGGATTCGTCCTGTGAATCGCGACGAGCCGCGCGATCTCGGCCTCGCGGCCGGTTAGCGCCCCTGTTCCTTTTTCTGACCGTTTCGAGGGCGGTCGGCCACCGAGCTTCCTGATGTTCAGCCGCACCTTCTCGAGCTGACCCGCGGCGCCAAGCCTTGCGAATGTATCGTGAGCGATCCGAAGCTCCCTGAGCGCCTCCTCGGGTTTGCCGAACTCACTCAGTGCCTGCGCCAAAGCGCGCCTCAGCCGTGACGCCTGGTCGGGCAACGGGCTGGCGTCGAGTTTTGCGAGGGCCACCCTCATCACGCGGATCGCCTCACCGAAGTTCCCGTCACGATTGAGGAGGAGCAACCCGTCACTTGCATCAGCGAGCGCCTCTCCGATCGGACTGCTGAGACGGTCAGCATCACGCCGGATTCTTGCCGTGCTGACCTCGACCCGCGAGAAGTCGTGCGCCCATACAGCGGCCTCTCCCACGACGGGCAGCAGCCAGTTCAGGGTCCAGGCCACATAACCGAGTCGATCGGCGAGCTTTGCACCTGCTTCGCCCATCCGGATCGCTTCGCCGAAGTTGCCGGTCTCGAGATGATAAGCCGCGAGGCCGATGTGAGCGGGAACGACACACTGTACGTCAATGCGCTGATCGGTCGCCGTGTCGGCACCCGACCTCCTCCACGCATCCTCGAAATAGGCCCGCGCACGATCGAGATCATGCCGGTAAAGGTGAATGAGACCGGTCCAGACAAGAAGTCGCGGAAGGAGAGTGTTCTGGTTGTACACGCGCGCTGACGCGATTGCTTTCTCGCCAAGCTCCAATGCTTCGTCCCACTCCCCGGTCCAGAAGGAATAACAGATCGACACTTCAGCGGTCCAAAGCGGGAGAAGCGGCGAGCCAAGCTCGACTTCGAGCTGCCGGCATCGCTCGAGGCATCGCGAGGTATCACTTGCGCTGCTGGTAAGGCCGGAGAGGATGGCCATTGCGAGATTCGCCTGCCATTCGAGCATCTTCTCCCCCGAACGCTCGGCGAATTCGATTGCTTTTTGACCGTGCTCCCTCGCATCCTCGCGCGGGCCGATCCAGGTGTGAAGTATGAGCAGCGCGCGGTGAGCGCGGGCCAGGAGCGAAGGTGTCCTGGTGCGCCGGGCAACCTCCAGCGCGCGGTTCATCTCGATCTTGGCGGCATCGATGCGCGCAAGCTCCTGGAGACATATCGCTTTCGCAAGATGCAGCCGCACGGCCGAAGAATCTCCCGCGTCAGCCATGATACCCGCCTCGTAACGCTCGAGCGCCTGGTCGAACCTGCCGCTCCAGTAGTGGGCGAGGCCACTTCGATACTCGATGTCAGCGAGCGTCGCATGATCGTGCGCGGCCCGGGCTGTCTCTCTGGCTTCAGTCCACCAAGCCAGCGCCTCATCGTATTTTCCAAGCCGCTGGAGCGCGCGCGCAAGGCCACGGATGATTTCGTCACGGCCCTCGATCGACTCACGAAGCTGCTCTGTCTGCTCGAGGGCGGACGTGAGAAATGCGGCAGCCTCGCGATTCGCATATGTGGCGAGTGCGTTCCGCCCGGCAAAACTCAGATAACGAAGGGCCTTCGCGCCTGACGAGCCTGACCGCGTGTAGTGAAGCGCCAGCTCACCCGAATGCGCGTCGGCCCGCTCTCCGTAAAAGGACTCGAGCGCATCGGCAACGCGCGCATGAAGCACGCGCCTGCGACCCGACCCCAGCGAATCGTAGAGTGCCTGCTGCAGCATCGGGTGCAGAAAATCAAATAAGCCGACGCCATTTACATTCGACTCGGCTATGACGCGCTGTCCGCAAAGCTCGTCTACGGCCGCTGCAAGGGTCGATTCCGCTGAAGCACTGACAGCTGAGAGATGACTGAATGTCATTGGCATGCCTACGACGGAGATGACGTCGGCAAGCGCCCGGGCATCGGGGGACAGACGATTGATCCGGGAGTTGACTGCGTCCCTCACGCTGGATGGAAGCTCGAGCGACTCGACCTCCCACCCGATCCAGCGACCGTCGTGTTTTCTTACAACGCCGGCGGCGATAAGCTCCTTCATCGTCTCCTCGATGAAGAAGGGATTGCCTCGTGTCCATCCATATAGAAGCGCTGAAAACTGCCGGACGGCGCTGGTCTCACCATCATACCGGCTAATCAGCAGGTCGAATACCTCTGCCTGCGACAACGGCCCGAGTGTAAGGTGCTGAGCGGCGCCGAGGTTGAGCAGGGATTGTTCGGTGGTCCGGAGAACTGGATTCCCTTCTGCCTCCGTCTGGTTGTACGCGGCAAGAATCGAAATCGGATGCGACGCGATGTTTCGCCCCAGAAAGTGAAGAAGCTCGAGTGACGAGGCGTCGGACCACTGCAGGTTGTCGAGGACCACGCAAAGCGGCCGTCTTGCGGCGAGCTTGCCAACGAGTTGTGTGAAGCTGTTGAGCAGGCGCGCCTTGAACCCGGATGCATCTGTTACCGAATGCAGGCCCTCACGCGCGGCGGCGGTACGAAGCGCTGGAAAAAGAACCCCAAGCTCATCGCCTCCACCGCGCGTAAGCACATTCAGCGCGCCTGGCTCGAGGTTCTGCAGCAGCCCGAGAAATGCATCGGAGAAAAGTGCGTAGGGAATTCCCGCCTCGACGGCGTACGACCTGCCAGTCACGACCTTCCACCCGTCGGCCTCAGCACTCTCAGCCGCTGCCTGGAGAAGGCGCGTCTTGCCCACCCCTCCCTCTCCCGAGAGGAATAGAGCGTGGCCAGCTCCCTTCTTCGATTCTGCGAGAAGAGAAAGGAGCTGCGCCAGCTCGGCCGAGCGCCCAATAAGTGGAAGCACGGTTATAACGTAGCGATAACGGTGATCAGCGGGTCCGAATACTTCGACGCGACCTGCCACATCATTTCAGTTTTGCTGTCGCCGGATCTATGCGCTTCCACGTACCCGCTCCCTGGCTTGCCCCGCCGATGAGCCCTACGGGTGTCGCAATGACGCCACCGACGGCCCCCAGAAGGAAACCTGTCTCGACGGCGCTGCAGAACATGAAACAACTATCCTCATTTTCGTGCAGGACGACCCCCAGCGCGAAACCGCTGAGAAACCCGGCACCCAGGCCAATCGCTGCGCCCTTGAGTGCCCCCTTGATGCGATTCGTTCGTCTCACCTCGAGACGTGTCACCTCGGGGCGGCCAACGCTGAATTGCGAGCTGCGGTGATCCCGACCGACGACTCTCATTGAGAGTGTCTGGTCCGTCAGAGAGTCGAGGAATCCAACCGTCCGAGCGTTCACTCCGGTGGAAACGCGAATTTTTTCGCCCTGGCTCAGGCTTTCGATTCGCTGCGCGGCGGCTGACGCAGGCAGAGCAATGGTCCCGGCGGTAATGAACATCATCATGGTATGGCGCATATGACGCTCCTGGATGGGTGAGGGAACGCCACAAGTATTTGCCCGGCGATGGCGGAGGCGAATACGTAGGCATACGTAGAAGGGCACTCCTACGTCAGGTGGCGTATGTGCCCGCTTACGTACTCCCGAGAGATTGCCGCAAGTCGAATGCGGACTATCCGCGGCCGGCCTCATTCCTCAAGAGAGGGCTCAATGTCCCGATTCTCGATGGTTTCAGCGGTGCTGGTAGCGCTGGTTGCGGCAGGATGTACGTCCGACCAGATGCCGACAGCGCCGAACGCGGCAACGCCGCGCG
>JBPPMU010000106.1:0-39571 GCA_051306215.1 Gemmatimonadaceae bacterium | reverse complement strand
CTGCCGAAGAGACGCATGAGGTCGTCTTCGAGCGAAAGGAAGAACTGCGAGGAGCCGGGATCACCCTGGCGTCCCGCTCGTCCGCGGAGCTGCCTGTCGATGCGCCGCGATTCGTGCCGCTCGGAGCCGATAATGTGAAGCCCGCCGCACTCCTCGACTTCAACCGGCTTGTTCTCGGCATCCTTCACGACCGAATGCTGCGAGATCGTCACGCCTTCGCCGAGCTTGATGTCGGTTCCGCGGCCGGCCATGTTCGTCGCGATAGTGACCGCGCCCGGCTGGCCGGCGTTCGCAACGATCTCCGCCTCGCGCTGGTGGTATTTCGCGTTCAGAACGTTGTGAGTGATTCCCGCGCGCTTGAACATGCGCGAAAGTGTTTCGGACACATCGACGCTGACAGTTCCCACGAGAATCGGGAATCCAAGCTTGTGAAGCCGCTCGGTTTCCTCGAGGATCGCGTTGTACTTCTCGCGGCGTGTCTTGTAGACGAGGTCGTGCCTGTCGTCGCGGATCACCGGTCGATTCGTCGGCACGACGGAAACGCCAAGCTTGTAGATCTGGTCGAACTCCGCCTCTTCGGTCTCCGCCGTACCCGTCATTCCCGAGAGCTTGGCGTACATGCGGAAATAGTTCTGGATGGTGATCGTCGCCATCGTCTGGGTCTCGCCCTTCACCTGCACCCCTTCCTTCGCTTCCACCGCCTGGTGAAGTCCCTCCGACCAGCGGCGGCCCGGCATCGTGCGGCCCGTGAACTCGTCGACGATGAGGACCTGACCATCCTGCACGACGTAGTTGACGTCGATCTCGTAGAGTGCGTGCGCCCGTAGAAGCTGGTGAACGATATTGAGGCGTTCGCTCTTCGCCGCGTACTCGCGGTTAATCTCGGCCCTCGCCGCGAGTTTCTCCTCGGGCGTCATCTCCTCATCGTGATCGATGGCGTGAACTGACTGGGAGATGTCGGGAAGCACGAATTCGTCGGGATCCTTGGGCGACATGAACTCGACGCCTCGATCCGTCAGGTGCACTGTGTGCCCCTTCTCGTCGAGTACGTAGAGCAGCTCCTCCTCCGTATGACGGAATTGCTGCTTCGACGACGGAAGCTTCCTGTCAGCAAGGTGCGCGAGCTCCATCTTCTGAACCAGCTGCTTTACCCCCGTCTCCTGGAGAATCTTGAGCAGCCGTTTGTTCGTCGGGGCGCCGAGGCGAGCCTGGTATAGCTTGAGTCCCGCGGTGTCGGTATCCCCTGCCTCCCACGCCCTCTCTCCGTCCCCGACCAGCACGTTCGCAAGGTCGTTCTGTTTCCGCACGAGCCGCGCGACAGCCGCGTTGTGCATCGCATATTCGGCGTCTGATTCATTTCCGACAGGTCCGGAGATGATGAGCGGAGTGCGCGCCTCGTCGATGAGCACCGAGTCGACTTCGTCGACGATTGCATAGACGTGACTTCGCTGGACGCGCTGGTCGTTCGAGACGACCATGTTGTCACGGAGATAATCGAAGCCGAATTCGTTGTTCGTGCCGTAGGTGATGTCGGATTCGTAGGCGGCGCGTCTCTCGGGAGTGCCGGGCTCGGTATCGTCGAGACACCCGACACTGACACCGAGGTACTTGTAGACGTGACCCATCCACTCGGAGTCGCGGCGGGCGAGATACGAGTTGACGGTGATGAGGTGGGCGCCCTTGCCGGGTAGTGAATTGAGGTAGAGCGGGAGCGTCGCGACAAGCGTCTTTCCTTCACCAGTCGCCATCTCGGCGATACGACCCATGTGAAGCTGGATGCCGCCCATTAGCTGGACGTCGTAGTGGACCATGTTCCAGAGCTGGTCCTGCCCCGTCACGCGCACTGTCGTATTCAGGAGGCGGCGCGCTGCCTCTCGGACGGTTGCGAACGCCTCGGGAAGAATCTCATCGAGCACCTCAGCGGTTGCGTCACGCAGCTCGCCCTCGGCACCACCCTGGCCGTCGGCGCCGCTCAGCTCGAGGTCTATTCCCTCGCGCTCAGCCGCATCGGCGGTCGTCCGCTTCTGCTCGGTGAGCTCGGCGACACGCGCCTCGAGCTCGCCCGTGGCCTGGCGGATTCTCTCCCTGAAGCGTTCGGTCTGCGACCTAAGCTCCTCCTCGGAGACCGACTGAAGCCTTTCATACTCGACGTTTATTTCGTCGACGATCGGCTGGATCCGCTTCCTCTCGCGATCGTGCCTCGACCCGAATACGCCTGCAATTAACCCCTGTAGCATTTCCCTTTCCTCTGACCGGAGCGGCCCGAATCAGTCTTCGGCGCGCTGCCTGTATAGTTTCGCGGCGGAGATGTAGGCCTCCACCGATTCTGCGACAAACCCCTTCACCGGCAACCCGGCTGCAATCCTCTCCCGTATCTCCGTCGACGACACGTCGACCCGCCTCGTCGTCACCACCTCAAACTGCTGAAAGCTGCTCTGCGCCTCTGCGTCGTGCGCCTCTGCGTGCGCAGCCTCTGCGCCTCTCGTCACCGCAGCCTCTGCGCCTCGTTTTAGACCGGCGAGTGTCGCGAGCTCTTTTATGCGCTGAGGCTCTTTCCAGCGGTCGAGCGTCATCAATGAGTCGATTCCGAGGAGAAGCACCAGCTCGGCGCCCTCATGTTCCGCCGCCAGCGCCTCCAAAGTGTCAACCATGAAAGATAACCCGCCCCGGTCGATTTCCACGGAGCTCACCTCGAAACGGGGGTCCCCCCCGAAGGCGAGCCTTGCCATATCCAGCCGCTGCTCGGGCCGGGGAGCCAGGGGATCGAGACCCTTGAGGGGATTCGCGTTGGCAGGGACGACAATCAGACGGTCGAGCTGCAGGGCCTCGAACGCATCTGAAGCGAGTATCAGGTGCCCGATGTGAGGAGGGTTGAACGACCCGCCAAGGACACCGACGCGCAAGCGACTACTGGGAAGCGGTCGCTGCCGGGGCAGGGCCGCATGCCCTGCTCACGTCGCGATCTTCCGGATACGCCTTCCGCATCTCGACGCAAAGGTCGCGGGCGTCATCCCGATAGTTTATCGCCTGATACGCGTCGTGAAGGCGCAGATACGCTTCCCGCGTCTTCTTCGCCTGCGGGTGGAGCCTGATGACGTCCTTGAAGTAGATGATCGCCGAGTCGTAGGCCTTCCGCTTCAGGTAGTGGTATCCGGTTTCGTAATCCTTTGTCGCGAACCATTCGTCGAGCTTCGTGATCTGCGCGTCGACTTCCGGGGTGACCGGAGAATCGGGATACAGCGACTTGAGCGTCTGGAACTGCGTCAAGGCATTCTCGCCGTATTCGGAATCGAGGGCCGGCCTCCGCCACATCTTCGCATAGGCAAGGCCTGAGGCGAGAAGCGCATCGTCGGCAAGCGTATCCTGCGGCATGAGCTCGTACACGCGGCTGTACGACTTGGCGGCCAGAAGGTGGTCTCCCCTTCTCTCCTGGGCGCGACCGAGGTACATGTACGCCGTGGTAACGCGGGGATCCCGGGGCGACAGCTCGGTGGTGAGGCGCTCGAAGGCCTTTGCAGCATTCTCCCAGCGTCTCGCCTCGTATTCGGTCATCGCGGCCTTGTAGAGCTCGTCAGTGCTGCCGAACGCGCCGGGGTTGAACACAGGCTTGCAGGCGAGTGCGGTGAAGATTCCGAGGATCAGAAGAAAGCGCGGTTTCATGCGTATTCTCCTACCCCCTGAGGGGCCGGGTGTTCAACGGTCCTGCGACCGATCGACACGTATGTAAACCCAAGCTCGCTCATCTTTTCGGGGTCGTAAAGATTCCGGCCGTCAACGATTACGGGACGTTTGAGAAGCGCCTTCACTCTCGAGAAATCGGGGTGGCGATACTCGTTCCAGTCGGTGACGACTACCAGAGCGTCAGCATCTGTCAGCGCGTCGTAATTCGTTTCGGCGTACGCAACGCGGTCCCCGAGCTTGTGCTTCGCCTCCTTAATGGCCGCCGGATCATGGGCACAGACCGACGCCCCCGCAGCGAGCAGATCCTCGATCAGCGTGAGCGACGGCGCGTCGCGCATGTCGTCTGTCTGCGGCTTGAACGCCAGGCCCCACACCGCGACCCTTTTTCCGGCCAGATCGTCGCCAAGGACGTCCCGCAGCTTTTCTCCAAGGCGAAGTTTCTGGCCCTGGTTCACATCTTCGACCGCGCTGAGAACCTTCAGGTCCATCCCTATCTCGGCAGCTGTGCGAACGAGCGCCTTCACATCCTTCGGGAAACACGAGCCGCCATAACCGGGCCCCGGAAACAGGAACGACGGCCCGATACGCGAATCGCTGCCGATCCCGCGTCGAACCATGTCGACGTTTGCGCCGACCCTCTCGCACAGATTGGCGACCTCGTTCATGAACGAGATCCGCGTCGCAAGCATCCCGTTGGCGGCTTACTTCGTCATCTCGGCCGAGGCGATATCCATGAATATCACCGGATTCCCCGTTCGCACGAACGGAGCGTATATCTCGCTCATCACCTCGCGGGCGAAGGGGCTTTCAACGCCGAGCACGACCCGGTCGGGTTTCATGAAGTCGTCGACGGCTGCGCCTTCCTTGAGGAACTCGGGGTTGCTGCACATGTGGAACGGGAAGCGAGCATGCTTCGCCACTTCAGTCGCGACCTTCCCGGCAGTGCCGACGGGAACCGTCGACTTGGTGACAATCACCATCTCGCGGGTCATGTGCTTCCCGACCTCGCGGGCAACTGCGAGGACGTGCTGGAGATCGGCCGAGCCGTCCTCGTCGGGCGGCGTGCCGACAGCGATGAAGAGGACGTCGGCCGACGCGATCGCTGCGGGGATGTCAGTCGTGAAAGTCAGCCGCTCATTGAGCTGGTTGCGCTCGACGAGATCCTCGAGGCCGGGCTCGTAGATCGGGAGAACATTGCGCTTGAGACCATCGATCTTCGATTCGACCACGTCCGCGCAGATGACGTCGTTGCCGGTCTCGGCGAGGCAGGCTCCCACGACAAGTCCGACGTATCCGGTTCCAATTACAGAGATATTCATTTATTGCTTGTGATTTCAGGCGATTGCCATGCCGGCACGTACCAGACCGGCGGTGGCGTTGCGGGTGTCGACGAGCAGGGCGGCAAGGTCCACCACCCGCTGGTAGTCGACAGATGAGTGATCAGTCACGATGACGACAGCGTCAGCAGAGGAAATCTCGTTGTCGGTGAGCTCGACGCTGGCGCGCTCGTGACCGTCTTCGCGGAAGGTGCGGACGTGCGGGTCGTGATACGCGACAACCGCTCCCTCCCCCTCCAGCAGTCTTATGACGTCGAGCGCGGGACTTTCGCGCATGTCGTCAATGTCCTTCTTGTACGCGACGCCCAGCACCAGGACGCGACTGCCGTTGACAGGTTTTTTCGATGTATTCAGCGCGTGCGTCACGCGGTCGACCACCAGTGCCGGCATCTCGCTGTTTATCTCGCTCGCGAGGTCGATGAATCGCGTCTTGTAATTGAGCGTCCGCATCTTCCACGCGAGGTAATGCGGGTCGAGGGGAATGCAGTGACCGCCTATTCCGGGGCCTGGCGTGAATTTCATGAAACCGAACGGCTTTGTTGCCGCGGCGTCGATGACTTCCCACACGTTGACGCCGAGCTTGTCGCAGACGATCTGCATCTCGTTGACGAGGCCGATGTTGACAGACCTGAAGGTGTTCTCCAGAAGTTTCACGAGCTCCGCCGTCTCGGTGCTTGAGACCGGGACGATGCGCTCCAGGCATGACTGGTAAAGCGCGCTCGCGACCTCGGTGCACGCCAGCGTGATGCCACCGACCACCTTGGGCGTGTTCTTCGTGTTCCACACCGGATTCCCGGGATCGACACGCTCTGGACTGAAAGCGAGAAAGACATCTTCACCGACAGTGAGTCCCTCTCCCTCGAGCTTGGGTTGCATCAGCTCGCGGGTCGTACCGGGATACGTGGTGCTCTCGAGGACGATGAGAAGTCCCGGATGCGCGTTGCGGGCTATCGCGTCAGCGGCCGCGATTATGTACGTCATGTCCGGGTCGCGGGTCTTCGCGAGAGGCGTCGGCACGGCGATGGAGATTGCGTCCATCTCCCGCAGCCGCGATTCGTCTGTAGTCGCCTCGAGCTTCCCGGCGTCGACGAGCGACTTGACATCCGCCGATGCAACATCCTGGATGTGGGATTCGCCGGACATCAGTGAGTTGACGACCCGGTCGCTCACGTCGTAGCCGATCACGCGGAAGCCCGCCCTCGCGAACTCGATCGCGAGCGGAAGCCCGACATACCCCAGGCCGACCACACCAACGCAGGCGGTTCGCTCCTCGAGCTTCCGCAGCAGCTGGTCCTTCATCGTCTTTTCAACCATTGCCGTAAAATTCCTTCACCGCGGTTACCACTTCATCGAGCTGGGGAGTGGTGAGCTCGGGGTAGATCGGGAGGGAGATCACTTCACCAGCCGCCTTTTCGCTCTCCGGAAACGCGCCCTTCGTGTAGCCAAGGTGTTCGAAGCATGGCTGGAGGTGCAGCGGGAGGGGATAATAGACCGAGTGTCCGACGCCCTTTGACTTCAGGTGCTCCTGAAGTTCGTCGCGGCGCGCGACTCTCAGCGTGTACTGATGGAAGATCGACTCGTTCGCCGGGTCGATGATCGGGGTCCGGACATCCGACATGTTTTCGAACGCAGCGGAATAATACGCCGCGTTGCGACGGCGGGCAGCGCTCCAGCTCTCGAGATGCGGGAGCTTGGCGAGCAGGACCGCGGCCTGCAGCGCGTCGAGCCGGCTGTTGTACCCCACTTCATCGTGATAGTAGGTCTTCATTCCGCCATGCACACGGAGCATGCGCAGGCGGCCGGCAAGCTCCTCGTTCTGGGTGACGGCCATACCACCGTCGCCGTAGCCGCCGAGGTTCTTCGACGGGAAAAAGCTGAACGTCCCGATCGTCGCGATTTCACCCGCGCGGACGGTCTTTCCGCCGACTTTCCGAGTGGCTCCGATCGACTGGGCAGCGTCCTCGATGATCGGCATGTCGGGAATCGCGGCCGCGATCGCATCGACCGCCGCAAGTTGCCCGTAGAGGTCCACCGGCACTATTGCCTTCGTCCGGCTCGTAACCGCCGCGGCTGCCGCCTGTGGCGAGATGTTGAAAGTGTCTGGATCGATATCAGCGAAGACAGGCCTGGCCCCGACGTTGTGTATGGCGCCGGCCGTTGCGAAGAACGTGAACGGGGTGGTGACGACCTCGTCGTCACGACCGACATGGAGGGCGCGAAGCGACAACAGAATGGCGTCGGTGCCGTTAGCGCATCCGACTGCGAAGCGTGTATTGCACAAGTCGGCGACGGCCGTCTCGAGGCGCTCGACCGGCGCACCAAGAATGAACGTCTGGTCGTCGACGATCGGCAAAATCGCCGCGATCATTTCGTCGCGTATTGTAGCGTGCTGGGCCCGCAGGTCTAGAAGAGGAACTGCCATTTATGTGGTAATGGTATAGCCTGTAAAGATGACCGGTTCACACCCTCAGCGGGAGCGGCACGTCCCTTCCCGTTTTGGCGGATTCATATATCCCGAGGATGAGCTCGAGGGACTTCCTCCCGGCCCTCCCGTCGGTTTCCGGCACCGCATCGCCCCTCAGCACCGCCAGCACGTTCCGGTAGTATCCCTCGTGCCCGTAGCCGTAAACGTTCGGCGGATTGCTGTCCATCGCCCGGATCCTCGCGTCATCATCCAGCGGCTCAGCGAATTCCCAGTGCTCGACCTTGTTGACGGCGGTTCCACCGATTTTCGCGGTCCCCTTCTCGCCGAGAAGGGTGATCGAGCCCTCGAGGTTTTTCGGGTAGGTGAGCATCGTCACCTCGATGACGCCGAGGGCGCCTGACCTGAAGCGCATTACGGCAACGCCGGTATCCTCTGTCTCGATCCTCCTGGCGAGCGTCGCCGTCTTGGCCATGACGCTCTCCACCGGGCCCATCAGCCACTGAATCAGGTCGACGTAGTGTGAAGCCTGGTTCATGAACGCGCCGCCGTCGAACTCCCACGTCCCCCGCCAGGGTGCCTGCAGGTAGTACTCCTGCGGCCTCGACCAGAATACTGTGCAGCTCGCCATGTAAAGCCGGCCAAATCTTCCCGCATCGACTGCCTGCTTGAGGAGCTTCACCGGCTCGTTGAGCCGATTCTGCTTGACGACGAACAGGTTGACCCCTGCCGTGTCGCAGGCAGCGACGAGCTCGTCGGCGCCTTTCAGCGAAATCGCCATTGGCTTCTCGCTCACCACGTGTTTTCCGGCGCGTGCCGCCATAACCCCCTGCGCGGGATGGAGGCCGGACGGAGTCGCGATAGCTACAACGTCGCACTCGGCGGCGGAGAGCATCTCGGAGTAGTCGGTGAACCAGCGTGCACCAGCGGGCTCCGCGATGGCCTTCGCACGCTCGGCGTCAGGGTCGCATGCCGCGACCAGCTGGAGCCCGTCAATTCGCGAGATCGCGTCGGCGTGATTTTTCGAGATCCGCCCGCATCCCGATAGCGCGACCCGGAACGTCGCTGCGTCCTTGCCGGCGCTCAAGCTTCGCTCACCGGTACGACTATGTCGCCCTTCAGCTCATACCGGGAGCCGCAGGCTTCACATGCGCCCTCGCCGGTATCCGGTAACCCGACTCCGCACTGGCACATCCATCCAATCCTTCGGGCGGGAACTCCCACGACGAGAGCGTACGCCGGCACGTCATCGGTGACGACAGCTCCGGCGCCGACGAAGCAGTATTCGCCTAGCGTGACACCGCAGACGATGGTGGCGTTCGCACCGATGCTGGATCCTCGCTTCACGAGAGTCCTCTGATACTCGTCCTTCCGCGGCACATGGCTTCGCGGGTTCATCACATTGGTGAACACCATCGACGGTCCGCAGAAAACGTCGTCCTCGAGCTCGACTGCATCGTAGATCGAAACGTTGTTCTGGACCTTCACGTTGTTGCCTATCCGGACGTCGTTCATCACCACGACATTCTGCCCGAGGGAACACCGCTCGCCGATCACGGCGCCCCTGTTCACGTGGCAGAAGTGCCAGACTTTCGTGCCGGCACCGATCGTCGCTCCGTCATCGACGTAGGCCGACTCGTGAATGAAGGGCGCAGTCATGAAACGGGTGCCTCGAGCTCAGCATGCCACTCCTGGATCGACCTCACCGACGGCGCCCGCGACCGCAGTGAAAGTATGGCGTCACATGCAGCATTCGCCGCCGAGAGAGTCGTCGTGTACGCGACGCCGTGGGCAATTGCCGCCTGGCGAAGGGAATAGTCGTCCTGCTGCGCATGTTTGCCGAACGGCGTATTGATGAGCAGGTGGACTTCACCGTTCAGGATCAAGTCGATTCCATGCGGCCTGCCCTCATGAACCTTGAACACTCGCGAGACCGGGATCCCCCTGCCTTTCAGGTGGCGCGCGGTTCCGTCAGTGCCGAGGAGCTTGAATCCCATCTCGTGGAAACGCCGCGCAATCGGCGTAACGGCGTTCTTGTCGAAGTCGTTAACCGTGAGGAAGATCGTCCCTTCGCCTGGGAGCTTGTTGTCGGCAGCGAGCTGCGCCTTGGCGAAAGCCATCCCGAACGATGCTGCGACTCCCATCACCTCGCCTGTCGATCGCATCTCGGGTCCGAGGATCGGGTCGAATTCGCGGAACTTCGTGAACGGGAACACAGCTTCCTTTACCGAGATATAGTGCGGGATTATCTCCTCGGTGAACCCGATGTCCGCGAGTTTCTCGCCGAGCATCGTGCGCGCCGCGAGCGCGGCAAGTGACACTCCTATCGCTTTCGACACGAACGGAACCGTGCGGCTGCCGCGCGGATTAACCTCGAGGACATAGACGTTGCCGTCTTTCACCGCGTACTGGACGTTGATGAGTCCCACTACGCCGAGGGCCTTCGCGAACTTCACCGTGTGCTCGCGCATCGTCGAGAGATCCTTCTCTCCGATGAGATACGGGGGTAGCACGCAGGCTGAATCGCCGGAGTGGATACCAGCATCTTCGATGTGCTGCATTATACCGCCGATTACAACGGTCTCGCCGTCGGAGATCGCATCGACGTCGGCCTCGTATGCGTCCTCGAGGAAGCTGTCGATGAGCACCGGGCGATCCTCAGACACCCGCGCGGCACGCTCGAAGTATCCCTCCAGCGACGGAGCGTCGTAGACTATCTCCATCGCGCGCCCGCCCAGCACGTACGACGGACGCACAAGTACCGGGTAGCCGATCCTCTCCGCCACTGCAAGCGCCTCGGCAACGCTCGTAGCGGTTCCGTTCGGCGGCTGCATCACGCCAAGGCTGCGTGCAATCGCGTCGAATCGCCGGCGATCCTCGGCAGTATCTATCGCGTCGGGACTGGTGCCCAGGATCTTCACGCCCGCCGCCTCGAGGCCGCGGGTGAGCTTCAGAGGCGTCTGGCCTCCAAGCTGGACTATTACGCCAAGGGGTTTCTCCCGCTGAACTATCTCAAGAACGTGCTCGAGCGTGAGCGGCTCGAAGAACAACTTGTCGGAGATGTCGAAATCGGTTGAGACGGTTTCCGGGTTCGAGTTGATCATTATCGTCTCGTATCCCGCATCGCGCAACGCGAGCGATGCGTGGACGCAGCAGTAGTCGAACTCGACACCCTGCCCTATCCGGTTCGGACCGCTCCCGAGGATCACAACAGAGTCCCTGCCACTGCGGGGTGCCTCATCCTCCTCGTCGTAGCTGCTGTAGAGATACGGCGTCGACGACGGAAACTCTCCCGCGCAGGTGTCGACCATCTTGTAAGCCGGACGGATTCCCAGATGCCACCTCAGCGCGCGCATCTCGTCTTCGCTGGTGCCGCGGATCGAGGCCAGCTGTCGGTCTGAGAAACCCATCCGCTTCATCGAGCGCATTTCATCCGCATCGACCGCATCGAGCTCACCGAAGGCACCCTCGGCCTCGACGAGCTCGCGCATCTGCGCGAGGAACCACGGATCGATGTGTGTAAGCTCCGCTATCTCGCCGATCTCCATTCCTGCCTCGAACGCCCGCTTTATCTGGTAGATGCGTTCGGGTGTCGGCTGGCGGAGTCCGCCGCGAAGTGCCTCGAGTGTTTCGTCAGCGAGCCGGTCGTCGAGCAGGGATCCGGTGGCCCAGCCCGGCCGGCCTGTCTCGAGCGCGCGCAGTCCCTTCTGGAATGCCTCCTTGAAGGTGCGGCCAATCGCCATCGACTCCCCGACCGACTTCATCTGCGTAGTTAGCTGCGGATTCGCGGCTGTGAACTTCTCGAACGCGAAGCGGGGGCATTTCACAACCACGTAGTCGAGCACGGGCTCGAACGACGCAGGGGTTGTTTTCGTTATGTCGTTGGGGATCTCGTCGAGGCGGTAGCCCACCGCCAGTTTTGTCCCGATACGGGCTATCGGGAATCCCGTGGCCTTTGAGGCCAGGGCAGACGACCGGGAAACCCGCGGGTTCATCTCGATCACCAGCATCTCGCCGTTGGCTGGATTTACAGCGAACTGGATGTTGCAGCCACCGGCCTCGACGCCTATCTCACGGATTACTGCCACTGCGGCGTCGCGCATCGTCTGGT
This sequence comes from Gemmatimonadaceae bacterium, assembly GCA_051306215.1. GTDB lineage: Bacteria > Gemmatimonadota > Gemmatimonadetes > Gemmatimonadales > Gemmatimonadaceae > UBA4720. The sequence goes on along the minus strand of JBPPMU010000106.1, from coordinate 28,020 downwards.
ACTCGCGGTCTGTGAGTGTCATGGCCGGGGCGACAGTTATCGAGTCTCCCGTATGGACGCCCATCGCGTCGATGTTCTCGATCGAGCAGACTATGACGACGTTGTCGGCGCCGTCGCGCATCACCTCGAGCTCGAACTCCTTCCAGCCGATGATGCTCCGCTCGATCAGCACCTGGCCGACCGGTGAAAGCTCGATTCCACGGCGGACTATCTCCTCGAACTCCTCGCGGTTGTAGGCGATTCCGCCACCAGTCCCGCCAAGTGTGAATGCGGGGCGGATGATCGCGGGGAAGCCGACAAGGTCGGCCAGCTCGAGTGCTTCGTCGAAGTTCGTGGCGATTCCACCCTGCGGGACCGCCAGCCCGATCCTCTTCATCGCTTCGGCGAACTGACCGCGGTCCTCCGCCATCGAGATTGCGCGGGCGTCGGCGCCGATGAGCTGCACCCCATACTTCTCGAGCACGCCGTTCTCGTAGAGCTTCATCGCGACGTTGAGGGCTGTCTGGCCACCCATCGTCGGGAGCAGGGCGTCGGGCCGTTCCTTCTCTATTACAAGCTCAACGTATTCCGGAGTGACGGGCTCGATGTAAGTGCGGTCGGCGAATTCCGGGTCTGTCATTATCGTCGCCGGATTCGAGTTGACGAGGATCACCTCGTAACCCTCTTCCTTCAGCGCCTTCGCCGCCTGCGTGCCGGAATAGTCGAACTCGGCGCCCTGGCCGATGACGATCGGGCCAGAGCCGATGAGGAGGATTCTGTGAAGGTCGTTTCTACGAGGCACGATCTTGCCCGGTTTTTCCACCGATGACACAGATGTCCACCGATGTCACTGAGGAACCCAGAAGACGCAGTAGTGACAGGTAGTCTCGCGCACCTCTGGCCTTCCCGGGAGGGCAGTGTTCCGTTTTTGATTTTTTAAAAACCAAAAAGCGCAGTTCCGTCTTCATCGGTGTTCATCGGTGGACATCTGTGTCATCGGTGGAAAGCAGTCCGATGTATGGCACAAAAAAAGGGAGCACGGAACGCGCTCCCCTCTTCCGTCCGGCAAGCAGGGAATCTACGCAGCCGAGACGCCGCGTGGGGCACGCTGGACCTTGCCCGCGTGGAGGCAGCGGGTGCAGACCTTCACTTTGGTGATCTTGCCGTCGATGACGATGCGCGCGACCTGGAGGTTCGGCTTCCAGGTGCGGCGTGTCTTGTTGTTCGCGTGGGAAACGTTGTTTCCGAAAGCGACTCCCTTGTCGCAGACGTAGCAGCGGCTTCTGTTGATCGGTGCCATGTCAGTCCACCAGCTCGATGCGGGCCATCTCTGCGCCGTCACCCTTGCGGTGGCCGGTCTTGAGAATGCGTGTGTAACCGCCGGCGCGGGAGGCGAACCTCGGGCCGACTTCATTGAACAGCTTGTCGTTGAGCTCGCGGACCTGGATGTGGCGGCCGGCGAGGCGACGATCGTGAAGCGTGCCTGAGCGCGCCTTCGTGATGAGGCGCTCGACAAACGGGCGAAGCTCCTTTGCTCTCGCCTCTGTCGTCTCAATCGCGCCGCGCTCTATCAGCGCCATCGCGAGGCCTCTCATCAGGGCCAGCTTCTGCTCGGCAGTACGCTTGAGCGAGCGGCCGACTTTACGGTGACGCATTGGTCTCTCTAGTTGTCGTCGTCGTCGTCGGCTGCTGCCGTCGCGACGTTGCGGTTGGGAGGAGTGCCCGGATCCGTGATGCGGATTCCGTCCGGTGAATCCTCGAACTTCATTCCGAAGTTCAGCTTGTGCTTCTCCAGGAGATCGACGATCTCGTTGAGCGACTTCTTGCCGAAGTTCTTCACCTGCAGCACCTGGCTCTCCGTCATCTTGACGAGATCACCGAGCGTGCGGATGCCGGAATTCTTGAGTGAGTTGACCGAGCGAACCGAGAGCTCGAAATCGTCGATCGGCGTACGAAGATCTGAAGCAAGGCGCTGCGAGTCTCCGCCGGGGATCTCCGCACCGTTCGTCAGCGGAGCCGACGCGTGCGAGCCAAAACCTGCGAAGTACTGGAAGTGCGTCTGGGCCAGGGCTGCGGCATAACTCACCGCTTCCTCCGGGGAGATCGTGCCGTTCGTCTCGACAGTGAGCGTCAGCCGGTCGTAGTCAGTGCGCTGTCCGACGCGGGTTTCTGCAACAGAGAAATTCGCGCGCCTGACCGGGTTGTAGATCGAGTCGATTCTCACGACATCGACAGGCAGGCTCTTGTCGACAGCGTGCTGGTCGGCCTCAACGTATCCCCGGCCCTTGTTGACGTAGAGCTCGACGTTGATGTCGCGATCGTCCTGGAGCGTGAAGAGGTGATGATTCCGGTCAAGAATCTCGACACCTGCATCAGACTCGATATCGCCTGACGTGACAGGTCCAGCGTCACCCTTCGAGATACGGAGAATCGCCTCTTCCTTCCCTTCATCCAGTGCCAGGGTCAGGTTCTTGAGGTTCCCGATGATCTGGTGAACGTCCTCGACCACGCCCGGAATCGTCTGATGCTCGTGGAGCACCCCGTCGATCCGGATGCCCCAGACGGCTGACCCTCTGAGCGAAGAGAGCAGCATCCGCCGCATCGCGTTGCCGAGTGTGTGGCCGAAACCCCGCTCGAGTGGCTGGAGGCGGAATTCGGCGGAATTCTGATTGTCTTCGCGCTTAGTCGCTTCGACAAGCTGCGGGCGGACAAGTCCTTTGAGATCTATTGCGTTTGCCATTTTTCTGATTGATTCCTCAACGTCCCACCCCGCCCGTGACGCGCGGTGAGCCCGTAACGGATGTCACGGATCCGTCCAACTCTTCAGTTTCCAGTCTTTGATCAGTACCGAGTTTCCAGTTTCGAGTTTCCAGTTCTCGGTACTTGCGTTTTACAGGAACTGAAAACTAAAAACTCAACACTGTAAACTCGCTACTGCTACTTCGAATAGAGCTCGACGACGAGCTGCTCCTGCGCGGCAATCGGGATATTCGGGCGGGTCGGTCTCTCGAGCATCCGGCCGCTGAACGTATCCTTGTCGACTGCAATCCAGGAAAGCGGCGCACCGCGGCTCGACTGGTCCATTGCTACCATGATCGAGGCCTGCTCCCGTGACTTCATGCGGACTCGGACTTCTTCGCCCGGCGACACGAGGAAGCTCGGAATGTCTACCGGCTTCTGGTTGATCTCGACGTGACGATGGCGGATGAGCTGGCGTGCTGCCTTGCGGCTGCCGGCGAAGCCCATTCGGTAAACGACGTTGTCGAGACGGCTCTCGAGTGCGGCGAGGAGATTGTGGCCGGTGATTCCCGGTTGTGACGCAACGCGCTCGAACGTGTTGCGGAACTGGCTCTCGCTGACTCCGTAGATGCGCTTGATCTTCTGCTTCTCGCGCAGCTGCTTCGAGTATTCAGAGAGTTTGCGGCGGCGGGCGGTGCTTGCTCCGTGTTGTCCCGGTGGCGTCGGGCGACGCTCGACCGGGCATTTCTCGGTGAAGCACTTGGTCGCCTTGAGGAACAGCTTCGTTCCTTCGCGGCGGCACTGGCGGCAGCTTGGTCCGGTATAACGCATGGCTCAGACTCTCCGGCGCTTTGGCGGACGGCAGCCGTTGTGCGGAATCGGGGTCACGTCTTTTATCGACTTGACCTGGAGTCCGGCAGCGACGAGTGCCTGGATCGCCGATTCGCGTCCCGAGCCGGGGCCCTGAACGCGGACGTGTACGCGACGGACACCGAGCGTCACAGCTTCGCGTCCTGCCTGCTCGCCGGCGACAGTCGCCGCGAACGGGGTCGACTTCTTCGAGCCCTTGAAGCCTGCCTTGCCCGACGAGCCCCAGGAGATCGTGTTCCCGTGCTGGTCGGTGATCGTGATCGTGGTGTTGTTGAAGGTTGCGCTGACGTGAGCGACGCCTTCCGCCTCGATGATTCTTTTTGTCTTCTTTCCGGTAGCCATGATTTACTTCGTAACCTTCTTCTTGCCCGCGATCGCGCGGCGCGGCCCCTTCTTGGTGCGGGCGTTCGTATGAGTGCGCTGGCCACGGACCGGCAGGCCGCGACGGTGGCGGTTGCCACGGTACGACCCGATGTCCATCAGGCGCTTTATGTTCATCGCGACTTCGGTGCGGAGGGCACCTTCGACGCGGAAATCCTTTTCGATCGCCTGACGAAGGCGGTTCGTGTCCGTGTCGTTAAGGTCGCGGACGCGCTGTTCGGCGTTGACCCCTGTCTCCTTCAGGATGCGCTGCGCGGTCGCGCGGCCGATTCCGAAGATGTAGGTCAGTCCGATCTCGAGCTTCTTCTCGCGTGGAAGATCCACGCCGGCGATTCGTGCCATGTTTTATCAGCCCTGCCGCTGCTTGTGCTTGGGGTTTCTCGAGCAGATGATGCGAACCACGCCCTGGCGCTTGATCACCTTGCAGTGCTCACAGATCGGCTTGACGCTGCTGCGTACTTTCACAAAAGCTCCTATAGGACGTGCAAAGTCCCCTCGGTTGGCCGCGGGGAAGTAATTCAGAGTTAGCCTTTGAAATTACCGAGTCAATTGGGCTAAGTCAACACGCGGAGGGGCTACGGATTAAGGCCTCAGGACCCTGCGGCCTCAGGTCCCTGCGGCCTCAGGACTCGAAGCCATTGCAGAGTCGCGACTAATCGAGAACTGAGGATTATCGAGGACCGTCCCCCCTTGTCCGCAACCCTCCCTTAGTCGCGACTCTGCAATGGCTTCTGGTCCTGAGGCCGCAAAGTCCTCTGTCCGCAATTGCGGTGGCATTCAGTGTGTTTGTTCCCCATCTTGCAGGCTCAAACACCGGGCTCAGCCATGTTCACCCGCGCAGCGCAATCCCTGGTTGGTCTTGTAACCGCAATTGCCCTGGCGGCGGGCCCTGTCGCCGCCCAGAGCGCCCAGCCCGCCTCGCACCCGCCGCTCTTTCAGATGCGAATGGCAAGCGAAACGCCCCAGCCTGGCTTCGAGCGCCGGGAGCAGTTGATGGGCGGAATCCCGGCATATCTCAGCCCGGTCGACGTCCTTTCCGACAACATGATTCGCCAGATCACTGTGAAGAAAACTGAGGATGAGCTCATCCTCCACGTCCATTTCTCCGAGGAAGGGAGACGCCGCCTGGAGACGGCAACGCAGGAACGTGCGAGCAGCCACATGGCCCTGCTAATGGACTCTCACCTTGTCGTCTTTGCAGAAATCCGGGACACCCTCAGTCGAGGCGATGCCATCATCGGACTGAAGCTGCCGCCCGACAAACTCGAGCATTATCGGAAAAAGATCGCCGAGAGGTGGCCACCATCCCAGTCCGCAGTCCGCAGTCAGTCAGATCAACCGGCCCTCAATCCCTCGAGCACCGCAGCCATCGCTTCCCGCGGCTGCCGGGCCGCCGTAACTGCCCTCCCCAGAACGAGATAACTCGCCCCAGCCGCTACGGCAGCAGAAGGCGTCACAACCCGCGACTGATCCCCCGGGTCCTCCCCCGGAAGCCTGATCCCCGGAACCAGAAGCTTCAAGGCAGACCCATGACGCGAATGCACCGCCTCGGCCTCATGCCCGCTGCAGACGATCCCGTGAACCCCCGACGACCGCGCAAGCTCCGCCAGTCTGAGAACCTCGTTCTCGACATCGACGCGTTCCCTTCCCCACGCTTCACCGAGCATCGCGTCGTCGAGTGACGTGAGAATCGTTACTGCCAGTACGCCGCAGTCCGGCCCCGCAGCCTCGACTGCGGCAGACATCATCCTCGACCCGCCAGACGCGTGCACGGTCGTCAGCCGGACACCCATCCCGGCGACCCGCCGCACCGCGCCTGCGACGGTATTCGGGATGTCGTGAAACTTGAGATCGAGAAATACGTCGCAGCCAGTATCGCGAAGCCATTGCACTATGTCGGCGCCCGTCGCGGTGAACAGCTCGCTGCCGACCTTGTAGAAACGACACTTCTCATCGAGAACCTGCACCAGCGTCATCGCCCGCTCGGCATCCGGGAAATCGAGGGCAACGATAGGGATTGCTGTCACGATGGCCACTCCAGCGTTCCGACGAGCTCCGTCACAGATCTCACCGAATGCCTGTCACACCACTCGGCAAGTTCCGAGATGATGCGTTCGGGAGCACGCGGATCCCTGAGTGCCGCGGTACCGACAGCGACAAGCGTGGCTCCGGCCATCATGTACTGAACCACGTCTGATCCGCGCGATATGCCTCCCACACCGATCAGAGGAACATCCACAGACTGGCTGACCCTGTGCACAGCGAGCACTCCGACGGGCAGAAGTCCCGGACCGCTCACTCCGCCTGTGCCGAAACCGAGCGCCGGACGGCGGCTCTCGACATCGATCACGAGACCGGGAATCGTATTCACGAGACTTATGCCGTCCGCGCCGGCGAAAGCGGCCGCGCGAGCCGTGTCAGCGATCGACGCAAGCGTCGGCGACAACTTCACGAAGAGCGGCTTCTGTGTCGCAGCGCGCGCCCGGCTGACGAGCGATGTAAGAACTGCGACGTCAGAGCCGAACTCCATTCCCCCGGCCTTCACGTTCGGGCAACTCACGTTCAGCTCGAATGCATCGATCCGCGACTCGCCGGCAAGACCCTCGACCACTGTCGTGAAATCCTCCACCGCGCTCCCGACGACGTTCACTATTACGCGCGGTATCCTGACATTTGCGGCGAGCCACGGGAGATCGTCCCGGCCAACTGCCTCGAGCCCCGGATTGGCCAGCCCGATCGCGTTTATCATCCCGCCATCGAACTCGGCGACACGTGGCGGGGGTGCGCCCTTGCGAGGCTCGGGACTCACCGCCTTCGTGACGATTCCCCCGAGTGACTCGAGGTCAATGACGCCGGCGAGCTCGCGCCCGTAGGCGGCGGTCCCTGCAGCCAGGAGGATCGGGTTCTGGAATTCTATCGATGCCGCGTTGACCCTGAGAACAGCCGCCGCGGCGGGCCTCAACGAGTGCCCGCTCCTATGCGGGCGTCGTAATGGTCGAGGTATTCCATTATCGACACTGCGAGACTCTGGGCGATCCGGCGCTGGTTTGCCCTGTCGCTGAGATACCGGGCTTCCTCAGCGTTAGTGCCAAATCCGATCTCTACGAGCACGGCAGGCATGAACGATCCGCGCAGCACCGCGAAATTCGCCTGCTGCACTCCGCGATCCCTGCCCGGGTGAAAACGCCTCATACCGTTCTGGATCGTCTCCGCCAGATCGTTCGACTCGCGAAGGTGTTCGTTCTGCGCCATGTCGTTGATGATGAAGCTGAGCGGATCTCCCTTCGGCGCGTTTGCGCCGGTCTCGAACTTCACCGCCTCGTTCTCCATTCGCTCGACGCGGCTCGCTTCCTCAGTCTTTGCTTCAGCGAGAAAGTATGTCTCGTATCCGCGCTGGCGCGCGCCGGCGGAACTGCGGGTTCCGCTCGCATTCACGTGGATCGACACGAAGAGGTCGCCCTTGTTGCGGTTGGCGATCCTCCCCCTGTCGGATAGCGCGATCAGCGTGTCGCGCGTGCGCGTCATGAGAACCTCGACGCCCTGCCGGCGGAGTTCCTCCTCGAGCAGTCTCGAAACCGAGAGAGTTACATGCTTCTCGGTGATTCGCGGGCCGGCGCCGATCGGACCCTGCATCCCCGGGTCGACACCGCCGTGCCCCGCATCAACGACGACCAGGCGGCGCTGAGCTCTCCTCGGCCGGACTGGCATAGGCAGCGAGCCGAGGTCGGGCTGCAATGATTCCTCGGCGCGGGCGGGCGGCGGCGCCACACCACGCCGGGCAGATGTGTCGAAGATCCTAATTTCCGAAACGGATGCATCGAAGTTGAAGCCGCTCGTGAATCGCGGAATCACCGATGCGGCAAGCTGGAAAGGGACGAGGAACGTCTGACCCGAGCGAAGAGGCGCAAGATTCATCGGGACGACATCGTTGCCAATTCGCACAAACGGCACGCCCTCGTTGAGGTCGATACGCTGGCCGCCGAGGCTCATGCTGTAGCGGCCGCCGGCCATCGAGCCCGCTGATCCGCCAAGCGCCGCAGCGAGGAGGTCGGCCCGCAGGTACCGTCCGCTGAGAGTTGCCACGGATGGAACGGTCCGCAGGTTACCGCCGCCCTCGCGGATGACGAGGTTCGCCGGCGGCGCAACAGCCGCGATCTGAAGGGCGACAGCGATGCCGACGATCACCGGGACCTCAGTGCGCGCTGCATGTCGCGCTGGTCGTCTTTGAGCTTTTCATCCGCCCGCTTGTCATAGAGCTTCTTACCCTTCCCAAGGCCGATTGCCACTTTCGCCTTCCCGCGGCTGAAGTAGAGCTCGAGCGGAACAAGGGTGAGCCCCTGCCGCTCGACCGACCCGATGAGCTTCCTGATCTCGCGCTTGTGAAGCAGAAGCTTCCGCGTCCGAGTGGGCTCATGGTTGAAGAAGCTTGCCTGCTCATAGGGAGAAATGTGGAGGTTCAGCAGGTGAACCTCGCCATCCTTGACTATGCCGTACGCATCGGAAATATTCGCTTTCCCGTTGCGTAGTGACTTCACTTCACTTCCCGTCAATACGATACCCGCTTCCCACGTGTCGAGAATGTGGTAGTCGTGTCTCGCGCGTTTGTTCCGCGCAATAGACTCGCGCTCCGGCTTCTCTTTCGTCTCTGCCATTTACTGCTCCCAAACTAGGACTCGTGCGCAGATTGAGAAAGGGTTTTCGCGTTGACTTAGTTTTTGGCGGTGTCTAAGTTGCGAGTACTGCCGCCGAAGTGGTGGAACTGGTAGACGCGCTGGCTTCAGGAGCCAGTGGGTGCAAGCCCGTGGGGGTTCGAGTCCCCCCTTCGGCATAAGGACGATCGATCGGGTGCTGCGCCACGGCAGGAAACGCAGCGGAGAAAACAACGAAGCGGCGCAGAGCGAAAGCTCGGCGCCGCTTCGGCTATCGGGCCGTCAGGTCAGGGCTGATTGCCTGCCTCGACAAGGATCGGGAGTCCGCGAGTCTTCGCGCGGGGGCTGTTCGGAAGCCCGACCTTCTCCCTCACGACCGGCTCATCGTGGAGCAGGTCAGCGAGACAGACGCCCTCGAGCACATCGTCGATCTTCTTCTGGAGGAGCATCCACACTGGGCGGATACTGCAGAGATGTGATGCCGAGCACCTGTCGGTTTCAACCGGGTGACTTACGCAGTGGAGATCGAATGTCTCGAGCTCCGAAGCCTGGATCACCGACCTTATCGTCGTCTCCTCCGGAGACTTCGCGAGCACGTATCCGCCCCGGGCGCCGCGAGTGCTGTCGACGACGCCTGCCCGGCGGAGACGGAGAAGGATCTGCTCGACATAATCGGCCGGCAGCTTCTCGAGAGCGGCGATCTGGCGCCCCGTGACCGGCCCCTCGTCCGCCCGCTTCGCGAGGTGGAGAGCGCAGATGACTCCGTATTCTGCCCAGGTTGTTATCCGCATCTATTCAAGATAGGCAAATGGGGGGGATGGAGCCAACTCCCTTGGCGCGGAATCGGGGCTTCAAACCCCGGGGGGAACGCGGATTGGGCGGATCGGGGCGGAGTGGAGCGGATCAAAATCAGAGGAGGAACGGATTTTACGGATTTCACCGGTCAGACAGCTATAGGGCCGGCATTCTTAGCGCCGCGCCAACGTCTCCTTAAAGCAGGCATTAGCTGTTCTGGGGTTACAATCAAAAACGGAACACCTTTACGCCGAGCAGGCCACTCTCTCGCCCGACTCCAGCGCTTGATCCGCAAAATCCGCCCAATCCGCGAAATGTAAAAAGGCTGTTCTCGCTGTTCCCGCTGTTCCGCCTATCCGACCGAGCCTCCAACATGCTTGCCGCCCGGAACTCCTATCTCGGTCATCTTCCGAAGATCGAGCACTTCGTCGATCTCCTCCTCCGGTAGAACCTTCTCGCGGTGCACAAGCTCGCGGATCAGCACGTTCTCCTTCACCGACTGCTTGCTGAGGTCCGCCGCGCGGGCGTAACCGATCTGCGGAGCAAGCGCGGTCGCGAGCGCGGCTGAACGTTCGACCCAGTATGCACACATCTCGACGTTCGCCTCGATGCCCTTGATGCAGCGCTCCGAAAGCGTCTCGGCGGTATTCGTGAGGATCATCATCGACATGAGGATGTTCTGCGCGATCACCGGCATCATCACGTTCAGCTCGAGCTGGCCATGCTCTGCCGACACCGACACGCACGCATCGTTACCGACGACCTGGAAGCACACCTGATTCACCATCTCCGGGATCGACGGATTGATCTTGCCGGGCATGATCGACGATCCCGGCTGAACCGCGGGAAGCCTTACCTCGTCGAGGCCGGTACGCGGACCGCTTGCGAGGAGCCGGAGATCACTCGCGATCTTGCTGAGGTCGAGAGCGAGAACCCTCATCTGCGCACTGAACGCCGCCGCGTCGCCCATGCTCTGCATGAGCTGGATCCGGTCCTTCCCCTCGCGAACCTCGACCCCTGCTGACTTCGCGAGCTCTCTGACCATTATCGCGGGATACTCAGGCTCGACGTTCACCCCGGTGCCGACCGCGCTGCCGCCGATCCCCAAGTCGCGGAGATAATCTGACGCCTGCTCGACGCGCCTGATGCCCCGGCGAAGAGTGCCCGCGTACGCAGTGAACTCCTGGCCAAGCCGTATCGGCATCGCGTCCTGCAGATGTGTACGGCCCGACTTCATTACATCGTCGAACTCCCTTCCCTTCTCCTCGAGCGCTCCGATCAAGCCCTCGAAGGCCTTCACCAGCTTCGGAAGCTCGGTGACCGACGCGAGCCTGATCGCTGTCGGAATCACGTCGTTAGTCGACTGCGCCATGTTGACGTGATCGTTCGGATGCACAGGGCTGTAACCTCCGCGAGGCTTGCCGAGTATCTCGTTGGCGCGGTTGGCGAGCACTTCGTTGATGTTCATGTTGTGCGAAGTGCCGGCGCCTGCCTGATACGGATCGACGACAAAATGCTCGCGATGCTGTCCCGCCAGCACTTCGTCCGCTGCCTTGATTATCGCGTCGGCAAGCTCCGCATCGAGGCGCCCGGTCTCGCGATGAGTGATTGCTGCGGCCCGCTTTATCCGCACTGTCGCCTCGACGAAAGCCGGCAGCGGCTTGAGTCCGCTGATCGGAAAGTTTCTCACCGCGCGAAGCGTCTGGACGCCGTAAAGTGCGTCAGCCGGAACTGCGAGCTCGCCGAGGGGATCCTTTTCCATCCGTGTCTTGTCGGTCATTTCTGGTTTCGTGTCAAGTTCAACCGCGCACTATGCGCGCAGTGCCGTTGAGGAAGGGATTCGAGACGCGCTCCTCACCGATCGTGGTCTGGTCGCCATGCCCCGGATGCACGACAGTGTCGTCGGGAAACCTGACGATACGGGCGAGCGACGCCTCGAGCTGCGCCGGATTCGAGAACGGAAGATCCGTCCTCCCGATCGATCCCGCGAACAGGCAGTCACCGACGAGCGCGTTGCCATACCCGTGAATCACTACATGGCCTGGCGCGTGTCCCGGAGTGTGTATCACGCTCAGCTCGAGCGATCCGAGTCTTACCGGTGTGCCTTCGGCGAACTCCCGGTCGGGTGACGGCGGCTCCTCGTACGGCAGACCATATAGTTGCGCCTGTCGCCCGCCCACACGGTAAAGCTGCTCGTCGAGTGGGTGAAGCCAGACGGGAACGTCCCACCGGCGCTTGACCGGCGCTATCGCTCCGATGTGGTCGACGTGCGCATGCGTCACCCATATCGCTTCGGGGATCCGGCCACTCTTCTCGATCTCGGCGATTATCGCATCAGGCTCGCTTCCGGGATCCACCACCGCGAGCGTGTCGGCCTCGGGGTCAGCGACGAGATAACAGTTCTCCTGGAACGCACCAACGGTGATGCGGGTGACGATCACGAGTATCCCCCGCTCGCCTGGATCTCCGGCTCGTCCTTCGGCGACCTCATCGCGGTCAGGTATTTCTCGGCGGCAATCGCGGCGGTCGTTCCGTCACCAGCAGCAGTCGTTACCTGCCTCGTCAGCTGTACGCGCACGTCACCCGCCGCGAACAGACCCTTGATCGATGTCTCCATGTTCATGTCGGTCCGCAGGTATCCCATCTCGTCATGATCGACATGACCCTCGATGATCCCCGTGTTCGGCCTGAACCCGATGAAGACGAAGATTCCCGTTGCGGCGAGGTTCTTTGATCCATGCGTGTTGACGTCGCGAAGAACGAGATTGTTGACGAGTCCCTGATCGTCGGCCTGTATCTCCTCCACAACGGTGTCCCAGATTACCTCGACCTTCGGATTCTCGAACAGCCGCTTCTGGACGATCTTCGAGGCGCGGAACTCGTTCCGGCGATGGATCACGTATACCTTCTCAGCGTAGCGGGTGAGGAAGTCTGCCTCCTCCACCGCGGCGTCACCGCCGCCTACGACGGCGACTATGTGCCCGCGGAAAAATGCGCCGTCGCAGATGGCGCAGTAGCTGACACCCTTGCCGGCATATTCAGCTTCGCCGGGGACGCCCAGCTTGATCGGCGTGCCGCCTGACGTGACGATTGCGGTTTTCGAGCGGTAGATCTTCCCGCTGTCCGTCGTCGCCTCGAATGCGCCGTCATCGAGCTTCTTCAGTGTTACGACGGTCTCCTGGAGGAATTCGGCACCGAATTTCTTCGCGTGGCTCTCGAACTTCTGCGCGAGATCCCAGCCCTCGATGCGCTCGAAGCCCGGGTAGTCCTCAATTATCTCCGTATTCAGGAGCTCGCCGCCCGATACCCCCCTTTCAAGGACGACCGTTTTCAGCATCGACCGGCCCGCGTAAAGCGCGGCGGTCATGCCGGCAGGCCCTGCGCCAACGATTATAAGATCGTAGTCGACACTTTCTGACAAGTTTGCTTCCATTGATGGTTGTCACTGCTCACGAATCCTACCCTTGAAGGGCAGGTCATTCCAGTCTTCACCGTGACAGGAAGAAGAAATTCCGCACGTATGAGCGTGAGAGGGGATTGTCCCGCAAGTCAAGTTGGTCGCGCTCGACATCGAATTCACTCAGTGGCTTCAACTGATTGCCGGCGCCAAGGAATGATGTCGCGTAGCCGGGCCCGACGATCGAATCGATTCGGGCGAAAACGTCCGCGATTGGCTCAGCGTGGTGCCGCTGCTCGATCTCGACGAGAATCGCGGGGCGCCACCGCCTGATTGTCGCGGTAGCACCCTCGAGGGCCGGAATCTCGCGGCCCTCTACGTCCATCTTTATCACCGCAACGTTGTCGAGACCGTAGTCGTCGAGGCGCCGTACCGGAACCTCGATTCGAATCGACTCGCCTTCACTTTCCGCGAGGCTCGCCGACTCGTCGTCAACGCGTCCGTTCTTCAGGGGTACGTAAAGAGTCGCCGACCCTGATTCATTTCCGAGCGCCTCTATCCGGAGGTCGAGCGCGCCCCGGCGCTCGGTACGAGGCAGACCCGATTCGTAGAATGCGCGGATCTGCGCGGCGCACCCGGGCTGCGGCTCGATGGCAACCACATTCGCTCCTCTGCCGAGGAATCCGTATGTGAAGACTCCTATGTTCGCGCCGACGTCGACAACGGTCACGCCAGGCGAGACCAGACCCATAATTGTCTCGTATTCGGCTTCCAGCCGGCGCGTCAGCCGGCGGGAGAGATGGTGCGCGGGAGTGCGCAGACCGGCAGGGATCAACGGCTCGACAAGATTCGCAGTTCCCCGATACAGCCGGGCAGCGAGCGACTTCCTGACCTTCACTTCCGGATCCTCCGCCCGCCGTCGACGACTATCGTCTCACCTGTAACGAATTTCGCGTCGAGCAGGTAGAGCATCGCACCGACTGCATCAGCGGGCTCTCCAAGGGTTCTGAGCGGGGTTGAATCAGCGAAGCGGGCAGATTTCTCCGCGTCCCAGTCTTCGGGAACCAGAACAGCCCCAGGCGCAATCGAGTTCACCCGTATCCCGGGCCCCAGCACCCGCGCGAGAGATTCGGTCATCCGCAGTATCGCCGCTTTCGACACCGAATGCGGGATGTAATCGGGCCACGTCTCGTAGGCGGCGAGGTCAGAGATGTTGATGATCACCGATCCCGGGGGCATAACACGCGCCGCCGCCTGAGCAAGGAAAAACGGAGCGCGAAGATTCAGCGCGAATATTTTTTCCCAGGCATCGACACTGACTTCGCCAAAAGGCGTCCGCTCCATCACCGCGGCCGAGTTGACGAGAATGGTCGGCGGTCCGATGTCGCGGATGACTGCGTCGATCAACGTGTGAGGCCCATCCGGTCTCGTGAGGTCGCTCTGAAACAGCTGGGCTGTCCCGCCCGCCTCGACGATTTTTTCGACAGTCGTGCGGGCTTCGTCGCCCGATACGTTGTAATGCACCGCGACACTTGCCCCCCGGGCTCCGAGAGCGAGCGCGAACTCGCGCCCGAGCCGGTGCCCGGCTCCCGTGACGAGAGCTATGTCACCGGGTTTTCTCACGCGACTTCGGCCAGTCGCTTGGCGACGGCCGCATCCTGCCTGTCGAGCCACTCGTGCGGCACGTGCATGCAGCCGATGCAGCGCGGCCCTTCCGGGGTCCCGTGCCAGTCCGACCCGCCGCTTGGCAGCAGCCCGAAGAAGTCGGTCAATGCCGTCAGCCGCTTCACGTCCTCGGAGCTGTGGCTCGGGTGCCTGATCTCCACACCGTCGATTCCCATGTCGACGAGTGGCTCGAGCTTCTCCCTCCGGCACTCGTAGCCGGGGTGGGCCCAGATCGCTATTGCGCCTGCAGCGTGGGACAGCGCGATTGCATCGCGGATCTCGAGGCGCTCCTTGGGCACGTATGCCGGCCTTCCGGCGCCCAGATACCTGTCGAATGCCTCGCGAAGGTCGCGGACTGCGCCTGCCTTGATAATCGCCCGGGCGATGTGAGGCCTGCCAACCGAGCCACCCGCAGCTTCAGCCATTACCGATTCGAGCGTGACATCGATGCCGAGCTGGTTGAGGAGGTCGACGATGCTGCGGGCGCGCAACTCGCGCGAGCCCCGGAAGACTGCCAGGCTCGCGTCGATCGGTCCCCTGCGTGAAACGTGAAGCGCGAGGAGATGTATCTCATTCGGGCCATCGTGTGCGCTGAGCTCGACCCCGCGAACGACGCGGATGCCGACCGCATCGCCTGCCTCGATGGCCTCATCCACGCCAGCCATCGTGTCGTGATCGGTGAGAGCGATCGCGGCGAGTCCTGCGGAAGCGGCGGCAGCCACGACCTGGGTTGGGGAAAGCGAGCCGTCTGACGCAGTCGAATGCATGTGCAGGTCGACCTCTCCCGACTGCGCGCTCGCCGGGCGAGGAATCGTCACTGCCTGTAGCCGGCCTCGGGCGAAGTGAAGCTCGGCTGCGACTCCCCGAAGAGTGAGACCAGCCTCTCCACGCTCAGCTCGGCAAACGACTGCTCGCGCGAGCGCGCTCCCTGTGGCGAATACCGGGTGACGCGAATCTCCCGCTCCCCGCCAGTCCCGCGCACGAAGAACAGCGCGAATTCATCCTGGTCATACTGCGTGATCAACCCGGAGGGCGAGACCTTCCACTCCTCTCCATTTACTGAAATTGTTCTAGCCGGCATGTCAGCCGATCTCCCTTTCCTGATAGATGCGAGCCGGATCGAGAACGCGATGCGGAGCGCTTGCGTGCGCGACCTTGAGGGTCGCCTCGTCGTCGGCTTCAGTGAATTCAATGAACGCTCCGGTCAGCGAGCGTTCCTCGCAGACCCAGAAGCGGCAGTTTGCGGCCTGGTAGTGCTTGCTCGCGGCGCGCAGGCGCTCGAAGTAGCGCTCACGCTCTGAAGCGGGAACCGTGGTCCGCTGGATCGTGAGCGCGCGGGCCATGTCAGACAAAACTCTCCGGATACTCTTCGATCGTTTTCTTCACGTACGCGAGGAACTGGTCGGCGACCGCTCCGTCGATAATCCGGTGATCGAATGAGATCGAGAAGTAGCAGCACGTGCGGATCGCTATCGTGTCCTCGCCATCGACACCGGTTACGACCTTCGGGCGCTTCTCGATTGCTCCGACGCCAAGGATCGCCACCTGCGGCTGGTTGATTATCGGCGCACCCATCAGCGAGCCGTAAACGCCGGGATTGGTGATCGTGAACGTTCCGTCCTGCACTTCCTCGGGAGAGAGCTTCTTCGCACGGGCGCGCGTTGCGAGGTCGTTTAAGGTCTTCGTGATCCCGCCGATCGAGAGGTCCTGCGCGTTTTTTATGACCGGGACGATGAGTCCCCAGTCGAGGGCTACCGCGACTCCGATGTTGACCGGCTTGCGATAGATGATGTCGCGGCCGGCCACGGAGGAGTTCATTATCGGAAACGCCTGGAGCCCTTTCACGACGCTCGAGATGATGAACGGCAGGTATGTAAGCTTCTGGCCTGACTGCGCCTCGAACGCGGCGCGTTTCGCGGCGCGGATGCGGCCGACGCGGGTCAGGTCTATCTCCATCCATGAAGTGACGTGGGCTGAGGTGCGCCGCGAGGCGACCATGTGGTCGCTTATCAGCGCGCGCATCTTCGACATCGTCTCGACCTTGTCGCCGGGCCATGGCTGGGGCATCGGCGCGTGCGGGTCGGCTCCGCCGGGTGTTTGCATCGATGCGGTGCGCGGCGCCTGAGTCGCGGCTCCCGACTCGATGTACCCGAGGATATCGCGACGGGTGACGCGGCCGGCTATTCCCGAGCCCTGCATTGCGGCGATGTCGATCCCATGCTCGGCGGCGATTTTCCGGACCAGCGGTGACGACCGGGTGCGTACGCGTTCCTCGAACGAATTGCCGTTGCTGCGCGATGAAGCGGCTGCAGGTGCCGGGGATTGATGCGAGGCGGCGGCGGGCGGCGCTGTAGATTCGCTTTTCGGGGGGGGGCCCCCGCTCGCTGACCCGGCCTGAGCCGACTCTGCCGCAGCTGATGCGCTCGCCGACGCGGTTGCGGCGACCGCGGCTCCCTTCTCCGTCTCGAGCCGGGCTACGACAGTCTGGACCGCGACCGTCTCACCTTCCTTTACGATTATCTCGGTTATCACGCCGGCCGACGGCGATGGAATCTCTGCATCGACCTTGTCCGTTGAGATCTCGAAGATCGGCTCGTCGCGCTTGACCTCGTCGCCCACCTGCTTCAGCCACTTCGAGAGCGTCCCCTCGGCTATCGATTCGCCCATCTGGGGCATAATGATGTCTACTGACGCCACCTTTATCTCCTCAATCCCTTTCGCCGGTCGCCTGCTCACTCCGCCGCAGGCGGTTGAGGGCAAGCACCGGCAACGTGATAAGTCCAATCAACATACCGATCCCCGCATACACGTGCCAATCGCAGGCGGGGAGGCCCGTCGGCGCTTCGCACCGCCTCACACCCCCGACAACCTTCGCAACCAGCACGCCTGTCATCCCGCCGCTGAAGAGGCCGGCGACTGCAGTCACGCAGCCGACCCCGGCAAAGCGGATCTTCCTGTATTCGTCAGGCTGATCAGACATCAATATTCAGCCAGGCGCCGGACCGCTTTCACTATGTCGGCAGTCTGCGGGAGAACGTAATCCTCGAGTGGAGGTGAATACGGGAGCGGTACGTCGGCGGCCGTAACCCTGAGCACCGGCGCGTCGAGCCACTCGAATGCCATCTCGCTTATCCGGGCGGTTATCTCGCCGGCCACGCCCCCCGTCCGCGTATCCTCATGCACGATCAGCACCCGGTTCGTCTTCCTGACCGTTGCAAGAATCGCTTCGTCATCGAGCGGAGCGAGCGACCGGAGATCGATCACCTCGACAGACAACCCTTCCTTCTCCAGCTCCTCAGCTGCCTCGAGTGACTTCCACACAGTCGCCGCGTAGGTGATTATCGACACGTCAGTACCCTCGCGCGCAGTGCGGGCCTTTCCGATCGGAACTACGTGATCACCCTCGGGCATCGTCTCCTTTATCCTGCGGTAGAGGTACTTGTGCTCGAAGAACAGCACGCAGTCCTCGTCGCGGATCGCTGCCTTCATCAGGCCCTTTGCGTCGCTCGCCGTAGCCGGATACACCATTTTCAGGCCGGGCGTGTGAAGAAACGCGGCCTCCGGGTTCTGCGAATGGAACGGGCCTCCGCGCACATATCCGCCGCTAGGCCCCCGCACGACCATCGGGCACGGAAGCATCGCACGGTAACGCGCGGTCGCGACATAGTTCGTCAGCATGTCGTACCCGCACGAGATGAAGTCGATGAACTGCATCTCGCACACCGGCCGCATTCCCATGTGCGCCGCTCCCGCAGCTGCGCCGATTATCGCGATCTCCGAGATCGGCGTGTCAATCACGCGCTTTTCGCCGAATCTCGCCTGGAGCCCCTCGGTGACCTTGAATGCTCCGCCGTACGCCCCGATGTCTTCGCCGAGACAGAAAACGGTCTCGTCGCGCTCCATCTCTTCAGAGAGGGCTTCACGAATCGCCTCGAGGTATGTGATCTCAGGCATCGTGAGTCCCCCAGCTCGAGGGGCGCTCGTTCACATCGACTGCAGCCCGGACACCTTCGCGGAACCAGAGTGGCTTCTCCTCCGGAGGGTCGGCATAAATGCCGACCAGCGCATCGCGCGGCTCAGGCATCGGCGAAGCTTCAGCATCGTCGGTCGCGCGATCGATCTCCGCCATCACCCGCTGGTCTATCGCTCCGAGGACCGACACGTCGACCTTGAGGTCCATCGTGAGAACCGTCACGAAGCGGTCTATCGGATC
Source organism: Gemmatimonadaceae bacterium (assembly GCA_051306215.1). Lineage (GTDB taxonomy): Bacteria > Gemmatimonadota > Gemmatimonadetes > Gemmatimonadales > Gemmatimonadaceae > UBA4720. The sequence continues at coordinate 9,332 of JBPPMU010000106.1, read as the reverse complement.
GTTCGATGCCGCCCACTTCTCTGTCTCGCCAGCCGGAACGTACGACTGGTTGTCATGCTCGGCATGACCTTTCCGGCGATATGTGATGAGCTCGACGAGCGTGACCCCGCCGCCGGCGCGAGCGCGATCAACTGCCCGCTTCGTTGCCTCGTACGTCGCAATCACATCGTTTCCGTCGGCCTGTTCAGACGGGATACCGTAACCAATTGCCTTGTCGCGCAGCTCGCGGGTGGCCGTCTGCTTCGACAGCGGGGTGGAATACGCGTACCCGTTGTTCTCGACGACAACAACGAGAGGGCATCGCTGAACGGCTGCGAAGTTGATTCCCTCGTGAAACGCGCCTGTGGATGTTGCGCCATCGCCCACGTAAACCATGCCGACGCGGTCCTCGCCTTTCATCTTGAATGAGAGCGTTACTCCGGCCATCACCGGGACCATGTCGCCGAGCTGCGATATCTGCCCGACGAAACCGCGGACCAGATCGCCGTAGTGGATGTTCAGCTCGCGACCGCGTGTGGGAGAGTCACCTTTCGCCATGTACTGGCGCAGGATCTCGTCGGGACGCGCACCCTGCACGAGCATCGACCCGAGGTTTCGTATGAGAGGCGAGAGAATGTCTCCCTTCGACCTGTCGAGCGCATATGCGCTGCCGACAGCGTCGCCTTCCTGCCCGAGCGACCTGAATAACCCGCCGACGACCTTTGTCTGGCGGTAGAGATTGACGAGCCGCTCCTCCAGCGAGCGGGTGAGCCGCATGTAATAGTAGAGCTCGAGCTTCTGCTCGAGCGTCAGCTCGCCGGCGCGTTTCGCCTCTTCGCTTGCGGCCGTTTCCTGACCTTCCGCCATACCTTGCTGTGTCATCTCGGGGTTAAGTGATTTGTCTGCCGCTGCCGGCGATGTTCCGTGTGAAATCGAAATGTGCTTCGGCAACCGAATCCCAGCTGAAACGCCGGGCCGACTCGCGCGCCGACCGGGAAAGAGCCTCGCGTGCAGCCGGGTCGTCGAGCAGCTTTTCTGCCGCGGCGGCAAGTGCTGCCGGATCCGATGGAGGAATCAATACTCCCCCATTCGGCGAGTCCACTACTTCCGGAAGAGATCCCACCGCGGCGGCGATCAGAGGAACGCCAGCCGCCATCGCCTCGGCAGCAGCCAGGCCGAACCCCTCGAACCTCGACGGCATGAGCTGGATTGCCGCTGTGGCGAGAAGCTCGTCCCGCTCGGCATCGCTGACAGCGCCGAGGAGCCGGACGTTCCTGGCGAGGCCAAGGCCGTTTATCATCGCGATTATCCTGTCACCCAACGATCCTCGTCCCGCTATGCGAAGCTCGATGTCCGGGCGCTTCTTCGCGATAATCGCAACTGCCTCGAGGAGCGTGTCGATCCCCTTGTGGAAGATGTCCAGCCGGCCGAAGTAGAGCAGGAACTGCTGTGGCCGCCGCTCGATTTCGAATAGCCCCGATGGAACTCCTGCGCTCACCATGTCGACGGGAGTTGACGGTGCGATCAGGCGAGCCGCTTCGCGCGAGGATTCAGACGTTGCGCTTATGCGCGACGCCCGGCGGATCATCGCAGCCTCGAGTGAGCCAAGCCTGCGGGAAAGGAAGGATCCCCAGCGCATGTGCGCAGTGGGCGATGTCAGGTGATGAAGCACGATCCCCGTCGGCCGGCCGGCCGGGAGAAGAAGGGGCGTGTACCCGGAGAAATCAAAGACCGCAGCGTCGTATCGCGCTTTGCGGACCATCGAGTTTGCCGCGCGGGCGTAAGTCAGCCGGCTCCACCAGTAAGGCCGCCGGGCTCCCAGGCGCACGTAGGGAATGCTGTGGGATACTTCATCGCGCGCGCCGGGATAATTGCCCGTCACGATTGTCACATCGAGGCGGTCAGCCAGCCGCCGATAGATCTCCCGGGCGCGAACGGAGCCGCCCCCTCCAACCCACGGATTCGAGGGATCGTCGTAGATGAAGTGCAGAACCTTCAGTATGCGGCTTCGAGCCTGTGGGATGGATCGGTCTTCCGGTGCAGCTCGACGAAGAACTTTTTTGCGTTCCTGTCGAGTCGGCTTTCACCCATCTGGTCAGTCGAGACCTCGACGAATGTGTAATGCCCGCCTTCCTTTTTCGCCGAGAGCTGAAGCGTTCCAAGCAGGCCCGAATATGTGCGCGTCCGCGCGGTGTGAGCCGTGCGCTCGAGTGGAAGCGTCGGAAAGAACTCGTCGGCAACGCTCAGCACGTCGGCGGGTGTCATCTGGGTACGATAGAAGTGTCGCATTCGCTACTTGACCGTTGGATCGCCGGTTGGATTGTTCACGCCCTGGATCCAGTCAACTCTCTCGAGCCGCTGCGTTGAATCCCGCCTGAACTGGAGGGCCACCGCCCAGTCGCCCGTCGTCGGAAAAAACAGCCGGCCGTAGTACGTGCCGACTTCCTTTCCCTTGAGGAGCCCGTCATCGGTATTCGCGCCGTCCGCACTGGTGGCGAAAATCCTTCCCTCGCCCGTCTCGATCGGCTCGTTCGTGGCCTTGTCGGTTACGACGATCCTGTACACCGCATCTTCGATGGCTCGCGGCGGCGTCGGCTCGACGGTGATGCGGAAGGCGAAGCTGTCGGACCACTGCCTGTTCGAGACAGTGCGGTCGCGATCCGAGTTGCACGCGGCCAGGAGCACCACCGCCCCGATCACGAAAAGCACGCGGCCGGTGGAACGACGCCGTCCCCCGTTGTTCCTCTGCGCCTCCATGAAATTCTGCGCCTCGCGGTAATTCATGGATAATACTCCAGTCCCAGGTGCGTGATCTGATCCTCGCCCATCAGGAAGCGCAGCGTGTTCTTCAGCTTCGTCTGCTGGATGAACAGGTCGTGCTCCGCCTCGAGTCCCTCGGCGGCCATCGGGCTCTTGTAGTAGAACGACAGCCATTCCTGGATCCCCTTCATTCCCGCGCGGTGCGCAAAGTCGGAGAACAGCGCCAGGTCGAGGACGATAGGCGCAGCAAGAATCGAGTCACGGCAGAGGAAATTGATCTTTATCTGCATCGGGTAGTTCATCCACCCCACGATGTCGATGTTGTCCCAGCCTTCCTTGTTGTCGCCGCGCGGCGGGTAGTAGTTGATGCGCACGACGTGCGAGAAATCCTTGTAGAGGTCGGGATATTTCTCGGGCTGAAGAATCGTGTGAAGCACGGAGAGCTTCGACTCCTCCTTCGTCTTGAACGATGCAGGATCGTCGAGCACCTCGCCGTCGCGATTGCCGAGGATGTTGGTGCTGTACCATCCGGCGAGCCCGAGCATGCGCGCCTTGAGCCCCGGCGCGATGACTGTCTTCATCCACGTCTGGCCGGTCTTGAAGTCCTTCCCCGATACCGGAACGCCCCGGCCGATCGCAAGCTTCAGCAGCGCGGGAATATCGACGCAGAGGTTCGGCGCGCCGTTGCAGAACGGGATACCTTCCATGATCGCCGCGTAAGCGTAAAGCATCGAGGGAGCTATCGCCTCGTCGTTCGTATCCATCGCTTTCTCGAACGCCTCGATCGTCGCGTGCTGCGGGCCCGGCTTGATGAAAATCTCGGTCGAAGCGCACCAGACGATCACGACGCGGTCGAGACCGTTCTCGGACTTGAAGTTTCTGATGTCCTGCCTGAGCTGCTCAGCGAGGTCGCGCTTCGTCTTCCCCTGCTTCACATTCGAGCCGTTGATGCGCGTCACGTAATGGTTGTCGAACACCGCTGGCATCGGGACTATCGACTTCATGAAATCAGCGACGCGGTCGAGATCCCTGTCCTCGAGAACCCCGGCCTTCTTCGCTGCCGTATAGCCGTCATCGGGAATTGGATCCCAGGCGCCGAAGACGATGTCATCGAGCGAAGCGAGCGGGACAAAATCCTTTATGAGCGGCGAGCGATTCTCCGTCCGCTTCCCGAGACGGATCGTCGCCATCTGGGTAAGTGAGCCAATTGGCTTGGAATGACCGCGGCGGATACTCTCTACGCCGGCCATGAACGTCGTGGCTACGGCACCGAGCCCCGGCGTAAGGATGCCGAGCTTGCCTGTGGCGGGTGCGGGAGGGGTGCGTGCTTCAGTTGAAGACGGCAAATCGTTTTTCTCCATAGGTCAGTATTTTGCGCGCCGCACCTCAGGCGCCGCTGACGTTTCAATGTCGTTGTGAATTCGCAGCGGGGTGACCGCTACGTCGAGTGCGCTGCGCCGGACAAAGAGGATTCGCTGGACAGCGGTGATCCAGGCGGTTACCGCAAGCAGGACTACGATACCCATCAGCACCTTGCCTCCGAGGGCAAGGCCGAAGAATGCCTGGGGTACCGAGAGCATTACCACGCGCTCGGGCCTTTGCATCACACCTACCTTCGCATCGATTCCGAGAGACTCTGCCCGGGCCCGGGTGTAGCTGACGAGAAAGGTGCCGATGATTCCAGCCAGCGAGACCGCGAGCATCGCATCGCTGCGGTGAACCGGATCGGTGGCGAAGAACCAGGCGATACCGCCGAGGAGCGCGCCGTCAGCGACGCGGTCGAGAGTCGAGTCGTAGAAGGCGCCGAAGACTGTCGCCCGCCCGGTGCGCCTCGCAACTGTCCCGTCGAGAACGTCGAAGATCGCGGTCAAGCCGACGATCCACCCGGCGACCATGATGTGGCCTGTCGCGAAAGCGAATCCGCCCGCGACTGTGCTCGCAGTGCCAACCGAGGTGAGCAGGTTGGGCGAGACACGCATCCGTACCAGGAGGTCAGCTACGGGCTCGATGACCCGGAGGTACCCCTTTTTGATCGTGTCCCAGATTCTGTGCATGCCCACCGGCGCGAAATAAATGCTACCGGCTCAACTAGTTGAAAGCGGTAGCAGGAAGGAGCCGAACCGGCTCTCGATTCGACCCGTAAAGTTATCCGGATATTGGGGTTAATGCCATTGGTGGGGGAGAGGACCGGGGAGACTGAGGACTTTGCGGTCTCAGGACTAACGGCCATTGCAGAGTCGCGACTCAGGGAGGATGGAGGACAACGGAGGACAGTCCTCGATAACCCTCAGTTCTCACTTAGTCGCGACTCTGCAATGGGTTTTGGTCCTGAGACCGCAAAGTCCTCGATCCGCAACCGGTCAAGCCACGGAAAGGACTAAGGAACTCTCCATTCGTAATTAGACGCCAGGTAGATATTCGGCCGCGTGTAAGTCCTCGTGCCGTCGACAGTCCTCGCCTTCAGAGTGACAGTCTGCCCCGCGACGAGACCCCTCACCGGCACCACCTCGGCGCTGCTCGACGCGACCTGTTTCAGGAACACGTCGGTTCCGCCGGTCGTGACGTAGAGGTTAACGGCCTGCGTGAGGTTGTTGGTGAAGACCAGCGAGACATCCGCTGCCGGCTGTGGGCCCGTCGTCACCTCGACTTGCCTCGGACCGCATGCAGAAAGTGTCACCACGGCGAACGCGAGCGACGCAATCATGTGACGCATCTCTATATCCTTTCTCAGTTTGAAGTCACCGGGGTGCAAGACGCGTGCGAACCCTGCGGCGCCTGGTATCACCGGTAGAGGAGGTACTTCCTCACCCGCTCCCTGAACTGAAAAACCTCGGCTAACTCGCTGTCTATGACCGCATCGGGGTCATTTCCCCGAAGGAGCGCCTCCCGCAGCTCGGCCGAGCCGAATCTCTGGTCGAACCTCCGCACATCTATCTCGAGCTCGGCTGGTGATGTTTTGTTTATCGCCCAGAGGAGGGCTGCGCCGAGTCGGGAAGGTTGAAGCGATGTGCGATTTGTCACGAGCATGCGGATGCCCTGCAGGCGCTGGCCGGGGTACTTCCCGTCGGTCGGGTTCTGCGGGGTGAACTCCTCGACCAGAAACCTCACGCCGCGGATGTCGCGGTCCCTCAGCAGCTTCACCGTCTCCTCAGCCTTGAGCCAGGGCGCGCCGATGAGCTGAAAGGCGGTCGGTGTTCCCCTCCCGACCGACAGATTCGTCCCCTGAAACGGCGCAAGCCCGGGATAGAGTATCGCGCTCTGGAGCGTTGGCATATTCGGCGACGGCCTCACCCACGGCAATCCCGAGCGGTCGAACCAGACGTCGCGCCGCCAGTTGCGCATCGGGACCACCTTCAGGTCCGCGTGGATCCCGAGCTCTTCGTTGAAGAACAGCGCCATTTCTCCCATTGTCATACCATGGCGGAGGGGCATCGAATAGAGCGCGTAGGCCTGGCCAATTCTTGCAGGAGTTGGATCCTCCGGATTTGCAAGCGCGCTGTCCAGCATCGGACCCTCGACGAAGAAACCGGTTATCGGGTTCGGCCTGTCGAGAACTATTATCGTCTTGCCCGTGCGCTTCGCCGCGCGCATCGAGTAGACCATCGCGCCGACGTAGGTCCACGTGCGGGTCCCGATATCCTGGAGGTCGAACACGAGCGCATCGAGGGTTGCGAGGAGGGAATCTGGCGGCGCCGTCGTCTGCCTGTCGTAAAGGGATATGACCGGCAGACCCGACCTGCTGTCTACTTCGTTCGGCAGGCCCGTACGGTCCTCGGTGCCCCTGATGCCGTGCTCCGGCGCGAAGAGCATAACGAGATTCACGCCTTCGCGGACGGCGCGGGCATCGCGGAGAAGCTCGATGCTCGACCTGCCCCGCTCGTCGACGACGGTCTGATTCGTCAGCAACCCGATCCGCTTCTTGCGGATCAGGTTCATGCTGTCGCTCACGAGGACCGAGATCCCCGGCCTCACCCGCGCTTCCGCAAGCTCGTAGGTAGGATCCAGCCGGCCGCTCGTGACGGTGCAGCCGGTGGTGGCAAGAGCAAGGGAGAGGATCGGAATCGAGTGTCGCGCCATTGCGTTTTTTCTCGTATTGTTGTGCCCGTTCCTTAATGATACGCGGGCATCGTCTGGTCTGCCCACGATAACACGCAATCCCGACTCCACCCTCATGACACTAACCACGATTGACTGGGCGATCGTAGCGGGATATTTCCTGCTCACGACGATAGTCGGACTAGTCTTCACGAAGAAGGGCGGCGAGAATCTCTCCGAGTATTTCCTCTCGGGACGGAGCGTACCGTGGTGGCTCGCCGGGTTCTCGATGGTGGCGACGACCTTCGCCGCCGACACGCCGCTCGTCGTAACGGGCCTCGTCGCAACGAAGGGCGTCGCGGGCAACTGGCTCTGGTGGAACATGGTAATGAGCGGGATGCTCACCGTGTTCTTTTTCGCGCGTTTGTGGCGACGGGCAAACGTGACAACAGACGTCGAGTTCGCGGAAGTCAGGTACAGCGCCGGCCCCGCGCGCTTCCTGCGCGGATTCCGCGCGGTCTATCTCGCCATCCCGATCAACCTCATCATCCTCGGCTGGGTCAACCGCGCGATGATAAAGGTTCTCACGATCTCGCTCGGAATCTCACCATATGTCGCGATCGGGATCTGCTTCGGAATAACAGTCATCTATGCGACTGCCGCCGGGCTGCGGGCAGTTTTATGGACCGACATGATCCAGTTCATAATCATGATGACCGCGGTGATAATGCTCGCGTTCTTCGTGGTCGATGCGGTTGGCGGAATGGGGGCGCTCAAGGCGGGGGTGATAGATCACTTCGGCAGCGAGACTGCCGCGATAGGAGTGATGCCGGTTTCAATCGGTCCGGAAGGATTCACGGCGTACGCATGGATGCCGATCCTCACCCTGGCGGTGTTCCTGTCGGTCCAGTGGTGGGCGGCGTGGTATCCCGGCGCCGAGCCGGGCGGGGGCGGCTACATCGCCCAGCGAATCTTCTCGGCCAAATCGGAGCGCGACGGCGTTCTCGCGACCCTGTTCTTCCAGGTAGCACATTACGCGCTCCGCCCATGGCCGTGGATAATTACGGGACTCGCGACTGTGATTCTCTACCCGAACGCGGTTGACAAGGAAGCCACTTACGTTCAGGCGTTCGTCGATTACCTGCCGAGCCCGTGGCGTGGCTTGATCGTCGCAGGTTTCGCGGCGGCATACATGTCAACGGTTGCTACACACCTCAACTGGGGCGCTTCGTACCTCGTGAACGACGTTTACAAGCGCTTTTACAAGCCAGCCGCATCTGACAAGCATCTCGTGATGGTATCCCGGCTCGCCACAATCTTCATCTTCGTTGCATCGATCGCTGTTACGTCTCAGCTGTCATCGGTCGAGCAGGCGTGGAAGTTCCTCCTGGCGCTCGGCGCCGGTACCGGACTCGTGCTGATTCTCAGATGGTATTGGTGGAGGATCAACGCGTGGTCGGAGATCAGCGCGATGACGGCGTCATTCTTCGTCTCACTCATCGCGTTCCAGGTGATCCCGCAGCGATTCACCGCGGGCGATCCCCGTGCCGACTCGACGATAATGCTCATCACGGTTGCCATCAGCACTGTCGTATGGCTTGCCGTGACTTTCATGACGAAGCCCGAGCCCGATGCGACCCTCGACGCGTTCTATCACCGCGTTCGTCCCGGCGGCCGAGGCTGGCGGCGCGTGGCCCAGCGCCTCGGCTACGGCGACGAGGGAATCGAGGGCGGCGCGATCACCTGGAGCAACTGGATCGCCGGTGTGGCGGCGGTGTACACGACATTGTTCGGCATCGGGAAGATCATCTTCGGGCAGACAATTTCCGGCGTGATACTGCTGGTCGTGGCGGCAGCATGTTTCTGGTGGATATCGAGGTCGTTCAAGGCAATGGGATCCGGGGCAGGATCGAGGACTGCTTCGACGGCTTGAGAGCGGGAAAACCCAGGGGGGGACGCGGATTGGGCGGATGCAGCGGATCGGGCGGATCAAACCCTCGGCAGCCGGAAGGTGGGCGGGAGCGCCATATGCTCTCGACGGAAAGTTCTGGTTTTCTGGGGTTAACAACAGAAAAGAAGAACTCTGTAGGACAGCGATATCCGGCTTGGCGAGGACACCTCAATCTCGAGATGTCGTATCCGCCAAATCCGCAAAATCCGCCCAATCCGCGTTTCACCCCTGGATTTCCCGCGTGTTCATGGCCCCCGGCAACCATGCCGCCGAGCCACAAACACCTTTGATTTACAATGAGAAGTTCGTAACTTTCATGAGTACCCCGGAGGACACAAATGTCGACATCGACAACATCTGATATCGAGCTCACGGTCACCGCAGGCGCGGCCGTCGAGGTAAAGAAGTTCATGGAAGCCGAAGGCGTCACCGGAGATCAGGGCGGCGGCCTCCGCGTAAGCGTGCAGCCCGGCGGATGCAGCGGCTTCAAGTACAGCCTCCTCATCGAGGACAAAAGCGCCGAGGATGACTTCATTCTCGAGAACGACGGCTTCAAGGTGTTCGTGGATCCCTTCTCCGCGCAGTACATCTCCGGAGTGACAATCGA
>JBPPMU010000105.1:0-6343 GCA_051306215.1 Gemmatimonadaceae bacterium | reverse complement strand
GCGTTGAGGTCCTCGTTGGTCATATCAGTTCCTTTCTGATGGCGGCTCACTCTCTAAACGTATCGGTAGGGCCTTTAATTGTCAGCAATCCTGGCTCAACGGGCGTCCCCGATTGCGGGTTGAGGACCCTTGCGGCCTCAGGACTAAACCCCATTGCAGAGTCGCGACTTAGTGAGGACCAAGGAGCTGGTTCTGCGCCTCTGTGTCGGCGCAGCCGCTCTGTGCCTCTAGTTAACCGCCCTGGGCCTCTGGTTACTACATTTCTCCTTCAATGACATCATCAGATACCATAGAATCAGGAACGCTCCGCACTGAGACAGCCGGCGGCATCGCGACAATTACCTTCGGTCATCCAAAGAGCAATTCGCTTCCCGGGACTTTGCTTTCCGGGCTTGCAGCCGCGGTAACTGCCGCCGGCGAGGAGTCGAGCGCGCGCGTAATCGTTCTGAGAAGCGAAGGCGACGGGCCGTTCTGCGCCGGCGCGTCGTTCGCCGAGCTTCAGGCGATCTCGGATCCGGAAAGTGGCAAGCGGTTCTTCATGGGGTTCGTCAACCTCATCCTCGCAATGATCCGCGCGCCGAAGTTCATAGTCACGCGTGTCCAGGGAAAAGTAGTAGGAGGCGGAGTCGGCATTGTCGCGGCATCTGACTACGCGCTTGCTGCCGATGGAGCTTCGCTAAAGCTCAGTGAGCTCGCGGTCGGACTCGGCCCGTTCATCGTCGGACTGCCGATCCAGAAGAAGATCGGCCTGGCAGCGTTCGGCGCGATGGCGATAGATGCAGACTGGCGCACCGCCGAGTGGGGATACCGCCACGGTTTGTTCGCCGAGCTTTATCCTGATGTTGCGTCGCTCGATGCGGCGCTGGCGAAGCGTGTCGCGGCTCTCGCGTCGAGCAACCCCGAAGCCGTCGCGCAGATAAAACGTGTTCTATGGGAAGGCACTGAAGACTGGGAAGGACAGCTCGAGGCCCGCGCTGAAAAAAGCGGGACACTCGCGCTGTCCGAATTCACCAGTCGTGCAGTTGGCCGGACCCGTTAGGGCCTAGAGCCAGACCGCCACGCCGCCGTGCCTGTAGCAGGCGCCGGTGCGCGTTGTGCCGTGCCAGTACGTGCCATCATTGCAGCGAGCGATTGCTCCCCTGCGGTTGTCGTCAGCCCAGGGACCGCGGCCTCTCTGAACTGCCGAGTTCTCGTTGGCGCGCTCGCGTGCGCGATCCGATGCCGGCGGGAAGTTGCCCTGATGTGATGCAAGTCCGCCGCGCGTTCTGCAGGCATTGGTCGATCTCACCACCCATACGCCATCAGCGCAGAGAACACGATTGCTGCGCCAAACCTCTCCGGTGCCGATGCGGTTCGAAACAGGTCGGGTGGTTTTTGCTTTCTGCTTCTGGACTTTCGCGGATTTTACCTTTCCGGAGTTGCCCTGTGCCGATGCGGTCTCAGCCGGCATAACAAGCGCGCAGGCGCCCAGAATCATGCCGCCCGCGAAAAGTGATCTGAATGATGAAGTCATACTGAATCTCCCGGTTCTTCGGGACCGCTCGCTCGGGGGCGCTGAATGCGCCGCTTCCTGCGGTCCCGTTACAGGTGACTCATATGCGTTTTCCGTTCCACTCGCTCCGGAATTTCTGCGGCCGTGATGGAACTTTCTTCGATCAACCCGCTGGCGGCGCGGGCTGCGGACGGGCCCTGGGGCCGAAACCCGGTCGCGGCTGGCTGTTATGACAGGTGCTGCAGCTGACCCCGGGATTTTCGCTCCGGATGTTCTTGATGTTCTTGAGGAGCGAATCGTTTATGATCGCGGCCATCGCCACCATGTCGCGGGCGACCTGCTTCGTAACCTTGTCCTCAGCGGAGAAGTCGGTCGTCACGTGACAGTGCGAGCAACTGACGCCAAGTGCATTGCTGTAGCCCATGCTCATGATGTTGAGGAGGCGACGCGCAGGCATTCCCTTGAGGATCCTGATGTCCTGGAAGACTTCCTCTGCGGGGAGATCCTCCTTGCCCTTTATCTGCTCGAGGAGGCGATTCACGTGTGATGCTCTGTCCGCGCGGAGGGAGTCGTTGCGGGCAGCGATCTGTTCCGGTGTGGGAGCGGGCGTGGCTGCCGGAGTTTGCGCAGTTGCTGACTGAGACAATGCTACGAGTACGACCGAGATCAACAAAGATTGCTTCATTACTTCTCCTGTTGTGTGTCCATAGTAGTCTCAGTCCGAGTCCGCAGTACGTCCGCAGTCCGAAGTCAGTCGGAGTAGTCCGCAGTCAGTCAGAGTAGTCCCTGGTGATTACTCGGACTAATTGCGGACTGCGGACGTACTACGGACTCGGACTGCGGACTACTGCGGACTGAAACGCTATATATGACAGGAACTGAGACCACGCTTCTCCAGATACTGCTGGTGGTAGTCTTCCGCCTCGAAGAATGCACTCGCGGGCGTGATCTCCGTGACGATCGGCGATTTGTACTTCCCGCTGTTGTCGCGCTCCTCCTTCGATGCGAGCGCGGCCTCTTTCTGCTCATCATCGTGGTAGAAGATCGCCGACCTGTACTGCGTCCCCACGTCAGGACCCTGCCTGTTCAGAGTCGTCGGGTTGTGGTTGTCCCAGAAGACTGTCAGCATGTCATCGTACGTGAGGCGGTCCGAATCGTACGCCACCTCCACGACTTCAGCGTGCCCGGTATTTCCGCTGCACACGTCGCGATAAGTGGGATTCTCCATCGTTCCGCCGAGGTATCCGACGCGAGTGGAGATCACGCCGGGGATCTGCCGGTATGCGGCCTCGACTCCCCAGAAACAGCCTGCACCGAATGTGGCTTTCTTTTCCATGTCAGTCTTCCTTCGAATCGTTCATGAACTGCGCGAGAAGGTGATGAAAGTGGTGAGTCCCGACTTCGCGCCGCGCCGAGAAGCGCCCCCTGTCGTAGAGCCGCGAGCTGACACCGCGCTGGACCGACTCGACAACTTCCTCGTCTTCCATTTCGACCTTGTGGAGGTCGGCCCCAACGCCCTGCTCTCTCAGTGACTCGTTCCATACATACGATATGAAGGATACCCGGGTGCGCGCCGGACCGAGAGGGCTCACCACGTTCATCGACAGTCCCCACGGGTAGAAATTCAGCATGATGTTGGGGAAGAGCCAGAAATAGAACGCCGCAACGCGCTTGCCGAAGTCGGGGTGCCCTTCGGGAAGGTCGAACACCGGCTGGCCCGGCTTCGCTATTCCCATCTGGAGCGACGAGTGGCTGAACAGCTCGGTGTAATACGAGTTGTAGTCGAGCTGTTCAGAGAGCCCCGCGTGAACGTACGGGATGTGGAACTCCTCGAGATAGTTGTCACAGTAGAGCGCCCAGTTCGCGCCGATCAGGTAGTCGCGCGACGTTTTCTGGTCCCGCCTGAATTCGTCGAGCGGCATCCACGAAACGCGGTCGTCCACCGGCTTGATCCATTCATCGAACTGAATCGCCGGGTCGAGCGACGTGAAAAGCAACGGCCCCCACTTCTGGAGTGACAGTCTCGGCAGGCAATCCGCGGGGGACGGAAAATTCACGGTGCCGTCGAACTCTGGCATCGACACGAAGCTTCCGTCGAGCCCGAAGCGCCGGCCGTGATATCTGCAGCGCAGGCCCTTCAGGTGCCCCTCGCCCTCGACGACAAGCGCACCCCGGTGAGTGCAGACATTCGACAGACATCGCAGCTCAGCGTTGTCATCTGACGTGATGACGAGCGGCTCGTCGAGGCAGCCTTCCAGAAGCGTGAACGGCAGGACGTGGCCCGGCGCCTTCACCCGCGCCGAATCCGCCGCGAGCTGCCAGCTCCTGGCGAATACGCGCTCCCGCTGGACCGCGTAATACGCCGGGTCTGAGTAGGCGCGCGCGGGCAGGGTCGCGGACGCGCGGATATCGGCGTCTATCTCGATCCGGGGAAGCGAAGTCTTGCTCATGTTATACAGGGGGAGATTACCCTTTGGCGCCGAAACTTCCAGTCCAAGCCATCGTAGTGAGCCATAAGGAGGTTAAATGTTCACAATGATCGCATTCGCCATCGCAGCAGTCGCGGCGGTTTTCGGGTACAGCGCCGCAAAGGCTTTTGTCCGCGACCGGCTCCGATTCGTCGACGGCGCGCACAAGCCTGCTACACCGTTCATCGCCGGGATCGGCGCGTATCTGATCGCGCTCGCGGCGGTCGCGATCCTGCCGATCGTTGGCTGGGGCACCGCTGTCGCCTTCGGGCTGAGCGTTGCATTCGGGACAGCCGCCGGCTCGCGCCAGGTGAAAAGCGGGAACCTGCCTTATCTCGGATCCGGCTGAGCCCTGCCTGTCTGGAACGGGTGACAACCTCCGTCCGTGACAGATGACAGCGGGCCGTTGCGACACCGTCGCGGCGAGCCCGCAAGTCGTTCAAGGGGAATGATTTAGCGGATCTGGTCGGGCCCGGTCCCGGTCGTGCTTCCTGGGAGGCCGTCAACATGGTCAACAGGAGCTCCAAATGAATAAAAAGATCGTCCTTGCCGGACTTATCGCCGTGACGGCTCTGTCTGTACAGTCGGCCGAGGCGCAGAGGCGCACCGGCGGCCGTTATCTGGCGCCGACGCCCGGCCCTTCGATAACGCCGTACGGCGGATACATGATGTTCGGCGACATCATCGATGGCCCGGTCGGGACAAGCCTCACCAGCTCGAGCGGCCCCGTCTACGGCGCTCAGGCGAACCTTCCCCTCGGGTCGATCCTGTCAGTTGTCGGAAACGTCGCCTACTCGAAGGCGGACCTCAGGTTCGGCGTGCCGATCCTCGGAGGCGTGAACTTCGGTACGACAGAGGTCTGGATGTACGATGCCGGCTTTCAGTTCGCCGCGCCGTCGGTGCCCGGGCGGCGCACGATCTCGCCGTTTCTGCAGCTTGGCGCCGGCGCGATGTCGTACGACGTCGAAGTTGCGGGACTGAGCCAGAAGGCGACGAACCTCGCGGTGAACGCGGGTGTTGGAGCCGATGTTCCGATCGCGAGCAACATCTCTTTGCGGCTTCTCGCCAAGGACTACATCGGGAAGTTCGATGTGAATGAGGCGACTGGCATCGACTACGAGGCGAAGACGTCGCACAACATCGGGTTGTCGGCAGGTTTGAAACTCAGCTTCTAAAACCCATAGGGAACGCGGATTGGGCGGATTTTAGCGGATTTTGCGGATAAACCACGCCCGGGGGGCAAGTTGCTTCCGGGCGTGGCGCGTTATCCAGAAGTGAAAGAGCCTTTCCGCTCTCTGGTTTTGAGAAACAGAAAAAGGAGATGCTGGGTTTGCCGTCGAAGTCGGCTAGGTGGGCACATGCCGGCACTACGGCGCGCCTGATCCGCAAAATCCGCCCAAATCCGCCCAATCCGCGTTCTCCATGGTTTCCCCCGCCCTACAGTCTTCTCATTGTCACACATGATCCATCCGACGGAGGATCGGGCGGCCCATACCGCTCAACTAGCATCTTTGTCTGCTTCGCCCTCGGGATGCTGATGATTATCAGGTTCGAGTACTCGCTGTCGCAGAGATCTCCCAGCGATCGTCCGCCAAGTTTCCCCGCGATATGCCCTACCGTGTTGCTGTGACCGACGATGAGAATCGTTGCGCCGGGATTCCTGTAAACGGCAGCCACGACGCTGTCGATGTGGGCGGCCGTCGATCCCGCAACCGGCACCACCTGCGGCGTTATTCCGCGGCGGCGGGCGAGAGGGCGCGCTGTCAGCGCGGTCCGCTTGAGGCTCGTGACGATTATCGCGTTTACCCCCGCATCGCGTAGCGCAGATGCGAGGGAGTCAGCGCGAACGTACCCGATCGCACTGAGCTCCGGATCCGAAGGATTTTCCGCTGCTTTCTCGGCGTGCCGAACGATGTATACTGTTGTCTCCCCGCGATCGCCTGGAATGAACGGCGGCTCGGGAGGAGGCGCCGAGGCGCAGCCGGTTGCCGCGAAAACGATCGTTACGAGAAACACTTTCAGATGTATCATTCAGTCTCAGGTCCTGGGGTCAGCCGCAAAGGCACAGCTCGAACAGCAACGATGATAATCTCCCGCAACACTTTATTCATAGTCTCCGCATCATTCATGGTCGCGGTCCTCGGCGCCTGCGATGCCGGCAGTGAGTCCCGCACCGCCGATGAGTTCGCCGCCGATTCCGCGCTGGCGGCCGATCTTGCGCTCGCGAACCGCGACACGCTCCTCGTCGATTCGATCGGTGCATACCGTCCTTCGATTTCGCCTTCTTCGCCAGACAGCGACCTCGTCGAATCCACGTCGCCTGGCCGGGCGGCCGCGGCGCCGCCTGCCGCGCCAGCGACTCAGCCGGCAGCGGCCCCTGCTC
>JBPPMU010000104.1:0-12901 GCA_051306215.1 Gemmatimonadaceae bacterium | reverse complement strand
AGTGGCAGCCGGTGGCGCAACGAAGAAATCCATCTGGGACCGCTTCTTTCGCTCCTCATTGACCCGGAATACCACCTTTATCGGGTGGCCAAGAGCGATTGGTGCGTAACTGGAGAAGAGCTCTGAGTGTTTTGACTCATTCCAATCGGCCGCAAACTGATCAGGAACCCCGATGAAGATGACATTTCCGTCCAGGCTGAGTGCCTCAGTCGGTTCGAGCCATGTTCTGAAAGTTTGTTCGGGGATATCCTGGCGGGCTCGATCGAGCAGTCTCTTCCAGGCTTCTGCGGGCGTGAGTGACATAGGGGAGGCAAACCGTAGCCCAACAATGTGGAAAAGTCAATCGGCCCATCCGGACACTATGCTTCACGCGCCTTGACCTATGTCAAGGCAGGGGTTAGTTTTAGGGCTGTTTTCGATAACGCTTAAATAGGCAATTTGGAGTACTTATGGGCAAGCCAACCTACCGTCCCCGCAACAAGCGAAGAATTCGCTCACATGGGTTTCGGGAAAGGATGTCGACACGGTGGGGTAGAGAGATTCTCAGCCGCCGCCGAAAGAAGGGAAGAAAGCAGCTGACGGTCAGGCTGCCGAGCAAATACGCCGGCGCCTAAGGGTTACGGCTATCCGCGTAGCTACAGGCTCACGCGGGAATCAGACCTGGAAAAGGTTAAACGAGCAGGGAGACGACTGCGTACCGAGCACCTCGATGTTCGGGCACTCGTTTCCCTGCTTTCACATCCACGGGTTGCGGTCGTGGTGGGAAAACAGGGACACACAATTGTGGAACGGAACCGCCTGAGAAGACGACTCCGTGAGCTTACCCGAACGAGACTGATCCCGGAGGTCCACGGATTGGACGTGATGGTCAGGGCCCTGCCAGCTGCCTACGATGCAACTTTCGAGCAGTTGAGACATGAAGTGGAGCTACTGGCCTCAAGGCTTCAGGCGGTACAGTGAGAAAATTTCTCATCGCACTGATTCGGGGTTACCAGCTGGGGATCTCACCATTGTTGCCGGCCTCGTGCCGTTATTATCCAACCTGTTCCTCGTATGCCATAGAGGCGATCGAGAAACACGGTGCGCTTTCAGGTAGCTGGCTGGCGGTCCGTCGGATCGCACGTTGTCATCCCTTCAGGCCGGGAGGGTTCGATCCGGTCCCGTAAATGGATAAAAGACTCTCTATAGCATTGCTTCTGACTGCACTTGTTGTCGCAGTCACGCCGATCCTGTTCCCGACACCTCGGCCCACACCCCCCACTACGTCCGCCAGTGGGGCCGACACCATCGTCGCACCAACCCCGGCTCCTGTTTCAGATCCTGCGATCGCAGGGACTGATACACCCGTCGTTGTGGCTAGTGACAGCGACTCGCTGAGGGCTTCAGGAACAACGACTCCTGAAGTCCAGGTGCAGACCATCGATACGGTAAACACTGTCAACTCCAGCTACACTTTCTCCAGCATGGGGGCTGTTCCAGCAGGGGTGACGTTTGCCCAGTATCAAAGTTTGGCCCCTGACCGAACTGGCAACAGGGTCGAGCTTGCGAATCCAGGTGACCCACTGCTGAAATACGCGCTGGTGATGCAGGGCGATACGGTCTCGTTGATGAACGTGCCTTTCTCCTCGAGCCGGTCAGGATCTCAGGGGAGCGAGACGTTGATGTACCAGGCGTCTGTGAACGGAGCTGAGGTAACTATCTCATACACGCCAGTTCCAGATAGATATGTTTTGCAGATCAACGGAAAAGTGGAGGGAAACACCGCCGGCTTCCTTCTTGTCGATCTTCCCTCAACGCTTCCCGCAACCGAAGCAGATACACTTGGAGACCTGCGCACCCTCGCATACTCATTTAAGACGACAAGAGACAATGCGCGCGGCGTTCCTTTTGGAAAGCTCGATCCTGGTGAGCAGAGGCTTGAACCAGGGCCACTGATGTGGGCTGCGGTTCGCAACAAATATTTCGTAGTGGGTCTGGTCAACCCCGAGGGAAGCTCGTTCGAGGAAATGACGCTGACCGGCGGACCCCGCACGTCGAAAGCTGCCACCCACGCGACTGCAACACTGGTGAAGACGCTAAGGGATGGAACGTTCGCCTTCGACATGTACGTTGGCCCGCAGCAGTCAACCCAGCTCATCGCACTGGGCAGGGATTTCGATCATGTGAATCCTTATGGCTGGAGTTTTCTTCAGCCAATCGTGAATCCGATTGCAGCCCTGGTCATCAAACTGCTTCTCTGGATGCACGACAACCTGGCGCTCAGCTACGGGTGGGTTCTGGTGATATTCGGAGTCGTCATCCGTATTGCTCTGTGGCCGCTGAACCAGAGCGCCATGCGGGCAAGCCTGAAGATGCAGGAAATTCAGCCACAGCTGGCGGAAGTTCAGAAGAAGTTCAAGGACAAGCCTGAGAGACAGCGCGAGGAAATGATGCGTGTCTACAAGGAGGCCGGAGCGAGCCCCTTTACGGCGCTATCGGGTTGTCTCCCGATGCTCATTCCAATGCCCGTGCTTTTTGCGCTCTTTTTCGTGTTCCAGAACACAATCGAATTCAGGGGAGTACCGTTTCTCTGGCTTGCCGATATCTCCGTAAAGGATCCGTATTACATCCTTCCAGTTCTCATGGGGGCATCGATGTACGTGCTTTCATGGATCGGGTTGAGAAACGCTCCGCCAAACCCACAGGCAAAAATGATGATGTACATGTTCCCGGTAATGATGACGTTTGTGCTGGCGAACATGGCCTCCGGGTTAAACCTGTACTACACGTCGCAGAACATTGCGGCATTGCCACAGCAATGGCTCCTTGCAAGAGAAAGGCTGAAAGCGCGACAGAAGAAATAACGAGCGACGAGTGCGGATAACGTATATTGGTCATGCAACGCTACTAATTGAGATCGGCGGCCAGACATTTCTCACCGACCCCAACTTTGATGCAGCACTTGGAATGCTCCTGCCAAGGGTGCGCGCGCCGGGGATACCGCTGCACGAGCTGCCTCATATAGATGCTGTCTTCGTGACGCATGCACATGCCGATCACCTTTCCTTCGCCTCACTGGCGGGGCTTCACCGGGATGTCCCCATTTTTGCCCCACCTGCCGTGGCGAAATGGCTGAACCGGCTTGGGCATCCGACTGCCGCAGCGATAGCGCCGGGCGAGACGGTCATCGCCGGAGATGTGACGGTCCAGGCAGCAGAGGCGACACACATGGGACAGCGTTATGGTGTGGATCGGTGGCGAAGCGCCACTAATATGTATCTATTTGATACTAATAATATCTCGTGCTTCTTTGCGGGTGATACGGCGCTGGTTCCGACAAGCACGCGAATGATCGATGAGCACATCTCACCGTTCGGCAGACGCCTGGACATGGCCCTCCTGCCAATTGGCCATGCACCATGGTGGAAGATGTCGGGGTTCAGAAAGGGGCACCTGACAACAGACGACGCCCTCACGCTCTTCGACCGGCTTCAGGCCCGCTATCTCATTCCCTACCACTGGGGAACGTTTCACCACGTGACATCGCGTGCCCATGATGCAATCGACCGGCTGAGGAACCAGCTGCCGGGCCATGCCCGGCGTGCAGATGTCCGCATTCTCGAACCAGGAATGTCGTTCGAGCTTCCCACAGGCACGGAGTGAGCATGAGTGTCCCCGTGGTGAACATTCCCGGGGGGCAGGATACTATAGTCGCGCTTGCCACAGCCCAAGGACGCGGAGCCATTTCGGTTGTGCGACTGAGCGGACCGGATGCCCTGAGTATCGCGTCACGCGTAATCAATCCATGGCCACTCGAGACCCGTCGTGCCACCCTTTGCCGGATTACCGATGCCGGAAGGTCACGTGTAATCGACCAGGCGCTCGTGACGGTATTCGTGGAACCCGATTCTTTCACAGGTGAGAACCTGGTCGAGATCTCGGGCCATGGCGGCCTCTATGTGCCGGCAGCAATTCTGGGGACTCTGGTTTCATGCGGTGCGCGTCCTGCGGCGCCCGGAGAGTTCACACGACGGGCAGTCCTTAATGGAAAGTTCGACATAGTGCAGGCCGAGGCAATCGGTGACATGGTCGATGCCCGGTCGGAGGCAATGCATCGTACGGCAGTAAAGCAGCTGGATGGAGGACTTTCGCGTCGGATAGAAAAACTCCGCGAAAACCTCATATCAGTGGAAGCGCTCATTGCCTACGACATAGACTTTCCGGAAGAGGATGATGGGCCGATCGACAGGGAAAGCATCGCAACTGAAATCGAGGTCCTCCTCATATCACTGGACGCACTCCTGGCCACAGTTCCAGCAGGGGAGATGGTTCGCGAAGGTGCCGTCGTGGTAATCGCAGGGGAGCCGAATGTTGGCAAGTCTTCCCTGTTCAATGCGCTTCTCGGGCAGTCCCGCGCGATCGTAACGGAGATACCCGGCACAACGAGAGACGCGATAGAGAGCTTTATCGAAACTGCAAACTGGCCATTGCGGCTTGTCGATACCGCCGGACTGCGGGAAACAAGTAACGTCGTCGAGCGGATCGGAATCGAGGTAAGCGAGCGTTATCTCCGCTGGGCGAATGTTGTGCTTGCCTGCGGGGACAGTAAACCCTCGGTAATTGCGGCAATGAAGGCACTTGAGGGAAGGACCACCGCACCAATTCTCCGTGTACGGACGAAGAGTGACCTCGCCCAACCCTCCGGCGACGAGCCTTCAGGGCAAGATATTTCAGTAAGTGCTGAAACAGGCGCGGGGCTCACGGAGCTGATGGCGCAGATTGACCGCTCTCTGATGTCGGCCGTTGGAGCTGTCGTCGCTGACATGCCGATACTCACACGAAGCAGACATATTCACGGGATCCGCCAGGCGCGCGAGGAGGTTGCTGCCTTTGCTGACGCGTGGATGGAAGGGCGTCTTCCCGCACCGGTGGCTGCAGTTCACCTGCACTCAGCGGCGACTGCCCTCGAGTCACTGATAGGCGCGGTAAGCACGGAGGATGTGCTCGACCGGGTGTTCAGCTCGTTTTGTGTTGGGAAATAGAATTGATTACGCTGTGGCCTGTGCTTCGCCAGCGAGCGAGGCAATCTCACCAGCACCGGCTCGCGTTGTCCAGGCAGCACCTTTGGTGACAATTGCGTGTTCGACCATGCGTGCACCGATATAGTACCCACACCGGTCAGGAACCACATAGTCTCCAACACGACGGGCGTCCTCGCTCATTCCGTCTGATAAATACTTGAGCCGCAGCCCAAGGCCTGCCTTGTCGAAGTTGCCGAGGAGTGACCTGGCCACTACGGGCCCCATCTCCCGGATCCGCGCGTATTCCCTGCGGTCATATCCGTAATACTCCCACGAGGCATGTCCAGGGCTGATGAGGCGAGAGACCTGAACGGCGATACCTTCGTTGATCAGGAGCTCTCGTAGCGTAGCCCGTTTTCCCGTTTCCCAATACGAGTAATAACCATCGCTTTCATCGATGATCGGCTTCATCTCGCTTCGGCTCGTCGGCGAGGTATACCTGACAGCATGGGCAATCTCGTGGGAAAGCCAGAGCGGAATGAGCTCCGGATCGAGGCCAAGCCCGCGCGTTTCAGGATTCGCGACGCTGGTAAAATGCTCGAGGCAGACAAAAGCGATCCCCCGGCCGTTTACAACGAGCTCACCTGCATTTGCGGCGCCGACCCCGATCATAAGCACGACATCGATGTCCGAGTCGACCTCGAGAAGCGCGCGGCACTGATCCTCGGCATTACGTGCCAGGGTAACGACGTCAATTCGCTCCAGCATGGTCCGGAGGTCTGTACGTCCGGCAAGTGCTGCCGATTTCACCACTTCCGAGAAGTGCGGACTGTCTGGTGCGACGACGTAATTCTCCCAGTACGCCTCGAGGAGACTGCGGTGGGTGTCGAAGTAGCGGTGATATGCCGCGATGCGATCGGTGCTGTTCAGGACTGCGAAGAAGTCGGGCAGCAGGTTGATCAGCATCAACAACCAGGTTCGCGGTGAGAGGTGGAGCGCGGCGCGCTCGAAGGATGCGAGAAAATACCCTCACATGAAATTTCCAACAAGAGCGATAATTAATGAGCGCCAAATATTAACATGGCACAAAAATTTCCTCTGACGAACTGGGAAGTCATGCCGAGGGAGCAATGACTACGCTGCGCCAGATCGAATTGAGCTGTCCGGTCTGTGGAAACAGTTTCCGATCGCAGGCGGTGGCGAGCACCAACGCCTTCGGCGGAAAAAGGACGGATTTTCACGAAAGAGCGGCGGGGACTCAGCCTCTCGCGTACCAGATTCACACCTGTGACGGCTGCGGCTATTCGGGCGGTGAAGCGGATTTTACCCATGAAGCGGATATAAGCCCGATTTTGAAGGAGCACGTGTTGAATGAACTTGCTCCCCGTGGTCCATGGGTTACAAGCGGATCCGTCAAATACGAGGCAGCTGCAAAGGTCGCAGAATGGCAGGGGCTTGAGGATCGCCACATAGCCGACCTTCTGCTGCGTGCTGCATGGTGTTGTGTAGATGAAGGAGATGTCGAGGCGGAGCGGTATTTTCGCAGGCACGCGGCATGGGCGTTCGAGCGTGTGCTGGCGGAGTACGATGCGGTGCTCGCCGAGGAGCGCGCGGTTCTTACTTACCTTGTTGGTGAGCTCTGGCGACGTATCGGTGACGTTGCGCAGGCACACGTCTGGTTTGATCGTGTCGTCGATGAGGTCATCGGAGACCCGTCGCAAGACTGGATCCTTGCTGCCGCCAGCCAGCAGCGAACCAACCCGCAGGAATGGTTTTCCTGAACCTCAGCGAGTTCCGAACAACCGGTCCCCGGCATCACCGAGTCCGGGGAGGATGTATCCGTGAGAGTTGAGCTCCCTGTCGAGCGCCGCGCAATATATCTGAACATCCGGGTGTGAGGCCGCGAGACGTCTCACGCCTTCAGGGGCGGCGACAAGGCAAAGGAATCTTATCCGCGTGGCACCTGATCTCTTGAGGGAATCGACCGCAGCGGCCGCGCTTCCCCCCGTCGCAAGCATCGGATCGAGAACGAAAAAATCACGTTCCGCGGCATCACCCGGGACCTTGAAGTAATAGTCCACCGGAAGCAGCGTCTCGTGATCGCGGTAGAGCCCGATATGCCCTACGCGTGCAGCAGGGACAAGGCGAAGTATTCCTTCGACCATACCCAGTCCTGCACGCAGGATCGGAACGAGTGTGAGTTTCTTGCCGCTTATGTGGCGCCCCTCGGTCTGCTCGAGGGGTGTTTCGACGGGAATCGGCTCGACGGTGAGATCTATCGTCGCCTCGTACGCCATGAGCATCGCTATCTCGTCAACGAGCTCCTTGAAGATCTTCGTCGGGGTTTCCCGGTCTCGAAGGATCGTCAACTTGTGCTGAACCAGCGGATGCCGGATTATTGTCAGCGTCGGAAAATCAGGTATCTGTTCGATCATTTTGTGTTTCCACCGTGGGGGAATCGAGTAAATACCGGCTGCGTGCCGTCGAGAGCCCGGGGTGGACCTAACATATCTTCATCTCCCGTCTGCATGAAAGAATACCAGGCTGTGGTGGTAAAGCTCACCCGGCACACGCGTGAGGACGAGGACACGCTGACCGACCTTCTCAATGAGCGGAGCCGGGGTGGCTGGGAGCCTGCGCTGATGTCGCAGGACGAACAGCGTCTGACAATCCTTTTTTCGCGCGATACGCTCGCCGAAGGCTAGAAACATTTGCAGATAACCTTTGTCGGCGCGGCCCGCGAAGTTACCGGGTCCTGCCACGTTCTGCACGTCAACGGGCACGTCGTTGCGCTGGATTGCGGGATGTTTCAGGGAAAACGCCGTGAATCCGCGGACAAGAACAGGCTCCTGCCCGTCCCGGTTGGAGAGCTTGACGCCGTGGTCCTCTCACATGCCCATATCGACCACTCAGGCCGGCTTCCGTTTCTCGTATCAAAGGGCTACGCCAAGACAATCTGGGCTACATCTGCTACCCGTGACCTCTGTGCGATAATGCTCGCAGACTCTGCGCACATTCAGGAAAAGGATGCCGAGTTTCTCGCGAGGAGTAAGAGGGAGTTCGTTGAGCCCCTCTACGGAATGCGTCACGCCGTGAGGACGATGGACCTGATGGTCGGCGTGCCATACAACAAGCCGTTCAATGTCGTCCCGGGGGTGGTAGCTACCTTTGTGGATGCAGGACACATCCTCGGCTCAGCATCCGTGGTACTCGACTGTACGGAAGATGGAGTGACGAAGCGGCTGGCGTTCTCGGGGGATATCGGCAGGTCCGGGCTGGCCATAATAAGGGACCCGGTACCTCCCACTGATGTGGATGCTGTGATAATGGAGTCCACCTACGGCAACCGGGATCACGAATCGGTCGAAGGAGCGAGAGCTCACCTGGCGAAGGTCATCAGAGAGACAGCAGCGCGCGGAGGCCGCATCATGATAGCGGCGTTTGCCCTGGGGCGGACGCAGGAAATGCTCTACAACATCCACATCCTGCTCAGGGAAGGCGCGATTCCCTCGATTCCCGTTTACGTCGACAGCCCGCTTGCGACCGATACTACGACGGTGTTCCAGATGCACCCGGAAACGTTTGACGAATCGGAGGATCTGGTGAAACACGTCCCGGAACTGTTTGATTTTCCGCTTCTCCGTTTCACCCGGGACGTCGAGGAGTCAAAGGCAATAAATAGCGCAAAGGGCCCGATGATAATCATTGCTGCATCCGGGATGATGGAAGCTGGGCGGATACTTCATCATCTGGCTCATGGAGCGAGCGATCCGCGCAACACCATTCTTATCGTTGGCTTCCAGGCCGAACACACCCTGGGCAGGCGGATTGTCGAACGCCAGCCGATGATCAAGGTCTTCGGCGAGGAAGTGCCTCTCCGAGCGCAGGTCGAGATCATCAACGGCTATAGCGCACATGCCGACAGGACCGAGCTCACGACCTGGCTCGACAGGGTAAGGGCCGCCTCCCCGCGTCTCGGTCCGGTCTGGCTCGTGCACGGTGAAGCGGAAGTTCAGGACGAATACAGCACGGCACTCAGCGCCAAAGGCTACGCCGTAAGCTGCCCGACACAACACGCGAGTGTTCCGTTCTAGTAGCTTGAGCCATGGGCTGGGCTGCAAGGGCGATGGTGAGAATTGTCGCAAGCGTGATCGTCGGCGTAGCTCTTCTCTGGGCTGCCTCGATGGCTACCGTGCTGATCTTCAGCTCGATAGACCAGGCACGTCCTGCTGAGTCAATAGTGGTGCTGGGCGCGGCCCAATATGATGGAAAGCCGTCACCTGTTCTGAAGGCGCGGCTGGATCATGGAATCGACCTGTGGAATAGAAAAATGGGGAAACTGCTCGTCCTAACCGGGGGACAAGGGCCGGGAGATACGACCAGCGAGGCAGCCGTGGGCCGTGTCTATGCCCGGAAGCTCGGCGTTCCGGACTCCGTGATTCTCATGGAAGACCGGGGAAGAACGACAAGGGAATCGATGCTGGCCGTTGCCGATACTCTGGGGAAAAGGGGCATGAAGACGGCAATCCTCGTCAGTGATCCGTTTCACATGCTGCGGCTCTGGATAATGGGACGACGGTTCGGGCTGACTCCCTACACATCGCCGACGAGGACAAGTCCGATCGCCCCGAACAGCGAGAAAAGGTGGAAATACGTGTTGAGCGAATCATGGAAGGCACCGCTGGCGTTCATTTTCGAGAGGAAGACGTGAAACGACAATTAGTATCACTCTGTTACTTAGTCGCCGCCTGTGCTCCAGCGGCATCTGTCCCCACGGCGCCGACTGCTGTTGCGGCGACCAGTGTTGTCCCGAAGATCCAGTTCGAGAAGTACACCCTGCCCAATGGTCTGGAGGTGATACTTCACAAAGATCATTCGACCCCAATCGTTACGGTGAATACCTGGTACAAGGTCGGCTCCGGCGACGAGAAGCCTGGCCGGACGGGATTCGCCCACCTTTTCGAGCACATCATGTTCATGGGTTCCGAGAACGTTCCCGTCGGAATGTTCGACGTGGCGCTCGAGGCGGCAGGAGCGGACAACAACGGCTCCACCACGGAAGACAGGACGAACTATTACGAGAACCTCCCTTCGAACGCGCTTGCGCTGGCCTTGTGGCTCGATGCGGACCGGATGGGATTTCTCCTTCCGACAATGGACAAGGCCAAGCTCGATCTTCAGCGCGAAGTAGTGAAAAACGAGCGCCGGCAGGGGATCGACAACGTTCCCTACGGGCGTGCCGAAGAGACGATTCTGGCTGCACTGTACCCGGCTGGACATCCCTACTCGTGGTCGGTCATCGGGTCGCTTGCCGATCTCGACGCGGCATCGGTCGAGGACGTCTCGGAGTTCTTCCGGACATACTATGCGCCGAACAACGCAAGCGTGACGATCGCGGGTGATTTTGACTCTGCTGAAGCGAAACGCCTGGTGGAACTCTATTTCGGCGACATTCCACGGGGTCCCGCAATTCCACCGCGTCCTGCGGTCTCGCCCGCGGTCGTACCGAAGGACACGTTCCTGATCCTCGAGGACAGGGTTCAGCTTCCGCGTGCCTACTACAGCTGGCCGACGGTAAAACTCTTTGACGCGGACGATGCAGCGCTCGACGTTCTCGCCTCAGTGCTCGCGAGCGGCAAGAACTCGAGACTTTACAAGCGGCTCGTCTACGACATGCAGGTCGCCCAGGACGTATCAGCGTTTCAGGCGTCGAGCAAACTTGCCGGAAGGTTCGAGATAAACATCACGCCCAAGCCAGAGCAGAGTCTGACGGCAATCGACAGGATCGTGAGTGAAGAGTTGCAGAAGCTCATGAGCGAAGAGATTACCGACCGGGAGCTTCGTCGCGTGCAGAACTCCTATCGGGCGAGTTTCCTGAACCGCCTGGCAAGCAACCTGGGGAAATCTGAAACACTGAACTCATACAACTACATGGCAGGAACTCCGGACTATGTGCAGCAGGATGCCGCACGGTATGAACAGGTGACACAAGGCGATGTCCGACGTGTCGCCAAGGCCTACCTTGGCAGGCCCAAGGTTGTTCTGACGGTGGTTCCAGAGGGGAAAAGAGAGATGATGCTGACAGCAAATGGGGGTGGCCAGTGAGCGCCGGACTCGTCCGCGGAGGCCTTGGGCTCCTCTCGCTCGCCGTCGTTCCATTGACCGCTGGAGCTCAGACTCTCGACAGAACGAAGCAGCCGGTACTCGGATCACCGCCGGCGGTATCGCTCCCTCCTATCGCCACCAGAGAGCTCCCGAACGGCCTCAAGCTCATGGTGGTCGAACATCATGAGTTACCCGTTGCCCACTTCGTTCTCGTCGTCGAAAGCGGGGGGACAATCGACCCCGCATCAAAAACGGGCCTCGCCAACCTCACCGCGGCGATGCTCACCGAAGGCACGACTACGAGGTCGAGCCTCGAAATAGCCGATCAAGCGGCATTCCTCGGGATCTCGCTTACGGGGGCGAGCAACTGGGATGCGTCGACGATACGGCTTCACACGCCGATATCACAGCTCGACAGCGCTCTTGCCCTCTTCGCGGACGTTGCTCTCAGGCCATCCTTTCCGCAGGGTGAATTCGAGCGCATCCAGCGGGACAGGCTGACGAGCCTGCTGCAGCTGAAAGATCAGCCGACAGCGATAGCCAACCAGGCATATGCGGCGATTCTCTACGGAAGCGGCCACCCATATGGGCGCCAGCTCATCGGAAGTGAGGCCTCCGTCAAGAGTCTTTTGCCGGCAGACCTGCAGGCTCATTATCGCGGCAATTTCGTTCCCAACAATGCGACACTCATCATCGTGGGGGACGTAGACCCGGCACAGATCGAAGAAAAGATCCGTACGCTCTTCGGGGGTTGGCAACGTGGAAACGTTGCTCAGGCGGCCCTTCCTGAGCCGCCCAGGGCGACCGGTACGACCATCTATCTGGTCGACAAACCGGGGGCACCCCAATCGTCATTCAGGATCGGATCGATCGGCGTGCCGCGCTCCACGCAGGACTATTTCGCACTGAGTGTCCTGAACACGGTTCTCGGAGGATCTTTTACGAGCCGGCTCATGCAGAACCTGCGCGAGACACACGGCTACACCTACGGGGCCCGATCGGTTTTCGACATGCGGAGATCTGCAGGCCCGTTTACGGCATCAGCGGAAATCGTTGCAGCAAAAACCGATTCCGCGCTCATCGAGTTCATGAAGGAGTTGAACGCTATACGTGAATCAGTGCCTGCCGACGAGCTCGCAAAGGCCAAGCGTTATATGCAGCTCGGCCTGCCCGGAGACTTCGAGACGACGCAGCAGATCGCGGCGGCCCTGATACCTGTCGCCGTCTATGACCTGCCGCTTGACTACTACAACACCTATGTGCAGAACATCGAAGCTGTCACTGCGGCAGAGGTTCAGCGGGTTGCACGGCAATACATAAACCCGGCATCAATCGCGATAGTCGTCGTTGGGGATCGCGCGAGCATCGAGGCAGGGTTGAAAGCTGTGAATGCGGGACCGATAGTGCTGCGAGACTTCTTCGGGCAGCCGGTTACTCCGTAACAGGCAGGAGCGCCTTTTTCATCCAGTTCCAGTAAGCCTCTCCTCCCCGGCTGCCCACGTCGTTGTGGGCAGCATCGGGGACAAGGAGCCACTCTCCCCTCTTCCGGGCTGCGTTGTAAACCAGTTGCCCCATCTCAGGCGGGATCAGCCGGTCACGTTCGCCGTGGGAAACCGATACTGGCGCATGAACTGAAGCCACTGTAACGCCAGTGTCGAAATGTAAGCGTGAAATCAGGGGCCATAAGAACCCTGTCGGCCGGTAGCCTGTCATCCTCCCCGCCATGTCTCTCGCAGACGTAAAAGGAGACTGAAGGATCAGTGCAGCAGGCCGGTGTTTTACCGCGAGCTCTGTCG
>JBPPMU010000103.1:0-11038 GCA_051306215.1 Gemmatimonadaceae bacterium | reverse complement strand
GCCTTCTGGAAAGCTTTCGCGACATCGGCCTCGCGCTGGTTCAGCCCGCGATCGGTCTGACGCTGGTATTGCCTGAACCCAAGATGCAGGTCGGAGAGGTGAACCAGCTTCATCTGAGAGGTTTTGAGCTGAGGGCCTGCGTTATCCTGGTGCGCACGCGCATCGGGTCACCGCCGGTGGTCGGCTTGACCATCGATTCTACGTCGATGACTGCACGCGTATCGGTTATCCACGCCAGTCGCCGGTCGAGCTGCATTGTGCCCGTCAGCCATCCGTCGCGCTCCGAGTCGCTTCCGTCACGATGATCGTGTGAAAGTGTTCCCTTCATCGAGATGTGCGCAATGTCGCCGTTCCGGCCAAGCGAATCGAGCCGGAACGTGGCTGTGACGAGGCTCGTCGCGCCCGCCTCGGTCGAGATGGGAATCCGCATCCGGCGAACCCACGTCTCTCCAACAGCGACGGGCCTGCGCGAAAGCGTTGCAGGCATCTGGCCGAAAACGGCGCGAAGCTCGTCGCTCGCATCCGCGTCCAAAACCTCCGCCCCCCCGTCGGTCGCAACAATCATCTCGATGCCGGCCCTGCTCGAACTGACTTTTCTGGGAGGCGCGGGCGGGCCGCTGCCGCTCGTGAGCGACGACCGCACAGAGTCGGTGACCGCGAGTATCACCGCTCCGTTCCCCGTCACGCGTGACACAATCGCCTTGCTGAACACCTGCATGACGCTCGTCATCTGGCGTGTCGAGTCGCTGCATTCGCGCTGCGGCCTGACGGACTTCGCTGCCCGCCCGCCGCCTGCATAACCCGTCGCGCAGCCCGCAGGCACGCCTGTCATCTCGACCCTCTGCTCCATCCGGACAGAAAGCGTGTCGCCGGCGTGCGGCCGGATCCGGAGAAGCACGGGCTGAGCCGACGCGACGCCAGGCGGGAGTGCCGACAGCAGGATCGCCGACGCGAGAACGCGGCGGCTAATCGCCATAAGGATCTCCAATCGGAATCGGGCGCAGCGGTTTTGCAGCAGGGCGGCCCTGCGCCGTGACTGCCTCCGGCGGAACGATGCTTCGCAGCCGCGACTGGAAGAAGGCACGCACGTTTTCAGGCCTTGCAAGCAGGGTTGCGTTCCGCGCCCTGACAAGATCCTCCTCGTCGTAGAGAGCGGTATGCTGCTGAACCCAGGCCATGGTGATCCCGGAATCGAGCCCGCGGAGCGACCTGTAGAGCGCATTCTCGAGCGTCACGTCAGTCGCCTGCGGATAACGCTCGGCGCCGTCCCTGCCGAGCATGACCGCCGGCCGCGGGAAGCGGACGAATATCGGCTGCGTGAAGTGCGGGTGACGAACCATCAGCTGTCCTTTTTCAAGCGTCGCGAGTTTTGTCCGCGTCGCGGAACTCAGTACCGAATAACCCGGCGTCGCGAGCTCGTCGGAGTCCATCCTTCCGTACAGCGCGGTGCCGGAATTTCCCACCACCCGGCGGTGAACCTGCGAGCGGAACTGCTGCGCGCTGAAGAGGACGAGACCGAGGTACCTGCCACGCTCAGCGATGTCGAGAAGCATCTTCCGGACATACGTGTCGTGCCCGTCGCCCGGCGCGTACTTGTTGAGCTCGTCGACGAAAACGATGAGATGCTTGACGCCGAGATCGCGGCGCTCGAGATGCTCGCGAAGCTTCGAGACGATGCGGGCGAATATCAGGTCCTGCGCATCCTCCTCGAGCGATGCAACATCGACTACGTACACCGAACGGTCCTCGAAGCTCCCGAACGGGAGGTCGCTCACGTCGCCGGTATCGGTTACGAGCCCCGCGCACCGCGTCGAAATGTTCGACAGCCGGTTGCGGACCTTTCGTATCGTGGCGATGTGGTGAGTGCGCCAGGACTCGGCGTTCGATCTCTCCATCCCATGAAGGAGGTCCCTGAACCAGGCCTCGAGGTCGCCGAACGACTGAACTGTGTGATCGCGAGAGAGGGGTCCTTCCTTCTCCATCCGGCGGTCTACAACTCGCTCGGTGATGAAGTCGATCAGCGCGTCTGCCTTGGCGTCTATGTCATCTTTGTTCAGCAGCACTTCCGCGTACTGAAGAACCTCGCGAAGGCCCCACGTCAGGGGTGTGACGTTGTGGAGAAGCGCCTCGTTCGACCGGAGCGTGTTGAGCGCGTAACCCTTCGCCGTATAGGGCGCGAAGTAGCGTACGTTCTGGAATGGCTCCGGCTTCACTCCCATCTTTTCGTAGAGAACGCGGTCCGACTCCTCGAGCCGGTCAGCGGGCTGGTCCAGATAACAGAGATCGGGTCCCTTCACGTTGAAGCACACCGCTGCGATCGATCCCTTCTCGGCCGGAAAATGCGCGAAGACCGACGAGAGGAGCCATTCGACGGCGCTCGTTTTCGTCGCCAGCCCCGACATGCCCGAGATGTTGAGGTGCGCTGCCTCGGGACCGAGAAGGAAATCCGCGTCGAGATAGACGACTGAATCCGTCGCCCCCGCGCGATAAACGCCTACGGGAATTCCGGTGTTCGCGCCCTCGCGGAGGTAACCATCCATTCGCAACGCGGCGGCGACATCAGCTTCCTCGGCGAGAAACACCTCACCCATCGGGACAGGCTGAAGTGGCTCTTCCGGAATCTGCCTCAGCACCGCCGCGGTGTAGAGTCGTATCTCAGCGCGCTCGGTTACCGAGAACCCGGCGTTGGCCGGCGAGCCATCGTGGCCAAGCACGTCGTGCATCGGGGACTGCAGGTCGGTGTAGCTGAACCCCTCGACAACGATTCCGTAGATGTGAGGGATCTGGCCCTGGACCGCATGCGCTGCGTCAACGCGCACGATCGTCCCGATCCCGACCACTGACTCGAGCGAAGTCCAGAAATGAAACTCGTGCGGAGTATTGGGCTTCCGCTCGGTTGCGACAACACGTCCAAGTGGCGCCGTCACGAGACCGCCCTGAGAAATTCTTCTGTGTGCCTGATTCCGTAAGCCATCTTGTCCCACCTCCCGTCCGGCAGCGCGAGCGGTGAGCCCTCGGCGATCAGCCATCGCGATATCTCGTGTGCACGCGAGGAGATGTCTTCCGTGAGCGAAGCCTCCACCCTGATGAGCCCGAAAAGCGCGTCGCGACCCGCAGCCGAGCGGATTCGAACGTACCAGCTCGCGACCGCGCTCCGGGAGCGGGACGACACCCTGAAGATCGACGTCCGGCAGCCGGGCTCGAGCCTGACGAGGATCCTGAAGGCGTCTCCTGTCGCGTAGATGCGGCGATGGCTCTTGACGACTCCCACCGCGAGGCGCGAAGCGGAAACGGCATCACTGCCCGCTATTCCGCCGTCAACGAACAGAATGCGTTCCTCGCCCGAGCACCAGGTTTCGGCCAGCGTCCTCTCGAGATCCTCCCGGTCGCGCTGAACCCGCTTCACCGCTGCCTCGAGCAGCGCCGCCGGATGCGGCGACGGAAATTTGCCGGAGGAATCGGCGACAGCAGTCGTATCCACGACCCGCAAATCGTTACGCAGCTCCCCGCTCATTCCTTCGACATACCTGAATGGTATGTAATAGCGGCGGCTGACAAGCGGCGCCCTCCCCTGCCACGAAACGAGCCGGCGGTCGATGCGTTCGCGAATTGTCGCCGATACTGTGGCCCAGACAATCGGGATTCCATCAGACTGGTTCACGACCCTCACGTCCTGCGATCCGTCCAGAAACGCCGCAAATCCCGAGACTCCCCGGGCCGCGTGCGGGTCGCACACGTGAACCGATACGAAGCTTTCGCCCTCGACCAACTCCGGAGCGACGAGCACCGCCGGCTCCTCCGGACGCGCGATCCGGCCCGCGTCGGTCGGGCCGCCATCAAGGGGCGAGCTGTCGGGAAGGCGATCGAGAATGAACCGCGTCGCCTCGTGTGTCGAAGCGGGCCACTCCCGGTCGTTTCCGCCTGTTCCCTGATCCGGCGTCACTCCAGCCCGATGTCCCACGCCTGCTCGAGGTCCTTCTTCGAGTACGCCCTGAATGCGGTAAGCGTCTGCGTGCTGCGAATGCCCGGAACTGTCGTGATGTGCTCCGTGACGACAGTCGCAACTCCTTCGTA
This sequence comes from Gemmatimonadaceae bacterium, assembly GCA_051306215.1. GTDB lineage: Bacteria > Gemmatimonadota > Gemmatimonadetes > Gemmatimonadales > Gemmatimonadaceae > UBA4720. The sequence continues at coordinate 6,964 of JBPPMU010000103.1, read as the reverse complement.
GTCGGTCACCTCGACGATCGCCACCAGATCCCACTCGCCCGACACCGAATACACGTGCGCAACTCCCTCGATACCGGCAAGCCTCGTCCCGCACTCCTGGATTGACCTCGGCTCGGCTTTTATGAGGACGATTGCGGTGATCATCGGCTCTTGGGAAGGGGTCGGCAGCTCGCGGTCGCGCCCGGCGATGCCGCGTCGATTCTGCTATCTTTCAGGTAGGCGGACACTCCCGCTACCCCACGAATAATAACAGTATCGGCGCGGCGGAAGCCGCGCCATTGCGCATTCAGGAGCACCAACGGTGGAACCGGAAAAGAGAGAGGAACGCGGCTCAGGACGCAGCCAGAATGTGGTTCACACACTGCCGCGATCGATGGCATCGGTACCCCGTTTTCTAACTGGCCCGCTGGAGCGGGTCGATCCGGCCGCTGGCGCCACGCAGCTCCTCGTCCTGACATCGGATCCCGAGAGCTCGATCGCGATCGCTGAAGCCGTCCTGGGGATCACCGGGCCGGCCGGCATCGAGCTCCTCCCCGTCACGAGTGCGAGAAGAGCGATCAGGCTCATGTCGGGCCGCCCAATTCTCGCCGCCGCAGGCGCGCCCCGCGACATCAGGGACCTCGTTCGGGGAAGCCACCTCAAGCTCGATGGTGTGAAGTCAGTCGTGCTCGCCTGGGCCGACGAGATCCTTGCCGGAAATCCGGATGACATCGAGGCGCTCGAAGCGGTAATGAGCGAGCTTCCGAAGGATGCCGCCCGCATAGTCGTGACGAGCCGCTCTGAGGGCCGGGTCAACGCATTCGCCGAACGTTACCTCCGTCGTGCACACAGGGACGCTCCGGCCGGCGATGAGCCTGAGGGCACTCCCATTCCGGTGCAGTACGTCACAGTGACTCCGGCGACTCGCAAGACGGCCTTGCGCCGGCTTTTGGACGATATGGACCCGCCTTCAGCGGTTGTGCTCGCCAACAGCGACGATGTGGAGGCGACTGTGAGCACTTCGCTTCGCCTCCTGGGCTACCAGCCGGATTCGCCCTCGGTCAAGGTGAGCCGGGGTGACATTCCGCCGTCGACTTACGCGGTGGTCTTCTACGAGATGCCGGAATCGAGAGCCCAGCTAGCGGCTGCCGCAGGCGCCGGAGCAGTGACCATCGTCGCCCTGGTCGAGCCGCGCGATGTCGACACCCTTAGGCGCATGTCAGGCGGCGAGGTCAGGCCGTTCACGCTCACCGCGCCGGGCAACGCGGCTCGCGAAAGGGAGGTGGCAATCCGGCGCGAGCTGAGCAGCGTAATCGAAACCGGAGTGGCAACCCGTGACGTCCTCGCGCTCGAGCCGCTGCTCGAACGGCACGACGGAATTGAGATAGCTGCGGCCGCACTTCGCCTGCTCGAGACCGAGCGCACTTTGCGAAAGGCCGCGGAGCTCGAAGCGCGCACCCACCAGGCACCGCCACCAGGCGACAGGCGACCGCCATCGGGCGACCGGCGCCCGCCTCGCGATGGATTCACCCGCCCTCCCCGCCGCGGTACCTGATGAGCCAGTCGTTCCACCAGACCGGCGGATGGATCGAGGTAATTGCCGGTGTGATGTTCAGCGGAAAGAGCGAAGAGCTCATCAGGCGCGTGCGGCGCGCCATCATCGCGCGGAAGAAAGTCCAGGTGTTCAAATCGCACCTCGACGCGCGGTACGCCGGTATCTACAGCGTCTCGAGCCACGACGGCCGGACAGTCGAAGCGCTCCCGGCCGATTCGGCCGCTCAGATTGCGCTTCAGATCGACCCAATGGCGCATGTCATAGCACTCGATGAGGCGCAGTTTCTCGACGCCGGGGTCATTCCGCTCGTAACGTCGCTCGCCGGCAGGGGACGCCGCGTGATAGTCGCCGGCACCGATACAGATTTCCGCGGCGAGCCATTCGGATCGATGCCTGCGCTCATGGCAATCGCCGAGGTGGTGGACAAGCTCCATGCTATCTGCGTGCTGTGTGGCGGTCCGGCGAGCCGGAACCAGCGCCTGATCGGTGGCCAGCCTGCCCCCTATGACTCACCGCAGATCATGGTCGGCGGAACCGAATCGTACGAGGCTCGCTGCAGGATGTGCTTCTCGGCGCCACGCAGGGACGTGGGGCAGACCTCATTGCTTTAGCCGCCCGAGCGCGGCCCGGGAGTTACGATGGCATGGATCTACCTCGTGGCGGCAGGTTTTCTCGAGACCGGATGGGCGATCGGGCTGAAATACACCGACGGATTTACCAGGCCCGTTCCAAGCATCCTTACGGGACTCGCGATAGCGGCCAGCATGTTTCTTCTTTCCCTCGCTGCGCGGACGATTCCAATCGGAACGGCATACGCGATCTGGGTGGGAATCGGTGCCGTCGGGGCAGTCATACTGGGAATCCTGCTGTTCGACGAGCCCCGCGATTTCGCCCGCCTCGTGTTCGTCGCCTTGCTCGTCGTGTCGATCGTCGGCCTGAGAATCACCTCCGGATCGGTTCCGTAAACGGACGAATCCCGGAGCGGCACATAAATTTCGTACGCTTCTTCTGACTCGTGTCTTATGTTGGTTCTGCCAATTACCCGGAAACGATGCGTCTAATAGGCCTGACAGGAAACATCGCCAGCGGGAAATCCCGAGTGGCGGACATGCTCGCCGAGCGAGGTGCCGTGATCGTTGACGCTGACGTGCTCGCGCGCGAGGCTGTCTCGAGGGGAAGTCCGGCGCTCGAGGCGATAAAGTCGAAGTGGGGCGAGAACGTAGTTGACGATCAGGGAAATCTCGACAGGTCGTCGCTTCGCCACATCGTCTTCCAGAACCAGTCAGATCTCGAGGCGCTGAACGAGATTGTTCATCCGGAGGTCGCGCGTTTGCGGGAGAGAGAGATCGACGCGGCCGGCAAGCGGGGTGAGAAGCTCATTGTCTGCGTAATCCCGCTGCTTTTCGAACGTCACCTTGCCGACGATTTCGACACGATAGTGCTTGTCGACGCGCCCCGCTCGCTCAGGCTCGAGCGGATTGTTCGCGACCGCGGGATAGACGAAACAGAGGCGATGAAGATGATCGCGTCGCAGATGCCGGCCGATCTCAAGCGCGCGCGGGCCGACTATGTCATCGAGAACGCGGGGACGCTGGAGGAGCTCGAGGCGGAAGTCGAAAAGGTGTGGGGAGCGATAGTAGGCGGCGGCGTGTCGTCGCTCGGCGCGTCACCGGGCTAGCCCCGCTGCGCAAGCCGGCCTTCTATATATTCGGGAATCCCAGTACAACCAAAGCGAGGTAGTGAGTGGCGAATATTCCGGATGACCTGAAATACACGGAAGAGCACGAGTACGTCCGCACGACCGGCGACGGCATCGTCGAGATCGGTATCACCGACTACGCTCAGGGGGAGCTGGGCGACGTCGTATACGTCGAGCTCCCGGCGGCGGGCACGAAGCTCGGCAAGCACGACGTTTTTGGAACGATCGAGGCCGTGAAGGCGGTGTCCGAGCTGTTCTCGCCGCTAGCCGGCGAAGTGACCGAGGTGAATCCGAGGCTCGACGGCGAGCCAGCCCTCGTCAACAGCGATCCGTACGGAGCCGGATGGATGATCAGGATGCGCGCCGACGATCCGTCATCTGTCGACGCCCTGATGGACTCGGCAGCTTACACGAGCCACATCTCCTGACTGCGCGCGGGAATTGAAATTGCGAGAGGGGCGGCGCTTCAACGCGCCGCCCTTCTCAGTTACTACCGCATGGCTTCCTTGAGACTTACACCGGCGCGAAAGCCCGGGATCTTGCGAGCCTTCACTCTGACTGTCCGACCGGTGAATACGCTGTTGACGTCGCGAGCCTTGTGGTTGCGGCGGTCGAACGTGCCGAACCCGGCGATCGTCACCTTCCCTCCTCGCTTTATCTGCTTGGAGATCACCCCGTCCTGGGGGTCGAAGATCGCGTCGACAACTCGCTTCACGTGAGTTGGTCTCAGCTTCGTCTGTCGTTGCAGCGCTTCCAGCATTTCCGCCTTGTTCATACCGGCTCCGTGAGCAGGATTGTGGCGAACATCGTCAGGCGCGAGCCGCCCGGCGGGCACAGGCCACATTATTGGCCTGGTTTTCCCCCACCAAAATTATCGTTCATTTAGGCCGCCGCAACGCCGGAGATTGAGGAGTCGGCGTAGGAATCGGCAGGCGGACACGAACATATGAGATTTCTGTCGCCATAGGCACTCTCGACTCTCGCTACGGCCGGCCAGAATTTGTTGTCTCGGGTCCACGCCGCCGGAAACGCCGCCTTTCCGCGCGTGTACGGGTGATTCCAAGTGTCGGCAGTTATCCGCGCGAGTGTGTGGGGCGCGTTTTTCAGGACATTGTCCTTGCGATCGGCGCTCCCCTCCTCGATCTCCCTGATTTCACCGCGGATCGAGATCATCGCCTCGCAGAAACGATCGAGCTCGGCGAGCGATTCGCTTTCCGTCGGCTCGATCATCAGCGTGCCTGCAACGGGGAATGAGACGGTTGGCGCATGAAAGCCATAGTCCATGAGGCGCTTGGCGATGTCCTCGACCTCGATCCCGGTGGTGCCCTTTACGACGCGAGTATCTACAATGCATTCGTGCGCTACCGTACCATGCGCACCCTTGTAGAGAATTGGGAAATGCTGCTCGAGTCGTTTCGCTATGTAGTTCGCGTTGAGGATCGCGACCTTCGTGGCGTAGGTGAGTCCATCTCCTCCCATGAGCCGGATGTACGCATGCGAGATCGGAAGAATGCTCGAGCTCCCCCACGGCGCGGATGAAACCGCTCCGATCGTCTCCCTTCCCTCCTGCGGCACCACTGCGTGGCCGGGAAGAAACGGCATGAGATGCTTCGCCACTCCGATCGGGCCCATTCCGGGTCCACCACCGCCATGCGGAATGCAGAAGGTCTTGTGAAGGTTGAGGTGACAGACGTCAGCTCCGATATCCGCCGGGCGGCAGAGGCCGACCATCGCGTTCATGTTGGCGCCATCCATGTAGACCTGGCCGCCAAACTCGTGAACGATCCTGCAGACTTCGGCAATTCCTTCCTCGAACACTCCGTGAGTCGACGGGTACGTGACCATCAGCGCGGCCAGGTTTCCGCTATGAGCTTCGGCCTTCGACCGGAGGTCGTCGATGTCGATGTTGCCGCGCTTGTCGGTTTTCACCACCACTACCTTCATTCCCGCCATGACCGCGCTGGCGGGATTTGTCCCGTGCGCGGACTGTGGCGTCAGGCAGACGTCGCGGTGTCCGTCTCCGCGCGACTCGTGGTAACCATGGATCGCGAGTAGCCCGGCGTACTCGCCCTGCGAGCCTGCGTTCGGTTGCAGCGACACGCCTGCAAAGCCGGTGATTTCTGCCAGCGCCTCCTCGAGCTCGCTGAACAGCTGGAGGTATCCCTCGGCCTGGTCGAGCGGCGCGAAGGGGTGGATCTTCGAGAATCCCGGCCATGTCACCGGCATCATTTCCGCCGTCGCATTCAGCTTCATCGTGCACGAGCCAAGCGGAATCATCGAATGGACGAGTGAGAGGTCGCGGCTTTCAAGCTTTCTCATGTACCTGAGAAGCTCCGTCTCCGACCGGTGGGTGTTGAACACCGGGTGCTGCATGAAGGCAGTCGTTCGCTTGAATCGCTCGTCATAGCGGGGATCCACGCCGGCCGCGAGCGACTTGGGAGTGAGATCGGCGGAGCCGCCAAAAATCTCGAGGAGATTCGACAGGTCCGACTCGCTCACTGTCTCGTCGAGAGCGATGCACACCGCGTTTTCAGCAACGGCGCGCAGATTTATCCGCTTGAGATTTGCGGCCGCAGTGATCTCCGCCGCGCGGCGAGTCCCGAGCTCTACTCTGATTGTGTCGAAGAACTCATCGTGCGCGATGCCGAACCCGAGCCTGCGGATCCCCTCGGCGAGCACTGTCGCGAACTGATGAACGCGCGAAGCGATACGAGTGAGGCCGGCAGGCCCGTGATAAACGGCGTACATGCTCGCGACTACCGCGAGCAGGACCTGCGCCGTGCAAACGTTGCTCGTCGCTTTCTCGCGCCTGATGTGCTGTTCGCGCGTCTGCAGCGCCATGCGGAGTGCAGGCGCGCCGTCGGCATCCCGCGACAGGCCGATGATGCGCCCGGGCAGCTGGCGCTTGAACTCGCCCTTCGTCGCGAAGAACGCCGCGTGCGGTCCACCGTAACCGAGCGGAACGCCGAAGCGCTGGGTGTTCCCGACCACGATGTCGGCTCCCCATTCGCCCGGAGGAACGAGCAGTGCGAGCGACAGCAGGTCGGCGGCGACGGTGACGAGCGCGTCGGCAGCATGAGCGCTCTCACAGAACCCGCGGTAGTCGAGCACCGCGCCATCGGAAGCCGGATACTGCACGAGCACGCCAAAGACGTCGGGTCCGATCGTCTCGCTGCGATGGTCTCCAACTCGCACAGTGATCCCGCGCACGCCCGCGCGCGTTCGCACGACGTCGATCGTCTGCGGATGACACTCGGCTGAGACGAAGAAGACTTCCTTCCCGTCTTTGCCCTTTATGCCGTAGCTCATCGTCATCGCTTCTGCCGCCGCCGTACCTTCGTCGAGCAGCGATGCGTTGGCTATCTCCATCGCGGTCAGATCCGAGACGACTGTCTGGAAATTCAGGAGCGCCTCGAGCCTCCCCTGGGCGATCTCCGACTGATAGGGAGTGTAGGCCGTGTACCACGCTGGATTCTCGATGATGTTGCGCTGAATCACGGGCGGGGTCACGCAGTCGGAGTACCCCATCCCGATGAACGAGCGGAATACCTTGTTCCTGGCCGCCATCGCGCGAAAATCCGCGAGAACTTCGAACTCGGCTTTCCCGTGCGGAATGCCAAGCTCTTCGCGGTAACGTATGTTGGCGGGAATCGTTGCCTCGATCAGCTCGTCGAGCGTTCCAAAGCCAACAGCCTCAACCATCTGGTCTATGTCAGAAGCGCTGGGCCCGA